>JAGRLJ010000061.1 GCA_020441805.1 Rhizobiaceae bacterium
GAGGAACAGCCGGCGGTCGAGGAGAAGCGCGTGCTGCTCTGGCGTCCCGGCGGCGGCAAGCCCGATCACCAGAATCGCGGCGAGCGCCGTGGCGGCCACCAGCGCCGCGAGGGCTCGCCGGCCGGCGAGGGCCAGCGCCAGCAGAACCGCAATCGCGGCGACGACCGTCGCGAAAACCGTCCGCGCGAGGCCCGTGCCGGCGACGGCGGCGACCGCCAGAGCCGCAACGACAGCCGGCCGCGCAACAACGACCGCAAGGACCGGCAGGATCGCGGGCCCCGCCCCGAGCGGCACGGCAAGCCGCAGAGCCAGAATTTCGAGGCCCGGCCGCCGCGCAAGGACAAGCCGATCGATCCGGATTCGCCCTTCGCCAAGCTCGCCGTGCTCAAGGAGCAGATGAAGAAATAGATGACCGAGACGCCCGCCGCCCGGCAGCGCATCGACAAATGGCTGTTCTTCGCCAGGATCGCCAAGTCGCGAACGCTGGCGCAGGAATGGGTCGCGGGCGGCCATGTCTCGGTCAATGGCGAGAAGCTGCGCCGGCCGAGCGCCGAGGTCAGGATCGGCGACCGGCTCGAGGTTCTGGCGGAGCGGCGGACCTATATCCTCGTGGTCAGGGCGGCGGGCAGCCGGCGCGGCCCCTACGAGGAGGCGAGGCTGCTCTATGACGACGAGTCGCCGCCGCCCGAGCGGCTGACGCCTTTCGAGCAGGCGCAACGCGCCCCCGGAACCGGACGGCCGGAAAAGAAGGATCGGCGCGCGCTGGACAGGCTGCGGAGCCGCCTGCCGGTCGGGAGCGGCTGAATGTCGCACCGGCCCCGGGCGGGCGGCGATGCATTGCTGCCCTGCGATTTCTGCAAGGCCGCTTTGGGCCCCGGCATGCTTGCCAAGCCGCCGCAAAGCCGCTAGTGGACGGGCAAACTGCCGCCCGCGGCTGAAAAGACATCGTCCTGGAGCCTCTCATGACCTATGTCGTGACCGACAATTGCATCAAGTGCAAGTACACCGATTGCGTCGAGGTATGCCCGGTCGACTGCTTTTACGAAGGCGAGAATTTCCTCGTGATCCACCCCGACGAATGCATCGATTGCGGTGTGTGCGAGCCGGAATGTCCCGCCGAGGCTATCAAGCCCGATACCGAGCCGGGTCTTGACAAGTGGTTGAAGATCAACGCGGATTTTGCGTCCGTCTGGCCGAATATCACCCAGAAGCGCGATCCCCTGCCCGAGGCCAAGACATTCGACGGCGAGGAAGGCAAGTTCGAGAAATATTTCTCCGACAAGCCGGGCACGGGCGATTGAGCGACCGGCCTTCGCGGGGCCGGGGCGGGAAAGGATTTTCCATTCCCTCCCGCGGCGCATGCGCGCTTGATGAAGAAAGCGTGAAGCCGATATAAGGACCTGCCGGCGCTGAGTCGCCGCCGTCTTTACCATTTGCGCTGGCCACGGGCTCTGCCTCGCGGCTGCCAAAGCAAATTATTGATTTCCACGGTTTTTTATGGTAGACAGACCACACTGATCCCGAGCGGGCGCTTTTTTGCGCGCCCTCAGCCATGAAAGCAGCGATCCCTTAAATGCGGTCCCCTTGAAAATTTCGCCCCTCTGGTCGCCACTTTAGCGAGGCGCCGCCGGAGGATCGTCAGCTTCGACTGTTGGTTTCAGTCTCGACTATGCGGGCCTACGCCCGCTCCCGGCCCAGAAGGGCCACCCGGTTCCGCCGGGAGTACCAAGGGAGTTTGTGAAAAGCATGACAACCCAGATCAAAAAGACTGCAACGCGCCACGGCTTCAAGACCGGTGAATCGATCGTCTATCCCGCCCACGGCGTCGGGCAGATCGTCACCATCGAGGAGCAGGAAGTCGCGGGCATGAAGCTCGAGCTTTTTGTCATCGACTTCGAAAAGGACAAGATGCGTCTCAAGGTTCCGGTCGCCAAGGCCGTGAGCATCGGCATGCGCAAGCTGTCCGAGAGCGATTTCGTCGAGCGCGCGCTGAAGGTCGTTCAGGGTAAGGCCCGCATCAAGCGCACCATGTGGTCGCGCCGTGCGCAGGAATATGATGCGAAGATCAATTCGGGCGACCTGATCTCGATCGCGGAAGTCGTGCGCGATCTCTATCGCGCCGAAAACCAGCCGGAACAGTCCTATTCCGAGCGTCAGCTCTATGAACAGGCCCTGGACCGGATGGCGCGCGAGATCGCCGCCGTCAACAAGATGTCCGAGACCGAGGCCGTGCGCCTCGTCGAAACCAACCTCGCCAAGAGCCCGCGCCGTTCGGCGAAGGCCGAGGACGAGGTCGAGGACGAGGCCGCCTGAGGCCGGAACAGACTTGTCATGCAGAAGACCCGGCCTGTCGAAGGGCCGGGTTTTTTGTTGCCTCGGATTTGTCGTTCCGGCATGCCGCCGCGAATGAAGTCCCGATCCGGGCGAGCGGCTATTCGGCGACGATCTTGACGCGCTGGCCCGGCGTCAGGGTCGCGCCGATCGGCAGGCCGTTGATGAGGCGAAAAAGCTCGGCCTTGCGGTCGGTACCGAGCATGCGCGCCGAGAGCGTCTGCACCGTTTCGCCCGCCTTGACGGCGACGACGCGGATGCGCAGCGGCTTGAGGGACGCCGCTTCCCCCGGGCTCATCCGGCGGAAGGTGCCGCGCAGCTTGCTCGCCGCGGCGACGAGATCGGCCTCGTGGCCGATCGGCACGGCGGTGAGAAAACGATAGATCTTCTGCCCGTTGCGGACCACGGTCACATCGAAATCCCATCGGTCCGCCGAGGCCCGCGCCGTGGCGGCCTCCATGCCGTTGACGGTCACGGCGCGGATGGTCTCGGGCTTGAGGCCCGTCACCCAGCCGCTGGAAATATAATCGGTGAGGCTACCCTTGCGGCTGTCGTCCACGAGGTCGAAGCGGACCGCCACGTCGTTCGGTCCGGTGGCCATCACCGCCTCGGCCTTGTTGTCGATGCGGAAACCCGGCGGAACCTGGAAGCGGATGGCGAGGTTGCCGTGCAGAAAGGTCTGGCCGCGAACATAGCCCTCCTGCGGGCTGTCGCCATAGAGCATGCCGTCGATGCCGTCGAGGAAATAGTCGGTGCCCTTGTCTCCCACGGTGCCTTCCATGCCGAAGGCGCGCGCGTGGCGGCGGGCGAGTTCCACGCGTTGCGGCGTGGTCGGATGGCTCGACAGGAAGTCGAGGCCGGGATCGGAATCGTTGTTGATCGCATTGAAGCGGCTATAGGCGCCCATCGCGTCGAGGAAACGCGCCGCCGCATAGGGATCGTAGCCGGCTTCGCCCAGCATCCGCACCCCGATCACATCCGCCTGGAGCTCCTGGTTGCGGGAGAAGGCGGCGAGCCGGAGCTTCTGGCGGGCGATCGCCTGCTTGCCGTCGATGGTCGAGGACAGGATCTCGGAGACGACGCGCGTCTCGATCACGGCGCGCTCCTCCTGCTGCTGGCGCTCGATGCCGTGATTGGCGGTCACATGCGCCATTTCGTGGCTGAGCACGGCGGCGACCTCGGAGGCGTCGGTCGCCAGCGCCAGCAGGCCGCGCGTCACATAGACATAGCCGCCGGGCAACGCGAAGGCATTGATGGCCGGCGAATTGAGGATGGTTATGCGGTAGGACTGGCGCGGATTTTCCGAGACCAGCGTCAGCGCGCCGGTGATCCGGGCCACCAGCTGCTCGGTCTTCACATCGCGATATTCGCCGCCATAGGACGCCACGATGCGGGGATGCTCGCGCGCGCCCATCTCGGCGCGCGGATCGTCCTTCTGCACCTCGTCGACGATTTGCGGCCGCGTCGAGGGCGCGACGGTGGGCTCATAGGTGTCGAGCAGGCTCTCGCAGCCGGACAGGAACAATGCCGCGGCGATCACCGGCAACGCGCGACCGCGCAAAGCGATGCGGTGCGCCCGGTCAGGGGCGCGGCCTAGCATTGTCGAAGTGAATTCGGTCATGGAGGCTCTAAAGCTCAGGGCCCAGTCCTTTTCGGTCGCGCGGCGAGTCCAGCACCAACGAGGCACCATTATCCGATTTCGACTTCTACTGCATAGCACAATTATCGGAAAGACGTGGCGAATCTGGAACTTGAATCCGTCCTTTTTTAGGCTTGCCCCGAATTGCGGCCGGCATCCCGCCGGCGGCCCGCCCAGTCCCCGGCGCGGCCCGAAAAGACGGCGCGGCCCGCCTCGATTTCGACCACCCGACGCGCCAGCCGGCCGATTTCGCCGCTGTCGTGGCTGATCATCAGCACCATGATGCCGGTCGCCGCCTGAAGCTCCAGCAGCAGGTCGCCCATGTCGCGCCGCAAGGCTTCGTCGAGACTGGCGAAGGGCTCGTCGAGCAGCAGGAACGGCCGCCGGCGCACAAGCGCGCGGGCAAAGGCCGCCCGCTGGCGCTCGCCGCCCGACAGCGCCTGCGGCATTCGCGTCCCGAAACCGCTGAGCCCTACCTTTGCCAGCGCCTCCGCCACCGCCTCGTCATCCGCCACCGACAGTTTCAGCCGGGGCGAGATGCCGAGGGCGACATTGGCCGCCACGTCGAGATGGGCGAAAAGATTGTGGTCCTGGAAAATATAGGTCAGCGGCCGCTCGCCCGGCGCAAGCCCGGCCACATCGGCGCCGTCCATCAGGATCCGCCCCGCATCGGGCGCCTCGAAACCCGCGATAAGATGGAAAAGCGTCGACTTGCCGCTGCCCGACGGACCGGTGACCGCGACGATGCCGCCGCCTTCCAGATCGAGGCCATAGGCGAACTGCCTGTCGCCGAGCACCTTGGTGACATTGTCGATTCGAAGAGCGGGCATCAGGACGCCTTTCGCGCCGGCCGGTCGAGCCGGACCGAGGGCAGGGTGAGAACCAGGCAGACCGCGGCGAGGATGAGCGACAGGCCCGCGGCATCGGTCGAACGATAGCTGCCGAGGCTCGCATAGAGCAAAGCCGGCAGCGTGATGAAGCCGTCCGATCCGAAAAGCGCCACCGCGCCCAGATCCCCGAGCGACAGCGCCGCGGCAAAGGAAAAGGCGGTGAGCAGCGGCCCGCGCATGACCGGCCAGTCGATCAGCCGGAACCGGGCGAGACCGGTAATGCCGAGGCTGGCCGAAAGGCGGCCCGTCCGCCCGATATGGGTCGCAAGCTCAGGCACCACGACACGGGCGGCGAAGGGCAGCGCCATGCACATATTGACCAGCACGACCAGAACCGGCCCGGCGCCCTCGGCGAGGCCCGCGCGATGGAGAATGAGGAACCAGCCCGAGCCCAGCGCCAGCGGCGGAATGAGCAGCATGAATTCCGGCAGGCGGAAGAG
>JAGRLJ010000401.1 GCA_020441805.1 Rhizobiaceae bacterium
AGGCGCGGCTGGTGACCGGCAGCGCGGGATTGGCCCGCACGCGGCCGAGGTCGGTGATCGCGAGGTTTTCGGCGATCGAGCGCACCGTCACCAGTCCCTCATGACGGCGGTCCTCGGGCACATAGGCGCCGCCCCGGCGGATACGCGCGCCTATGTCGCCGGATTTCAGGGCTTGTCCGTCCAGCAGGACCGTTCCGCCTTCCGTGGACCGCGAGCCCCAGATCATTTTCATGAACGAGGAGCGGCCAGCGCCGACGAGACCGTAGAGTCCGAGGATCTCACCCTCCGACACGGCAAGCGACACCATGCTGCCGCGTCGCCCGAACGGCATGTCCTTGACCTCCAGGACGGCGCGGCCGGCGGCGGTCGCCGTCGGGCGGTCGCCCACGGCTTCCTCATGGCCGGACATCATCCGGACGAGGTCGCCGCGCGTCGTTCCCCGCATCGCGCCCGTGCCGGCCGTCGCGCCGTTGCGCAGGACGGTGAAGCGGTCGCAGATCTCCGCGACCTCGTCGAGACGATGGGAAATGTAGATAACGGCGACGCCGCGCGCGGCCAGCGCCCGCACCGCCTCGTGCAGGCGGCGTGCCTCGCCTTCCGAAAGCGAGGCCGTCGGCTCGTCCATCACGACCAGCCGCGCCGGCTCGTTCATCAGCGCGCGGATGATTTCCACAAGCTGCTTCTGCCCGGTCGTCAGCCGCCCGGCGGGAATGTCGAGCGGCAGGTCGGGCGCGATGGCCGCCGCCGTCGCCGCCACCGCTTTCCGCATGGCGGCGCGATCGATGAACGGCCCGCTACGCGGATAGGCGCGGCCGACAAAGGCATTCTCGACCGCATCGAATTGCGGCACGAGGCTGAGCTCCTGATGGATGAAGCGGAAGCCCAGCGCTTCGGCCTGGCGGACGCTTTCGATCGCGGTCGCCCGGCCGTCGATCAGGATTTCGCCGGCGTCCGGCCGCACGAGGCCGGACAGCGTCTTGATCAGCGTGGATTTTCCCGCGCCGTTTTCGCCGAGCAGGCCATGCACCGAGCCGGCGGCGACGGAAAGATCCGCGCCGGCAAGCGCACGCGCGCCGCTGAAGCGTTTTTCGAGCCCCCGGATATCGAGCAGCATGGCCGTCGATCCCACGCTTACGGGCACTTAACGCCGAGCGATTCCGGCGTGATCATCACGGCGGGAACGAAGATTTCGTCCTTGTCGGCCTTGCCGCCCGCGAGGATCTTGTCGAGCTGCTCGGCGCCGACGGCCGCCATGGTCGGGAAATCCTGCCGGAACGTCGCCTTGTAACGCGTGCAGGCCTTGATCATATCGATCGCCTGCTGGCTGCCGTCGATGCCCATGATGATGAACTTGGCGTCCGGCTTCTCCGATTCCGTGGCGAGTTCCGCGCCGACACCCGGATCGTCCCAGGCCGCCCAGACGCCGTCGATCTCGTCGCCGTGCTGGCGCAGGATGTTTTCCATCGCGATGCGTCCGTCGTCGACCGGTCCCGGCACCTTGACGAAATGGTCCGCGATGACCTTCACATCTGGATGCGTCTTCAGCGCCTCGTCGAGCGCCAGTTCACGCTGATGCACGCCGGGATGGGCGGAATGGTAGAATTTCACGATATTGCCCTTACCCCCGAGCGCCTTGAACAGGGCATCGGAAAGCTGCGCGCCGAGATCGAAATTGTTGGAGGTGATGTTGACCGCCACATTCGGGTTCTTCGAGCCGTCGAGCGAGATCACCGGGATGCCGGATTTGGCGGCCAGCTCGACCTGGTCGCCGACCTGCGCGGGATCGGTCGAGATCAGCACGATGGCGGAGGCCTTGGCGTTGATCGTGTCCTCCATGCGCGAGGCAAGCTGGCCGAAATCGTTGCGCGTGTCGATGATGGTGACGTTCCAGCCGCGCTTGTCGCCCTCGGCCTTGAAGCCTTGCGCCATCTCGTTGGTCGGCACCGAGCTGATATAGGGCGTCAGGATCGTGACGTCGGTGGCGAAGGCCGCGGAGGCCGATGACAGGAGGGCCGCGATGGCCGCTCCGATTGCTGCTCTTCTCATTTTCCTGCTCCTCTTCTGGAAATGACGGGTTTTCCGGTCCTGGTCATCGCGGCCCGTCCGTGCGGATCAGGCCGATGGGGCGAAGCGCGTCGATGGCGCTCCGATAGGCTTGGAACATCGCATCGTAGCGCGGCCCCCGGCGCGGATCGGGCTCGAAGACGCGTTCGACGCGGGTCATGGCGGGCACGGCCTCGGCAATGGTCGCGAAGGCGCCGATCCCGACGGCGGCGAGGATCGCGGCGCCCAGGCAGCCCACATCGGTGAAGGCGAAGCGATGCAGCGGCAGGCCGAGGCAGTCGGCCCGGATCTGGCTCCAGAGGTCGGAGCGCCCGCCGCCGCCGCCATAGAGCATATGGTCGGGGGTGAAGCCCGCCGCCTCGACCAGCGAGCCCATGGCGTGGCGCGCGGCGAGCGCCACGCCTTCCAGCACCGCGAGCGCGAATTCCGGCCCACCGGCGCGGCTGTCGAGGCCGATGAAGGCGCCGCGGATCCCGGAATCCCAGAGCGGGGCACGTTCGCCCTCGAGATGGGGCAGGAACAGGATCGGCCGGTCGTCGCGGCTGGCGCGCCCCGCGAGTTCCGGCACCGCGCCCGGCTCGACGCCCGCAGTGGCGGCCCACCAGCGCAGCGAATCCGCGCCGCTCTGGGTCGGCCCCGCATTGACCACCAGGCCCTCGATCGTGGCGAAGGTGACGATCCCCGGCGCGCCGATCCGTTCGGAACCGGCGATCGCGAGGATTTCGGATGTGCCGCTCATATACATGGCCTGCCCCGGCCGGAAGACGCCGCAGCCGAAGAGATTGCCCCAGGCATCCATCGTGCCGGTGACGACCGGCGCCTTGCGGCCGGAGGAACCGAGCGGCATCTCGCCGGCGATCTCGGTGAAATGCCTGAGCGGCGGCAGCTTGCCGGCGGCGCCCGGAACGCGGGCGATCAGGTCGTCTATGTAGCGATGGTCGAGCCCGACCTGCCCGAAGGCCGAGATCGGGTCGGACGCCGCTTGTCCGGTCAGGTGCAGCAGGCAGAAATCGCGGGCGGACAGCACCTGATGCGTCCGGGCCCAGAGATCGGGACGGTGTCGGGCGAACCACATCATCTTGGCCAGCACATGGCTCGCGCCGATGGGCAGTTCGGCGCCCCACCAGCGGCGCTTTTCGGCGGGCGCGATCATGGCATCGAGCTCGGCAGCCTCGCCGCCGGCGCGGATGTCCTGCCAGGTGATCGCCGGCGCCAGCGGCTGGCCGGACCGGTCGACGAAGACATCGGTATTGACCTGGCTACAGAGACCGACCGCGCGGACGGCTGCCGGATCGCGGCCGGCAAGCAGCGCGTCCACCGCATCGGCAATGCCGTCGAGCCAGTGCCGGGGATCCTGCTCGACCCTGCCGGCGGCTGGCCGCTCGGTCGGATAGGCCCGGCTCCAATGGTCGAGCACCGCGCCGTCCATGTCGAACAGCGCCGCCTTGACCGATGTCGAACCGATATCGAAGCCGATGAGCATTCCATTCCCCCGCCCGCCATCCTTCGGCGGTCGGGCGGACCTTAGGCGCGTGTCAGGGAGCTGTCATCGGGGATCGCGGGCCGAAAGACGCCGGCCATGGCGAATTTTGCAGGATATGGATAGCGGCGGCGGCGCGATCGGCCGCAAGGCGCGCGCCGCGCCGGCCTTTCTGTCCCGGTCGCCGTCACAGCGAGCCGAAGAAACGTTGCAGGCGGTCCATCGCCTCCGAAATCCGCTCCAGCGATTGCGAGCCGAAGCAGACGCGCAGATGGCCCTCGCCGACCGGGCCGTAGAAGCTGCCGGCTTCGAGGACGACGCCGGTCTTTTCGAGGATCGTTTCCGCCATTTCCTGCGAGGAGAATCCGAGGCCGGCGATCTTCGGGAAGGCGTAGATCGTGCCTTCCGGCCAGTCGCAGGTGACGCCCGGCATCTGGTTGAGCCGCGAGACGACGAGGTCGCGCTTGACCTTGTCGTCCTGCACCAGGTCCGCGAGGATATCGGCCGGGCCGGTCACCGCGGCATAGGCGCCTTCCTGGATGAAGGTGTTGACATGGGTGACGTCGTTGGTGGTGATCTTGAGGATGCCCTCGATCATCGCCGCCGGCGCCGCCAGATAGCCGATGCGCCAGCCATCCATGGCGAAGCTCTTGGTGAAGGCGAACATCGAGACGGTGCGTTCCGCCATGCCCGGCAAGGACGCGATGGAAATATGCCGGGCCCCGTCGAACAGGATCTCCTCATAGACCTCGTCTGAGACCACGACGAGGTCGTGGCGGATGGCGATGTCGGCCAGGGCCTCCAGTTCGGCGCGGCTGTAGACGCGGCCGGTCGGGTTGCAGGGGTTGACGAGGCAGATCATCTTGGTGGCCGGTGTGATCTTGGCCTCGATCCGCGCCGGATCGATGGCGAAACGGTTCGCCGCGTCCAGCTCGGCGAAAACCGGCCTGCCGCCGGCCAGCTCGATCTTGCCGAGATGCTGCGGATAATAGGGTTCGAGCAGG
Organism: Rhizobiaceae bacterium; assembly: GCA_020441805.1. Classification (GTDB taxonomy): domain Bacteria; phylum Pseudomonadota; class Alphaproteobacteria; order Rhizobiales; family Rhizobiaceae; genus Rhizobium_E. The sequence continues at coordinate 4,549 of JAGRLJ010000401.1, forward strand.
ATCACCTCGTCGCCGGGGTCGACCAGCGCCATGATGGCGGCGAAGGATGCATGGGTCAGGCCGTTGGTCACGACGATACGCGCGGCGTCGATGTCGAGGCCGTTCTTGTCGCGCAGCTTGTCGGCCAGCGCCCCGCGCAGCTTCGGCAGGCCCTGGAAATGCGAATAATGGACATTGCCGGCCATCAGCGCATCGACGGTCGCCTGCTTGACCGGCAGCGGCGTATCGGCATGCGGGCTGCCCAGCTCCATATGGATCAGGTCGCGGCCGTCACCGGCCATCGCGGCGGCCTTGGCGAACATGCCGTAGGATTTCTTGCGGCCTTCGGTGATGCGCTTGGCGAGATAGGACATGGAACGACTCCTCGAAAACGTGCGGGGGCCGGGTTCGGCGAACTCCGGCGGTCAGGTGAGATAACCCTCGCCCAATGGGTCGGCGTCATCGATCAAAAGCGTGCCGCAGCCGGAAATCCAGGCGCTGCCCTCGACTTCGGCGACGATGGCGCTCTGCCCGGAGACGGAGGTTTCGCTTTTCGGCAGGCCGCGATAGATCGTGCCGAGCAATCCTTCATTGACGAAGCTTTCGCCGATTGCAAGCCCGCCTTTGGCCACCAGCACCGCCATGCGGGCGCAGGTGGCGGTGCCGCAGGGCGAACGGTCGAACGCGCCGGCGGCCGAGATCGGCACATTCCTCTGCCGGGCCTCGGGATGGGAGGGAAGGCCGGTCCAGACGATATTGCCGACGACGGGCAGCGTCCCTCCCGCCGGCGCGGCCGCGGCCATCCGTTCGGCGAGCGCCTCCCGCACCGGCGCGGCGGCGGCGACGAGCGCGCCGATATGGCCCGCGTCGATCGCGGCGCCCGTTACCGATACCGGCACGAAGGCATACCATTGGCCGGCATAGGCGACATCGACGGTCACGGCGCCCGCGCCGGGCAGCGCGATATCGAAGCCGCCCAGATACCAGGCGCCGTCGAAGGCGAAGGAAACGGCCTTGCAACGCCCGTCTTCCAGCCGCGCCCGAAGCGCGATCCGGCCGGACGGCGTCCTCAGCCCGAATTCGAAGGCGCCGGAGAAGCCGGCATGAGGCGGAGCGACGAGGCCGAGTTCGAGAAGCGTCGTCGCCGTGCCGATGATGGCATGGCCGCACATGTCCGGATAGGTCGCCGCATCCATGAAGACGGCGCCGAATTCCCCGCCGTCCTCTGCGGGATGGATGAGAGCGACGGAAAACATCGAGCGATGGCCGCGCGGTTCCGTCACCGAGACGGTACGGACCCAGTCTCGCTCGCGGCGAAGCAGGTCGCGCGCCGTGGCCGGATCCATGCCCGCCGGCAGGCCGTGTCCCGACAGCACCACGCGCGTCGGCTGGCCGCATGTATGCGAATCGACGACATCGAGCCTGCGGGAGAAGCAGGGCCTGGAAAGCAGGCGGTCGAGAGGGCGTTCGGGGGAGGGCATCGCGGCCGGGTCTCGGTTCGGTCGGCTGGCGCCGAAGGCAGGCGGAAGAGCCGGCGGACAGGCTGCCCGCCGGCTTTGGCCGGATACGGATTATTGTACCTGCTGCTTGAGCTTGCTGACATCGTCCATGGACATTTCGCCCATGGTCTCGACCTTGCCGTCCACCACCTTCCAGAGGCGGAACGGGCCGGTAATGTCGCCATAGTCGTCGAAGCTGACGGGACCGATGACGCCTTCGTAGCGGATCGGCTTGCCATCCTTGATCAGCGCCATCGCCTTGGCGAATTCCTCCTTGCCGGCATAGATCGGCTCACCGTTCGGATCGACCACCTTGTACATGGCCTCGCGGATCTTGGCCGGGTCCGAGCTACCGGCAATGGCGATCGCCAGGCCGACGATCGCGCCCGCGTCATAGGAACGGTCGGCCGCCGGATTGGTGGGTTCGATACCGCCCGAGAATTCCTTGTAGTTCTGCATGAAATATTCGGTCGACTTCGTCGGATTGGTGCCGGACGAGGTGCCATAGGCCTCCGCGAGATAGTCGGCGCCGACGGAATCGATGAAGTCCGGGCTGTTCATGCCGTCGTTGAGCAGGAACTTCTGCACGCCGCCCTGCGAGATCCAGGTGCGGGCGATTGTGGCGCCGTCCACCGGCGTCGAGACGAGGTAGAGCCCGTCCGGCTCGCCGGCCATGGCGGCGGTGACTTCCGAGGCGTAGCTCGACTGCTTCTCGTTATAGGGCGTGTCGGAGACGATGGTGCCGCCCAGCGCCTTGTAGGCGCGGGTGAACTCGGCCGTCATGTTGACGCCGAAATCGTTGTTGACATGGATGATGGCGAGCTTCTTGAAGCCGCTGTCGATCGCATATTTGGCGGCGGCGACGCCTTGCAGCGCGTCCGACGTGATGGTGCGGAAGAAGATGCCGTTGGTCTTGCCGTCGCGGCCGAGCTGGGTCAGCGTCGGCGAGGAGGCGGCGGGCGAAACCTGCACGATCTTGGCCGGCGCCGTCACCGAGGTCAGGATCGGGATCGTCACCGACGACATGATGCCGCCGATCACTGCCGGCACCTTCTTGACCTGGACGAGCTGGGTGGCCGCGTCGACGGCGACATTGCTCGTGCTCTGGCTGTCGCGCGTGTCGGCCACCAGTTCGCAGCCATTGACGCCGCCGGCGTCGTTGATGTCCCGGAAGGCCATTTCGACGGATTTCGCCCCGGCCTGGCCATATTCGCCGGCCGGGCCGGTCAGTTCCATGACCACGCCGACGGTGACCTTGCAGTCGGCGGCATGGGCGAGGCCCGCCACGCCGGCAAGCAGCAGGGCGGCGGTGAGTTTAAGCATGGAAGTCTTCATGTGCTGTTCCCCATTTCAAGGCGTGAGTGTTCACGGCATTGATCCCTGTCATTCGTCGCTTCCCGCCTGCATCCAGGTTTCATGCAGGTGGCGCCACTCGACGCCGTGCGGCGCCGATGGATTTTCGAGAAAAAGCGCGGTGGCCCGGCGGGTGGTCTTCTCGCCCGCGCGCGCCTGCTTTTCCACATAGGTGACGAGAACCGCGCCATCGGCTTCCCACAGGCGGCGGATGCCGGCGATCTCGATGGAGAAATCGCCCCGGAAGGCCGCGCGATGGGCGCGGACATGGCCGATCACGGCGTCGCGGCCCAGCACCGCGCCCGACGGCGGGATCATGTGCATGTCCTGCCCCATGGCCCGCTCGAAACGGTTGAAATCGGCGCCGTCGGCCGTGGCTTCATCATACCATTCGACGAAGAAGCGATGCAGGGCGACGATCTCCGCCCGGGCGCTGTCGAAGAGGTTCATGTCTTTCCCGCGTTGAGGTTGTAATGCATGATCGCGCCGTGGCGGCCGGCGCGGTCGCGCTCCAGCGTATAGACGTCGCCCTCCGGCCCCTGCCGTCTCGCGATCACCGTGTCGATGGCGGCGAGATCGTCGGCGGAGAGGTCGAGATCCATGATCGCGGCATTGGCGAGCGCGTGTTTCTGGTTGCGGGCGCCGACGATGACGGCGGCGACATGCGGCTGGCGCAGGACCCAGGCGCTGGCGACGGTGGCGATATCGACGCCGTGCCGGTCGCCGACGGCCTTCAGCGCGCCCAGCAGGTCCTGGAACAGAGCCCATCCGCCGAAATCGTCGATGATCAGCTTGTATTTGACCAGCGAGCGGTTTTCGAGCGCCATGTCCGGCTCCGACGCGCCCAGCCATTTCTCGCTCAGGAAGCCGCCCGCCACCGTGCCGTAGCAGAGGAACCGGATGCCGTGCCGGCCGGCGAAATCCGAAAGGCCGTTCAAGGAGCGCTGATCGAGGACCGAATATTGCAGTTGCTGGCTGACGACGGGAATGCCGGCGCCGACGATCTCCGCAAGCCTCGGCGTGTCGAAATTGGTGGTGCCGACATTGCGGATCAGACCCTCCGTCCGCATCTCGTCGAGCCAGCCCATCGCGTCGACATAGCCCGGCGCGGCATAGTCCCACCAGTGAAACTGCACGAGATCGAGCCTTTCGACCCTGAGCCGCCTTACCGAGGTCTCGACGATGCCGCGAATATAGGCGCGGCTGATCCGGGAGAGGATATCGAGATCGGGCACCAGCTTGGTGTGGACCTTCATCCGCGCGGCCACATCCGCGCCGCGCGTCGCCGAGAGCCTGCCCCGCGCCGCGCCGATCAGTTCCTCGACGCCGGTATAGATGTCGGCGCAGTCATAGGTGGTGATGCCCGCATCGAAGGCGGCGACGAGGTCGGATACGGCCTGCTCGCGATCGATGGCGCCATGGCCGCCGGCAAGCTGCCAGCCGCCGCGAATGACGCGGGAAATGGCATAGCCCGGCGCGAGTTCGAAGGTGCGGTCCTTCATGTCGAGGCGTCTCCTTCGCGCAGCAAGGGCACCGCCGTGGTCTCGGCATGGCTGAAGCGGCGCTTGTCGAGGCGCACGATCCTGAGCCGGCTGGCGCAGTTGGGATCGGGACAGGCGATCTCGGCGTCCGAGGTCATCCAGTCGTTTTCATGCGTCGGGCGCTGCTTGGCGGCGAGCAGGGGCAGCACGGCGGCGATGGAATAGATCGAGAAGCCCTGGCCCGGCGGCAGCGTCAGCATCTCGCCGCGCAGTTCGAAATGGTCGCCGGGCCTGGCGCCGCAATAGATCGGCCGCCCCTCTGGAATGACGGCCTCGACGCGCAGGTCGTAGAGCTCGAAACTGTCGTCCGCCATGTCAGGCTCCGGCTCGCTGGAAGGTGACGTCGCAGGCCCCGTTGCGGCGGATCGCGCCGCAGGCGGCGGCGAAGGCCTCGCGGTCCTCGGGGCGCACCTGCGCCACGACCGAGCCCGGCAGCCAGCCGATGGGGAAAAGCAGCCGCGCGCCGGAGCCATAGAACAAGCCGATATCGAAGACCGGGTCGGGGCCGCCGCCCCACATGCGCGGCGGTACGTAGGAGAGCACGATGTCGCCCGGCTGCGGATTGATCGTGGCGTTTTCGGCCGGCAGCGGCGCGGCATAGGCCGCATCCTTCAAATGCGCGGCGGGAACGGGGCAGGAGATTTCCGGACCGGTCCACATGGCATGGATCCCGGCCACCACGCGCGGCTCGGCCAGGTAGCTCCACAGGAAGGCGGCATTTTCCGGCGCCTTGGCCTCGATGAGGGGCGCGACGACGGAAAGGCCGGACCTCGGCTCGGAAATGGCGATGGCGCGCGTCTTCATGCTTCTGTCTCCAATAGGCCCGCCTCGGCTTTCAGCCTGTCGCGCAGATAGGTGAAGGGCCGGCTGATATCGCCCACAAGGGCCTCGCGCGCGGCCCGGGGATCGCGCGCCACGAGCGCCGCGACCATGGATCGGTGATATTGGGCGGTATCGATGTCGTCGCCCTGCGAGAAGGCATAGATCGCCGCGCGGATGCAGGGCCCGGATTGCAGCCACAGGCTTTCGATCATCGGCAGCAGCACCGCCGAGCCGCAGGCCCGGTAGATTTCGAAATGGAAAGCCTGGTTCAGCTCCAGTTCGCGGCCCACCACCTTGTCGCGTTCGCGCATGTCGTCCCATTGGGCCAATATGTCCTCGACGGTGGCGATCTGGTCGGCTGTCATATGAGTGGCGGCGAGCGCGATCGCCTCGCCCTCGGTGAGGATGCGGGCGCGCAGAAGGTCGTCCATGCGCTCGGGCGTCATCGGCGGCACGCGCACCGAACGGTTGGGCAGGGCCTCGAGCGCCTTTTCGGTCACCAGCCGGCTCAGCGCCTCTCGCACCGGCATGGTGCTGGTGGCGAGCGCATCGGCCAGCGCGCGGATCGTCAGCACCTGGCTCGGCTCGAAAAGGCCGCCGATCAGCGCCCGGCGCAGCTCACCATAGACGCGGTCCTGCACCGTCTCGCGGCCCACCGGCGCGAGCTGGGACAAGAAACCTCCGTTTTTCCCAGTGGCCGACTTCAGCATTCCGCTCCCTCTACATTTTTGTCTTGCCAAATACTGTATCCCTAATATTGTGATCATAGCAAGTGTGATCACAATTAAAATTAACGAGGGCGGCCGGACCGCCCCGCTCGAAGGGGTTCACGATTTGATGGCAACCGAGACAGGGGCGCCCGTACTCAGCGCCCGCCATGTCGTCCGGCATTTCGGGGGGCTCTACGCGGTCAACGATGTGTCCTTCGATGTGCGCAAGGGGGAAATCCTCGGGCTGATCGGCCCGAACGGCGCCGGCAAGACGACGATGTTCGACCTTCTCGCCGGCAGCCTGCCGCCGAGCGGCGGCGATATCGTGCTGGGTGGCGCGAGCGTCGCCGGTGAATCGGCCCATCGCCGCATCGGGCGCGGCCTCGGCCGCACCTTCCAGATCCCCCGGCCGCTCGCCAATCTCAGTCTGCTCGAGAATGTCATGCTGGCGCGGCAGGGGCAGACGGGGGAAAGCCTGCTGGCCAATTTCCTTCACCCCTTCCGCGTCGTGGCGGAAGAGAAGGCGGCGGAGGAAAAGGCGGGCGAACTGCTCGAACTGGTCTCGCTCTCGCGGCTGGCGCATGAGCCGGCGCGGGTGCTCTCCGGCGGCCAGCGCAAGCTGCTCGAACTGGCCCGCGTCATGATGGCCGATCCCGCCATCATCCTGCTCGACGAGCCGGCGGCCGGCGTCAACGCCACGCTCCTGGAAGTGATCATGGACCGCATCCGCGAGATCAATGCGCTGGGCGTCACCTTCCTGCTCATCGAGCACAATATCGACATGGTGACGCGGCTCTGCCATCGCGTGCTCGTCATGGCGAGCGGCCAGCTCATCTGCGAGGGAACCGCAACCGAGGTGGCGCGCGATCCCCGCGTCATCGAGGCCTATCTCGGAGGCGCGGCATGAGCGAGCCGGTATTGCAGGTGCGCGACCTCGTCGCCGGCTACGAGCCGGGCGTGCCGATCGTACGCGGCGCGTCGATCCGTGTCGACCGGGGCGAGATCGTCGTGGTGCTGGGGCCGAACGGCGCCGGCAAGTCGAGCTTCATCAAGGCGATAGCCGGCCTGGTGCCGGTCTCGGGCGGGCAGGTGCTGCTCGGCGGCCAGGACATCACCGAAGTCCCCGCGCACAAGATGGTGAGCATGGGCCTGGCCTTCGTGCCGCAGACCGAGAACATCTTCCCGCTGATGAGCGTGGAGGACAATCTGAAGACGGCCGGCGGCATCCTCAAACCCAGGGTGGCCACCGAGCGCATCGCGCGCATGTACCAGACCTTTCCCGACCTCAAGGCGTTCCGCCGCACCAATGCCGGCAATCTCTCGGGCGGGCAGCGGCAGATGCTGGCGGTCGCCCGCGCCCTGATCGTCGATCCGAAGCTTCTGGTGCTGGACGAACCCTCGGCGGGGCTCTCGCCGAAATTCGTGTCGATGGTCTTCGCCATGCTGAGCGAGGTGCGCAAGTCGGGCGTCACCATCCTGCTCGTCGAGCAGAACGCCAAGGCAGCGCTCGCCATCGGCGACCGCGCCTATGTCCTGGTGGAAGGCAAGGACGCGCATGAGGGCGTCGCGTCCGAATTGTGGAACGACCCGGTCGTGGCCGAACTCTATCTCGGCCAGCGGCCGCATCAGCCTTCGGGAGGTGACGCATGAACCTGCAATTCGTCGTCGACGGCCTTCTGACGGGCTCGATGATCGGGCTGGGCGCCATCGGGGTGACGCTCACCTATTCGATCCTGCGCTTCTCCAATTTCGCCCATGGCGATTTCATGGCCTGGGGCACCTATGCGACGCTGGCCGTGGTCAGCGCCCTCGGCGCGATGTTCGGCAAGATCGCCCCCATCGGCGCGCTGTCCTTCGGCTGGCCGCTGATCGTGGCGGTCGTCATCGGCTGCGCGCTGACCGGGCTCATGGCGCTGATGCTGGATGTCGCGCTGTTTTCCCGGCTGAGGCTCCGGGGCCAGTCCATCATCGTGGTGATGGCGAGCTTCGGCGCATCCATGGCGTTGCGCAGCCTGCTGGAATTCATCTTCACCTCGCGCCCGACCTATTTCTCGCGCGCGATCCAGATCGCCATGCCGGTCGGCTTCGGCATCCGCATCACGCCGGACCAGATCGCGCTCCTCATCCTCACCGCCTTGCTGGTGGCGGGCACGCATCTGCTGATCACCCGCACCCAGACCGGCCGCTCGATGCAGGCGGTGAGCCAGAACCCGGCGCTCGCCCGTGTCGTCGGCATCGACGTGGCGCGCGTGGTGCGGGCGACCTGGCTGCTGGGCGGAGCACTCGCCTGCATCGCCGGCGTCATGGTCGGCATCCTGGTGCAGATCCGGCCGCTGATGGGCTTCGACATGCTGCTGCCGATGTTCGCCGCTGCGATCCTGGGCGGCATCGGCAGCGTTCCCGGCGCGGTGCTGGGCGGGCTGATCATCGGTCTCGCCGAAGCCGCCGCCGTGCAGTTCGTCGGCGCCGAATGGCGCGCCGCCGTCTCCTTCGTCATCCTCATGGCGGTGCTGTTCATCCGGCCGATCGGCCTTTTCGGGGTAAACGAACGATGATCGACCTCGTCGGCTATATCGCCTTCTTCCTGACCACGGCGCTGATCTTCGCGATCATCAGCCTCGGCCTCAATCTCCAATGGGGGCTGACCGGCCTCTTCAATGTCGGCGTCGCGGGCTTCGTCGCCATCGGGGCCTATGTCTCGGCGCTGATGACCACGCCGCACGATCCCGCCCGTTTCGGCGGCTTCGACCTGCCGATCCTCGCCGGCTGGCTCGGCGCGATGGTCGTCACCAGCGCGGCGGCGGCGATCACGGGCTTCGCCACGCTCAGGCTCAGGTCCGACTATCTCGCCATCACCACATTCGGCGTCGCGGTCGTGGTGCAGCTGGTGGCACTGAACGCGCAGGGCCTCACCGGCGGCGCATTCGGCATCGGTTTCATCCCGCGGCCCTTCGCCGGACTTGCGGAAAACCCGCTGCTCTTCAATCTCTCCAACCTCGCGATCGTGGCCGGCGTGACGCTCGCCGCCTATCTCGCGCTGGAACATCTCTCCAGGAGCCCCTGGGGCCGGGTGCTGAAAGCGCTGCGCGAGGATGAGCGCGCGGCGGTCTCCCTCGGCAAGAGCGCCCGTTTCTACCGCGTCCAGGCCTTTGCCGTCGGCGGCGCGCTGATGGGACTGGCCGGGGCGGTCCAGGCCCATTTCATCGGCTTCATCGCCCCGGACAATTATGTTCCGATGCTGACTTTCCAGGTCTGGGTGATGCTGATCGTCGGCGGTTCGGGCAGCAATATCGGCGCTGTCGTCGGGTCCGTCCTGGTCTGGGCCATCTGGGTCGGGTCCGGCGCGCTGACCTCGGTCATGTTCCCGCCCGAACAGCAGGCGCGCGCGGCATCGCTCCAGATCGTCGCCATCGGCCTGATGCTCTGCCTCATCCTGCTGTTCAGGCCCAACGGCCTGTTCGGCAATCTCGTCAATCGCCGCCGCCCCGGACGCGGCCGGACATGATCATGAGCGACATTTCCCTCTGGCATGCGGTCGCGCGCAACCGGCGCGACCGTCCCTCCCTGCAAGGTCCCGCCGAAGCCGATCTCGTCATTGTCGGCGGCGGCTTTTCCGGCCTCTCGACGGCTCTGCACGCGGCGGCGAGGGGGCTTTCCGTCATCGTCCTCGAAGCCGAGATCGTCGCCTGGGGCGCGACCGGCCGCAATGCCGGTTTCGTCGTGCCCAATTTCGCCAAGATGGATCCCGACAACGTCATTGCGCTCATCGGCGCCGAGCGCGGCGAACGGCTGGCGCATTTCGCCAGCGCCAGCGGCGACCTCGTCTTCGACCTGATCCGGCGCCACGGCATCGATTGCGCCGCCGACCAGAGCGGCTGGATCCAGCCGGCGCCGACCGCCGCCGCATTCGCCAGGGTCCGGGCGCGCGCCGGCCAATGGGCACGCTACGGCGCGCGCGCCGAGGTGCTGGACGACAGGGCGGTGGAAGCGCTGACCGGCGCGCGCGGCTATGCCGGCGGCTGGATGGACCGTTCCGGCGGCGTGCTCAATCCCGTCGAATATGCCAACGGGCTGGCCGACGCGGCCGAGGCCGCGGGCGCGCGGGTCTTCGAGACGAGCCGCGTGACGGCGCTGGAGCGCGAGGGGTCGGGATACCGGATCGCGACCGGCGCTGGGTCGGTGCGGGCCGGCAGGGTCTTCGTCGCCACCAATGCCTATGACGGGCGGCTGAACTCCCGGCTGTCGCGCAGTTACGTGCCGCTGCGCGTCTTCCAGATCGCGACCCGGCCCTTGCCGGCCTCCGTGCGTCAGCGGCTGCTTCCCGGCAATCAATGCGTTTCGGATACGCGGCGCAACCTCTTCACCTTCCGCTTCGATGCGGAAAACCGGCTGATCACCGGCGGCATGCATATTCTCGGCCCCGGCGCCGCGCGCCGCGTGCCGCGCGCCATCCACCGCCGCCTTGCCGAAAAGCTCGACCTGCCGGACCTGCCGCCCATCGAATATGCCTGGTCGGGCATGGCGGCGGTGATGCCCGATTTCCTGCCGCATCTGGTCGATCTCGGTCCCGGCCTGCTGGCAGGCTTTGCCTGCAACGGCCGCGGCATCGCCATGACGACGGCCCTGGGCGCGGTGGTGGCCGACTGGGCGGCGGGCGCCGATCCGCATGGCCTGCCGGTTCCCTATGCCGCGCCGTCGGAACTGCCGTTCCATGCCTTCGTCCGGCATGCGCCCAATGCGCTCTTGCCCTGGAGCATGCTGCGCGACCGGTTCGATGAATCGGCGGGCGCGCGGTGAACGCGGGCGGCCTCCATCCTTCCCCCGCTCAGCCCCCGTCCCGTGGCGGGAGTATGCCCTTGAGGATGGTTTCCGTGATCGTGGTCGCCGCCGCCTCGTAGTCCTCGACCTTCAGCCGTGGCTTTCGAAGGCCATCGGCCGCCACGGGCTCGAAATCGGCGTAGAATTGCGTCGAGGCCCAGAGCATGATGAAGAGGTGGCGCGGATCGACGGGCAGCATCTTGCCCGCCGCGATCCAGCCCTCCACCACCGCCACATGCACGTCGGTGATCTGGCGCATATGGTCGCGATCCTTCTTCTTGAGGAAGCGCGCGCCCTGGATGATCTCGCTGGCGAAGAGACGGGATTCGGCGACATTCTTGCGGGTATAATCGAGCTTCGCCCGGATATAGAGCCGAAAGGCCTCCGCCGGCTCGCGCTCGGGCGAGATATATTTGAGCGCGTCGTCCCAGCCCGCGATCAGATGGGCGATGATGGCGGTGTAGATCTC
>JAGRLJ010000402.1:0-1943 GCA_020441805.1 Rhizobiaceae bacterium
CCGGGCCCACCATTTCCATGGTGATCCATCCTCGGAGCGTGGGCTCCCTTCACCGGAAGGATGGCCTGCCGGGGCGGAGTGTGCTAGGTGCTGGCGCAGCAGTATCGCCTGGGGGATTTCGACACGATGACCGTTTGTTTTTCGACCGACCGCATGCTCAATTTCGGCGACTGCGATATTTCGGGCACCGCCTATTATCCGTCCTACCTCAATCTCCTCAACGGCGTCATCGAGGAATTTTGGACCTGGATGGGCTATCCCTGGCACGAAATCATCTGGAACGAGCGTTGGGGCACGCCGACGGTGCATCTGGCATGCGATTTTTCCAAGCCGTCCTTCTTCGGCGAGAAGCTGACCTTCGATCTCGCGGTGACGCGCGTCGGACGTTCCTCGGTCACCATCGAACATACGGTGCGCTGCGGCGACGAGCGTCGCTGGTCCGGAAACCAGGTGCTCGCCGCAAGCCTGCTCGACGAGCATATTTCCATGCCCTGGCCGGACGCGGTCAAGGCGAAACTCGAGAGCTTCCTGCCCGCGGCCGCGTGATGGACGCCGCTTCGCCTTCCGGCAACGCCGCGAGATAGGCGGCTTCCGCCTCGATCACGAAGCGCAGGATACGGTCGGCCGCGCCCACGGAATCGCCAAGAGCCAAGGCCGAGAGCAGGTCCCGCTGGCCGGCCACGATGATCTTGAGCGTGCCGCGGTTACCCATCGTCGCGAGCCGCACCGTCTGGACCTGCGCCAGATAGCGCTGGATGGTCTGCTGCAATGTCAGGTTCGATACCGCCGACAGCCAGCCGTTGCGGAAACGCTCGCTCAGTCGGAAGAAATGCGGCACGTCGCCCGTTTCCATCGTCCGGGTCGCCTCGTCCACCGCCGCCTCCATCTCGGCCAGTTGGGCGGCGGATATGTCGCGCGCGGCGAGCGCGGCCGCGCGCGGCTCGAGCAGCCGCCTGATCTCGAACACGTCCAGCACTTCCCGCGGTGTCAGGCTCGGCAGCATGAAGCCGCGTGTCGACCGTTCGAGATAACCCTCGTGAACGAGCTGCATCAGCGCGTCGCGCACCGGCATGCGCGACAGTCCGAGCTCGGCCGCCATGGCGACATCCACCAGCCGGTCCTCCCGCCCCAGGTCGCCGCGCTGGATGCGTTCGACCACGAGGTCATAGACCCGGTCGCTATGTTTCTTGCGCGTGCCGGCCATTCGCAACCCCATCTCCCTCAAACAGTATACAGTTTCACACGCTTCCGATTGTGCGATATCGGGAAAAAACCGTCAATCAGCATCGATTATTATATTTTAGGCTTAAAATACCTCTTGAAAAATATTCAGTTTGTGCAATTCTCTCGGCTGTCCCGCCACGGCCTGAGACCAATGTCCCGCCAGCGGATACCAGAGGAGCGAACATGTCCATTACAAGACGTCATTTCATCGGCATGGCGGCGAGCATCGCCCTTGCCGTCAGCGCCCTTGCCGCGCATGCGGCCGATCCTCTCCGGGTCGCCTCCTATCCGGCCAATCCGCCGTGGGAGAACAAGACGGAGAACGGCACCTTCGAAGGTTTCGAGGTCGATATCGCCAACGAGATCGCCAAGCGCATGGGAACCACGGCGGAGATCCAGGGCATGGATTTCAAGGCCCTGTTCGTCGCCTCGGCCTCGGGCCGGGTGGACGTCGTGATCTCCTCCCTGACCATCACCAACGAGCGCCTTGAAAGCCAGGCCTTCACCCAGCCCTATGTCGTCGGCGCGCTCGCCGTCGGCGTCAAGGAAGGCTCCGATATCAAGAGCGTCGAGGACCTCAAGGGCAAGACCGTGGGTTCTGTCGCCACCTCCTTCCCGGAGAAGTGGCTCCAGGAGCGGGCGGAAGAGATCGGTTATGCCAGCTACAAGAGCTATGACACCACCGCCAACATGCTGACCGACCTTCAGAACGGCCGCAT
>JAGRLJ010000402.1:2003-5626 GCA_020441805.1 Rhizobiaceae bacterium
TGACGGTCGGCGCCGAAATCGTCACCGGCGAAAAGTTCGCGATGATGATGCCGAAGAGCTCCGACAAGATCGAGAAGATCAACGACATCATCTCCGAGATGAAGAAGGACGGCACCATGGCGAAACTCTACGAGAAATGGCTCGGCGCCCCGCCCGCCGCCGACAGCGTGACCGTCACGCCCATGCCGGTGCCGACCTCGGCCGACTGATCGCCGCAAGGCCCGTCCCGGCCAGCCGGCCGGGACGTCGCGCAGTCGCCGCGACAACCCGGAGTCTCCACGATGTCAGCAGCCCATACCGCATCCGCCATCGTGGATGCGCCCCTGGATTTCGTCTTCTCGCAGTTGAGCGATCCCGCGCATCTCGGCCGCTGGACGCTCGGCAGCATGGATTACCAGCCCTCCGGGGTCGCCGACGTGCATATCGGCACGTCGCTGTTCGACGGCTCGAAGAGCATGGTGGAAATACGGCCGTATCGCGCGCTCGGCATGATCGATTATCTCGTCGGCAGCCTGGAAAAGCGCATTCCCCGGGTCTCGATCCGCCTCGTCGCCGGGGCCGAATGGAGCCTGCCGGAGGCGAGTTGCATCGCCGCGATGACGACATGGCGCGCGGCCTTCATGACCGACGAGCGATGGGCCCGCACGCGCGCCACCCACGAACTCGAAGTGCTGCTCTTCAAGGAGCAGATCGAGACGCAATGGAAGGCCGCGTGATGGGCCCGGCACAGTGGCGCGAACGGTTCCGGGCCGGGGAAGCGCGGCAGACGGCCGCGCTGGCGCCCGGTTATCTCCAGGCCAATATCGCGATCCTCCCGGCGGAAAACGCCGACGACTTCGAAGCCTTCCTGCGCGCCAATCCGGCGGCCTGCCCGATGGTCGCGCGCGGCAGGGCGGGCGATCCGTCGCTTCCCGCGCTCGGGGCGGCGATCGACATCCGCTCCGACATTCCCAAATACCGCATCTTCCGCGACGGCCGGCCGGCGGAGTTCAGCCGGGACATAGCCGGTCTCTGGCGGGACGACCTCGTCGCCTTCGCCATCGGCTGCTCGCTGACCTTCGAGGCCGACCTTGTCGCCGCCGGCGTCAGGCTGCGCTGCCATGGCCCCGGCGTCAGCTGCTCGGCCTTCGACACGGCGGTCGCCAATGTGGCGGCCGGCCCCTTCGGCGGCAATCTGATCGTCACCATGCGCGCCATCCCGAGAACCGAGGTCGAGACGGCGATCGCGATAACCGCCACACATACGGATTCGCACGGCGCACCGGTGCATATCGGCGACCCTGCCGCCATCGGGGCGGATCTCGGCAAGCCGATCGATGGATTGGGCCTCACGGATGTGCGAGAAGATGAAGTGCCGGTCTTCTGGGCCTGCGGCGTGACCATGGAACGCGCAATCGTCTCGGCGGGCCTTCCATTCGCAATCACGCACGCGCCCGGACATATGCTGATCACCGACCGGCCGGCGAAATCAGGGGGACAAACATGAGTGCGATCGATATCTTCTTCAACGTCGACATTCTCAGGAAGGCGTTCCCGCTGCTTCTCAGCGGGCTCATGAACACGGTGCTGCTCGGCATCGCCGCCATCGTCTTCGGTACGGGGAGCGGCATTCTGATATGCCTCGCCCGCCTCTACGCGCCCAAGCCGATCCGCCTGCTGGCTGTCCTCTATATCGACCTGCTGCGCGCCATGCCGGTGCTGGTCGTGCTCATTCTCATCTATTACGCGCTGCCCTTCGTCGGCATCGTCTTCTCGTCCTTCACGGCGGCCGCCATCGCGCTCTCGCTCGTGCTCGGCGCCTATTCGGCCGAGGTGGTGCGCGCGGGTATCCAGGCCGTGCCGCAGGGCCAGTTCGAGGCCGCCTCGGCGCTTGGGTTACATTTCTGGCTGACCATGCGCAAGGTGATCCTGCCGCAGGCGATCCGCATCGTGATCCCGCCGCAGGCATCCAATTGCGTCTCGATCATCAAGGACACGTCGCTGGCCTCCGTCGTCGCCACGACGGACCTGCTCAAGCAGGCCACCGACGCCCAGGCGCTTTATGCCAACCCCACGCCGCTCCTCGGAGCGGCCCTGATCTACGTCGCCATCCTCTGGCCGCTCGTGCGGCTGACGAGCTGGCTCGAGAAACATTATCAGCAAGCCTATACGCGCTGAGGAGTACCCATTCATGAAAGACGGCTCCGGCTATTTCCTCTATCATTCCATCGGCCAGTATCCGGGCAAGGCGGAAGCGCTTGCCGCCGGCATGGCCGGGTTCGCGGGTGTCTGGGGCGCGGCCGACGACAGCCAGTGGGGCCATGTCCTGGCCGCGCGCGGCCGGTTCATCGACCGCTGGCGCGAGGTCGTTTCCGCGCCGGAGGGAACGGTGACGACCTGCGAGAACGTCACCCAGGGCCTGCATATGCTGATAACGTCCCTCCCCGCCGAACGCCTCAGGGGGCGGCGGGTGCTGGTGGCGGGCGACTGCTTTCCTTCCAACCACTATCTTCTCGCCGGCATGGCCGAGAAATACGGCTTCACGCTCGATACCGTGCCCCTGCGTCAGGGTGCGTCCTGGGTCGAGGACGAGGACATGGTCGCGCGCTGGGAGCCGGACGTGGCATTGGCGCTGATCACCTGGGTCAGTTCCACGACATCGCACCGCGTCGATCTCGACACGATGGTGGCGCATGGCCGCCGCATGGGCAGCATCATCGGCGTCGATATCACACAGGCCGCTGGGTTGGTCCCTTTCTCGGCGCAGGCGCCGGCGGTCGACTTCACGCTGTCGACCAGCCTGAAATGGATGTGCGGCACGCCCGGCGCCGGCATCCTGCATGTCGCCCGGCCGCTGCTCGACCAGTGCGAGCCCCAGCTTCGCGGCTGGTTCAGCCAGGACAATCCCTTCAACTGGCGCCTCGACAATTTCGCCTTCGCCCCCGACATCCGCCGCTTCGACAACGGCACGCCGAGCTGCATCGCCGCCATCGCCTCGCTGCCGGCGCTCGACTGGCATGCGGCGCAGGACAAGCCGGCGATGCTTCGCCACAATCGGCAACTCACGGCCCGGCTGATCGAGGCGGCGGACGAACTGAGCCTGGACCTGGTTTCCCCGCGCGACGAGCGCGCGCGCGGCGGCAGCATCATGCTCCGCCTGCCGGACGACAAGCCGGCGCAGGATGTCCTCGCGGCCTTGCGGACCGACGATCTCTATACCGACGCGCGCGGCCAGACGCTGCGCTTCTCGCCCGGTGTCATGACAACCGCGGAGGGAACGGAACGGCTGATCGAAAAACTGGGTGGGATGCTGCGGGGATAAAGCCAGCTGTGGGGATAAGCCTCCGGCTCGGTTCGTCGATGCCAAGGCGGCATCTTTCGGCGCCCGCAACACCCGTCTCCGTCATCCTCGGCCTTGTGCCGAGGATCTGGTGAGCGTTCGTCAAGCCGTTGCCATTGTGCCGGTATCTACGTGATCAGATCCTCGGCACAAGGCCGAGGATGACGTCTCGGATGGGTGGA
Organism: Rhizobiaceae bacterium; assembly: GCA_020441805.1. Taxonomy (GTDB): domain Bacteria; phylum Pseudomonadota; class Alphaproteobacteria; order Rhizobiales; family Rhizobiaceae; genus Rhizobium_E. The sequence goes on from JAGRLJ010000402.1 coordinate 5,505, forward strand.
CGGCGGCCTCACGGCCGCCATCTGCATTCTTACCCTATTCCGCGCCTCAGCTATCCAAGAAGCTTCTCAGCTTCCGCGACCGGCTCGGATGCTTGAGCTTGCGGAGCGCCTTGGCTTCGATC
>JAGRLJ010000403.1 GCA_020441805.1 Rhizobiaceae bacterium
CAACTTCCTGATCAAGCAGGTGGTCGAGGACCTGCGCCGCGACCTGCCGCGACTCGATACCTTCGTCACGCTTTCGCCGGTTCCGGGCTTTGCCGCCTGGCTTTCGCGGGAGCGCCGCGCGGAAGCTTCCGACGCGTTCGGCGATGCCGAAAAGGCGAAGCTGGCCGCGCTCGACACCGAGGGCTGGGCGGATGACGAGGAGACCGCCGCCGCCGTACAGCCGGCAATGACGGCGGCGGCCGCCTGGTATTTCCTGCGGGCACGGGACGACAGGGGGCGGATCGTCGATCCTGTCGCCCGCTTCCATCTGGGCAACGGCGCGCGGCTCGAGCGCCTTGACTTCCTCGCCGACCGTTCCCCGCGCGCAATGCGTCAGGCGTATGGGCTGATGGTCAATTACCTCTACAAGCTTGACGATATCGAGACGAACCACGAAGCCTTTGCGGGGCGGAACGAGGTCGTCACCACGGCGGCGGTTCGCCGCCTCGTCCCGGCGGACCGTGGCGGGCGCAATCCCGTGCCGCCGGCGGGTGGCAACCCAGATGAACAGGGCCGGCAAGGCAAGGAAAACAGGGAGTTGAATGCATGAGCAACCATCTTTTCGACGCGATCCGGTCCTCGGCGGAGGCTGGCGGCATCTTCATCGAGATCCCCAACGGCCGGCAGTGGACTTACGCCGACATGCTTTCGTTGTCCGGACGGCTGGCCGGGACGCTGGAAACGCTCGGTGTCAAACCGGGCGACCGGGTTGCCGTGCAGGTGGAAAAGAGCCCGGAAGCGTTGATGCTTTATCTCGCCTGCCTGCGCGCCGGCGCCGTCTATCTGCCGCTCAACACCGCCTATACGCTGGCCGAGCTCGATTACTTCATCGGCGATGCCGAACCGCGCCTCGTCGTTTCCACGCCGAAAGCCGCCGACGGCCTCTGCGCGATCGCAGCCAGATACGGCGCCCATGTGGAAACGCTGGACGAGGCGGGCGGCGGCTCGCTGATGGAACTGGCGGCCGGACAGGAAGCCGATTTCCGGGATGCCGAACGCGGGCCGGACGACCTTGCCGCGATCCTCTACACCTCCGGCACGACGGGACGCTCGAAGGGCGCGATGCTCACGCATGACAACCTGCTCTCCAATGCGCTGACCCTGCGCGACCACTGGCGCTTCACCAGCGCGGACCGTCTGATCCACGCCCTGCCGATCTTCCACACGCATGGGCTCTTCGTTGCCTCGAACGTGACGCTGCTGGCCGGCGCGTCGATGTACATGCTGCCGAAATTCGATGCGGACGAGTGCCTGCGGCTGATGGCGAACGCCACGGCGATGATGGGTGTGCCGACCTTCTATGTCCGGCTTGTCCAGCATCCCGGCCTGACCCGCGAGGCGACCGTCGGCATGCGGCTCTTCGTGTCCGGCTCCGCGCCGCTTCTGGCGGAAACCCACCGGCGCTTCTCCGAAAGGACCGGCCACGCCATTCTCGAGCGCTACGGCATGACCGAAACCAACATGA
>JAGRLJ010000404.1 GCA_020441805.1 Rhizobiaceae bacterium
AGGTTCCGTGGTTTTCCGTGTAAGAGGCGGTGCTGCCGTTTGCCCGCTTCCCCGGCGTCGATACCTTGCTCGGCCCTGAAATGCGCTCGACCGGCGAGGTCATCGGCCTCGACGGCGATTTCGCGCTCGCCTTCGCCAAGAGTCAGCTCGGCGCCAATGTCGAGCTGCCACGCTCGGGAACGGTCTTCGTCTCGGTGCGCGACGGCGACAAGGCCCGCGTGCTGCCGGCGATCCGCATCCTTGACGAAATCGGCTTCAAGGTGCTGGCGACCGGCGGCACGCAGCGCTTCCTCAGCGAGAACGGTATCGAATCGGTCAAGATCAACAAGGTGCTGGAAGGCCGCCCGCATATCGAGGACGCCATCCGCAACCGCCAGGTCCAGCTTGTCATCAACACGACCGACGGCAGCAAGGCGATCTCGGATTCAAAGTCGTTGCGCCGCGCGGCCCTGATGCAGAAGGTGCCCTATTATACGACCATGTCCGGCGCGCTGGCCGCCGCCGAGGCCATCCGCGCGCTGAAGGCGGGGAACCTGGAAGTGCGGCCGCTACAGGCCTATTTCGCCTGAACCGGCCCATGAGGCATTGCGTTATACACCGCGGGTGCTCAGGAACTTCGCGGACAGGGAAACGGAATTGATCTGGTCCGGCGGGCGTAGCTGAATGCTGCCAGCCGATATACGGAACATTGCGCCGAGAAAGCTGCGCATGATCGACCAGAGCCGCCGTGTCGAGGGTTTGCGCATTCCACCCGGCAACGGCTATTTCTCCGGTCTCCAGACCGCTTATGATCTTATGCAACGCCGACGCGTGATCGCGCTAACTGGAAGAAATCAGCCCCGCGCAGCATAGATCCCCAACATCGCGGCTTGCTGACAATTTCTGGCAGCATCCTGCGGTATCGTCCTCCCATCATTCAGACAGGAGGCACCCATGCTCAAGACCTATCGCGGAAGCTGCCATTGCGGGCGCGTGCGTTATGAGGTCGATATCGATCTCTCCGCCGGCACCGGCCGCTGCAATTGCACATTCTGCTCGAAGTCCCGCGCCTGGGGCGCCAATGTCAGGCCCGAGGCTTTCCGGCTGCTCTGCGAGGAAAGCGACACCGGCGACTACCAGTTCAACACGATGAGCGGCCATCGCCGGTTCTGCAAGACCTGCGGGCTGCATACCTATGGCGAGGGCTATGTCGAGGAAATCGGCGGCGCCTTCGTCACGATCAATATCGCCTGCCTCGACGACATGCCTCCGGAGGAACTGGCGAACCTGCCCGTGCGCTATGCCGACGGCCTTCACGACAACTGGATGAACCCGCCGAAGATCACGTCCCATCTCTGATCCGGCGACACCGGCCCGCCGCGCTCGGCCTCGGTCGTCAGCGCGGCGGGCCCTTTGAGGCGCGATGTCCGACTGCCCTCCATCGTTCACCTGTACAGGACAGCGTATCCGGGCCGGCTTCAAAAAACTCTCGCAATTTGCCCCCGGACTCTGCTATATGAACCAAACATCATTTGTTGGCGGTTCTGAAGTTCGCGCTTCTGGAACCGTTTTCTTTTTGTGCCCGGCTCCATCGGGCACGGATGCCGAAGGTGAATGACATGGTCGAAAAGGTACCGATGACGCAGAGCGGTTTTGTGAAGCTCTCGGAAGAACTTCGTTGGCGCCAGCAAGAGGAGCGTCCGCGGATCATCGAGGCGATCGCGGAAGCCCGCGCCCATGGCGACCTTTCCGAAAATGCCGAATATCACGCCGCAAAAGAGGCGCAGAGCCTCAACGAGGGGCGCGTGGGCGAACTCGAAGACCTGATCGCCCGCGCCGAGGTCATCGACCTCACCAAGATGTCCGGCTCGAAGATCAAGTTCGGCGCCCGCGTCAAGCTCGTCGACGAGGATACCGAGGAAGAGAAGACCTACCAGATCGTCGGCGACCAGGAAGCCGACGTCAAGGAAGGCCGCATCTCCATCTCCTCGCCGATCGCGCGCGCGCTTATCGGCAAGGAAGTCGGCGATTCGATCGAGGTCAACGCGCCGGGCGGCTCGAAGGCCTATGAAATCCTGGCGGTGAACTGGGGCTGAAAGCCCGCCGCATCCGCCGCGAAAGGCTGGGCGTCCCTTGCCTGACATCGCCGATACCGACATCATCGCGCCGCATTTCAAGCGGCGCCTTTCCGGTGTGACCTCGACGATCGTCCAGCTCGTGCCGCGCCAGGTGGCGGCGGGAGTGCGGATCGCCACGCTCGGTCCCGGCCTGCCGCCCGACCTGCCGAAAATACGCTACCGCCAGCTCGCGGGCCTCTGGCGTCCGCTTCCCGGCGGCCGGCCGCGCATCTGGCATGCCCGGCGCAATATCGAGATGCTCGCCGGCATATTCCTGCGCGACCTGCTGCGAATGAAGCTCAGGCTGCTCTTCACCTCAGCGTCGCAACGGCGCCATACCCGCTACAGCCGCTGGCTCATCGGGCGCATGGACCATGTGGTCGCCACCAGCGCCAAGACCGGCTCCTTCCTGACCGTGCCTCATACCGTCGTCATGCACGGCATCGACACGACGCGGTTCCGCCCCGCCGTGCCCGGGGAACGCCCGGCGCCATCCGCTCGCCGTCGCATCGGCTGCGCCGGCCGTATCCGCCACCAGAAAGGCACCGATCTTTTCATCGACGCGCTGATCGCCCTGCTGCCACGCTATCCCGACTGGGAGGGCGAGGCAATCGGCCGCGTGACGCCGGAGCACGAAGGTTTCGCCGAGGACCTCCGGAGCCGGATCGCCGCCGCCGGCCTTTCGGACCGCCTGCGGCTTGCCGCCGAAACGACCGAAATCCCCGCCTGGTATCGCGGGCTCGACCTCTATGTCGCTCCGTCGCGGACCGAAGGCTTCGGCCTGACGCCGCTCGAGGCGATGGCTTCCGGCGTCCCGGTCGTCGCCGGCGATGTCGGCGCCTATCCGGAACTGATCGTCGAGGGCGAAACGGGCGCGGTCGTCCCCACCGGCGATCTCGCGGCCTATATCGCGGCGATCGAGACCTATCTGATGGCCCCCGAACGCGCCCGCCGCCACGGCGAGAACGCCTTGACCCATGCCCGGGGGAATTTCAACATATCGAACGAGGTCGACGGGCTGTCGGCGGTCTATGCGGCGCTCGCTGCGAGCGGCACAGGATCGAGGCCGATCGAGGCGAGCGCCGAAACCGGCGAATGATTGACCAGCCTGATCCCGCGCGCCGCGGCGATGTCCCGCGCCAGCGCGATATGGTCGAGGATCCGGGTCTCCGCCCCGGCCACGCCTGAAAACGCCGACTCTCCCTCGGCTTCGTAGAAGCGCGGCGCATCGGCATTGGCGATATCCACGCCGATGAAACCGATTTCCCCGACGCCGGCGGCCAGCGCGAACTGCAATGCGGACACCGCGACCGAGCCGCCCTGAAAGACACCTCCATCGGGCTCCGCCGAAAAACCCGCCGCGCGCCGCAGCGTGACGCCCGGCATGCCGGTCAGATCCATCTCACGCCGCCGAGGCTGCCCATAGGGCTTGCGGATATCGTCGATCAGCACGATCCGGCGGCCTGTCAGAAATGTCGGATCGATGTCGCAGAGGGCGCGAATGACACCGACGGACAGCAGCATCGGAATGTCGGGACCGACATGTCGCGCGATCAGGTCACGATGGCGCCAGACGAAACGCTCGTCCTCGATGGCGACGGCCAGCGGCTCCGCGATCCGCTCGCCGATCAGGCTG
>JAGRLJ010000405.1 GCA_020441805.1 Rhizobiaceae bacterium
GGGTGGGAATGCTGGTGCGACGGGATGGAAGTCAGCCAGTTCGCCTGTTTTCAGCAGGTCTGGGGCAGGGAATGCGCGCCCGTGGGCGGCGAACTGGCCTATGGTGTCGAACGCCTCGGCATGTATGTGCAGGGCGTCGACAATGTCTACGACCTGAATTTCAACGGCCGCGAAGGCGACGAGAAGATCAGCTATGGCGACGTCTTCCTGCAAGCCGAGCAGGAATATTCGCGGCACAATTTCGAATATGCCAATACCGAGATGCTGCACCGGCATTTCATCGACGCCGAGCGCGAATGCCAGTCACTGCTCGCCGCCGGCGCGCCGGGCGACCGCACCGGCAGGGCGCTGCACGCATGCGTCTTGCCGGCTTATGACCAGTGCATCAAGGCCAGCCATGTCTTCAACCTGCTGGATGCGCGCGGCGTGATCTCGGTGACGGAGCGGCAGAGCTATATCCTGCGCGTCAGGGCCCTGGCGACGGCCTGCGGCGAGGCCTTCCTGCTGACGGAGGCCGCCGGCGCGAATTTCAGAAGCGCCGCCTGAGTGGCGTCAGGTGTGCTCGTGCTCGCGGGCGGACATGCGGAAGTCACGAACCATTCGGAAGAACGCATCTTGTTCTTCGTCGGCAACAAGATCGTTGATCGCGAAACCAATCGCGTCTTTCGGCGCCTGCCTACCCATATGATCGCTTCGCTCGATCCGGAAGCTCGAAAAATTCTGGCTGGGCCGACAGGAATTCGATGAGCTGACGGCATAGCCATGGAGCCATGCATAGCGTCTGAGCAACGGCTGAATGACATGCGCCTCGATCCGGTCGCGTTGGACATTGTCGCTGGCACAGGAGTGGACGACGTCCACGCCCTGTTTTGCGGCGTCGCGAATGAGCGCCGACATATTGGCGAGATTGGCCTCGATATCGCCAGTCACGGGAATCTGGGCAGTCGTCACCTTTACGTGCGACCGCGCCGCCGTCGATGACAGCGGCTTGTCCCAGCTATGGGTTTTCGATTTCGGCACGGTGCGAATCTCCAGCAACCTGTCCGAGTTTGTGGACGGGCTGCGGGCCGGTCGAGGAAGCGCTGGTGAAATCGGGATCAGACGATATCCGTCTGGCCATACCCCATTTCCCAGACCGGTTTGCGGGTCGGATAGCTGCCGGTGGGGAGCTGGCCGGCATAGATCTGAAGCGTCCGGCGCATGCCGGCGGGCTGGACCTGCTGCATGGCGACCGCGTAATCAAAGAACAACACTGCGAAAGCCAGGATGTTGATGAGGGTTGCGGTCGTCTTCATGGCGATGACTCTAGGTTTGCCGGTTGATCGTGAACCGATACTCACACGCCATAGGAACGAGCGCAGTTTCCTAAGTTACTCAAGGGAGAGATTATCCGAAGTATTTGATTCAGCTTACGAATTTCGGACCTTTGCGGCATCGCGACTTCTCCCCGGCAAGACGTTGGGATACGGCCGGACGCCGCGATGGCGGTCGGGAGCCGCCAAAAAAATTCGCGATGACTTGAGGGGGCTGAAACGTTACCCTCGCGAAATCGTGATGAGGGGAGAAATGCCTCAATGACCTATATCATCGTGCTCGTCGCCGCGGCCATCGCGCTTTTCGGCGTCGTGCTCTACAACAGCCTCGTCAAATCGCGGCAGATGGCGGAGGAAGCCTGGTCGGGCATCGACGTCCAGCTCAAGCGGCGCGCCGATCTCATTCCGAACCTGATCGAGACGGTGAAGGGCTATGCCGCCCATGAAAAGACCACCCTCCAAGAGGTGATCGAGCTGCGCAACCGGGCGCAGGCGATCCCGGCGGGCGACGTCGCCACGCGCGGGGCCGCGGAGAACCTGCTCGGCCAGGCGCTGGGCCGGGTCATGGCGATCGCGGAAGCCTATCCCGACCTCAAGGCCAATGCCAATTTCCTCGAAATGCAGCGCGCGCTCGACGGCATCGAGGGTGAGATCCAGATGGCGCGCCGCTATTACAACGGCTCGGCGCGCGAGCTCAACATCAAGGTCGAGAGCTTTCCGTCGAATCTCGTCGCAGGTCCCTTCGGATTTGCGAAGAAGGACTATTTCGAAATCACCAACGAGGCGGACCGCGCCCTGCCGCAGGTCAAGTTCTAAGCAATGGTCGTGGTTCACCCCTCTCTGCCCCGCCGGGCCTCTCCCCTTCGAGGGAGGAGACCGGCCAGCTGCATCGCCGGCGATCTCCTTCAGCGCTGCTGGAAGCCGGTACGGATCTGGAGCGGAAGAAGCCCGCTCTCCCTGCAATCTCCTCCCTCGAAGGGGAGAGGCCCGGCGGGGCGGAAGGGCGTGTTCCACGGCACGATCGCCTGCCTGTTCCTGGTCCTGTCGCTCTTCCTCACCGCCCTCCCCGCCCGGGCGGAGGAAATGATCGAATCCTTCCACGCGGCGATCGATCTTTCCAAATCCGGTCGGATGACGGTGACCGAGACGATCCGGGTCAAGGCCGAGGGCTACAAGATCAAGCGCGGCATCTTCCGCGATTTTCCGCTGACCTTCACGGGAGAGGACGGCGCGCTCCACCGCGTCGATTTCTCCATCGACAAGATCGAGCGCAACGGCCAGGACGAACCCTACAAGACCGAGGCCATCGACGGCGGCGTGCGCATCTATATCGGCGATCCGGACGTGTTCATACCGCGCGGCGAACACATCTATTCCATCACCTACGAGACGGGCCGGCAGGTCCGCTACCGCAAGGATTTCGACGAGTTGTTCTGGAACGTGACCGGCAACGGCTGGGACTTCTGGATCCGCGAGGCGAGCGCGACGATCGTCCTGCCCGAGGGCGCCCGGCCGGAAGCCACCACCTTCTTCACCGGCCTCTATGGCGCGACCGCGAAGAATGCGCGCGTGCTCGTCGAGGGCAACGAAGTGTTCTTCGCCACGACGGCGCCGCTCAACCTGCATGAGGGGCTGACGATCGGCGTGAAGCTCGCCAAGGGCGTCATCGATCCGCCCACCGAAAGCGACGAATTCTGGTGGAAGGTCCGAGACCGGACGAACTCGATCCTGGCCATCGCCGCCTTCGCGCTGGTGCTGCTCTATTTCGCCTGGAACTGGCTGCGGGTGGGCCGCGACCCGTCGCTCGGCATCGTCGTGCCGCGCTGGGACCCGCCGATGGGCCTGTCGCCGGCGCTGGTCCATTATGTCGCCAATCGCGGCTTTACCGGCCAGGGCTGGACCGCCTTCTCGGCCTCGGCCATCAACCTCGCGGTCAAGGGCCTCGTCATCCTCGACGACCTCAAGGGCGAGGTCAATTTCAAGCCGACCGGCAAGACGCCGGACAAGCCGCTGCCGCTCGGCGAGGACGTGATCTACAAGGCCGTGAAGGGCGTCGCCGTGCTGCCGATCAACAAGATGAACGGCCGCAAGTTCCAGAAGATGGGAGAGGAGTTCCGCAGCTCGATCGACAAGGAACATACCGGCAAATACTATCGCTACAATCTCGGCGTGATCATCTGGGGCATCCTCCTCGCCATCGCCGCCTATCTCGCCGTGATCCTGTTCGGCACGTTCGACACCAGGATGCTCGGTATGCTGATCGTCCCCGCCGTGCTCTGCATCTTCGTCTCGATCTTTTCCGCCGTCCTCGGCGCCGTCATCCGTTCGGCGCCGTCGAAAGCGGTCAAGGTGATGGCCGGCATGTTCCTGGGGCTCTTCTGGCTCGCCATGGCGGTCGTGCTGCTGGTCAGCGCCATGACGGTCTTCGAGATCGCCCGGACGCTGGACGACCGCGTGGCGCTCGCCTGCTGCGGCGGCATCATCGTCAGCGCGATCTTCTTCACGACCGTCATGGGTGCGGCGACTCCGCTCGGCCGCGAACTCATGGACGGTATCGCGGGGCTGAGGCTTTATCTCACCGTGGCGGAAAAGGACCGCATGAACCTCGCGGGCGCCCCGGAAATGTCGCCGCAGCATTACGAGAAGCTCCTGCCCTATGCGGTCGCGCTCGGCGT
>JAGRLJ010000062.1 GCA_020441805.1 Rhizobiaceae bacterium
CGACCGCGACCGACGAGAAGCCCGCCGACGCCGCGACCGATACCGGGACGAAGCCGGTCGACAACCAGACGCAGTCGACGACCGAGGAAAAACCGGCCCAGCCGCAATAGCCCCGGTCGCATCACGATCACGAACCGGCAGGTTTTCCTGCCGGTTTTTTGTTGGCATGCTGCGCCGGCTTTGGAAAAACGGCGCGGAGAGAAATTTCCAGTGGCGGAATCATCCGCAAAGCAGTAGGGGGTAAAGCCCATGGCGCGATATGTTTTCATTACAGGCGGTGTGGTTTCCTCCCTCGGAAAAGGCATCGCATCCGCAGCTTTGGGTGCCCTCCTGCAAGCCCGGGGTTACCGGGTCCGGCTCCGTAAGCTCGATCCCTATCTCAATGTCGATCCCGGCACGATGAGCCCGACGCAGCACGGCGAGGTCTTCGTGACCGACGACGGCGCGGAAACGGATCTCGATCTCGGCCATTACGAGCGCTTCACAGGCCGCTCGGCGACCAAGACCGACAACATCACCACCGGGCGGATCTACAAGAACATCATCGACAAGGAACGGCGCGGCGACTATCTGGGCGCAACCGTTCAGGTCATTCCGCATGTCACCAATGAGATCAAGAACTTCGTCACGGAGGGCAATGAAGGCTATGACTTCGTGCTCTGCGAGATCGGCGGCACGGTCGGCGACATCGAGGCGATGCCCTTCATCGAGGCGATCCGCCAGCTCGGCAACGAGCTGCCGCGCCATTCGGCGGTCTATGTCCACCTGACGCTGATGCCCTATATCCCGGCCGCGGGCGAACTCAAAACTAAGCCGACGCAGCATTCGGTCAAGGAATTGCAGGCGCTCGGCATCCATCCGGATATCCTGCTCGTCCGCGCCGACCGCGAGATTCCCGAGCCCGAGCGCCGCAAGCTCTCGCTTTTCTGCAATGTGCGCCCCTCAGCGGTCATTCAGGCGCTCGACGTCGCCAATATCTACGATGTGCCGATGGCCTATCACAAGGAAGGCCTGGACGACGAGGTGCTGGCCGCCTTCGGCATCGAGCCGGCGCCGCAGCCGCGCATGGAGAAGTGGGAGGAGGTCTCGCGCCGCATCCACAATCCAGAAGGCGAGGTCACGATCGCCATCGTCGGCAAATATACCGGCCTCAAGGATGCCTACAAGTCGCTGATCGAGGCGCTTTATCACGGCGGCATCGCCAATCAGGTGAAGGTCAGGCTCGATTGGATCGAATCGGAGATTTTCGAAAAGGAGGATCCGTCGCCCTATCTTGAGAAGGTCCACGGTATCCTCGTGCCCGGCGGGTTCGGCGAGCGTGGCTCGGAGGGCAAGATCCAGGCGGCCAAGTTCGCGCGTGAACGCAAGGTACCATATTTCGGCATCTGCTTCGGCATGCAGATGGCGGTGGTCGAGGCGGCCCGCAACCTTGCCGGCGTCGGAAGGGCGTCATCGACCGAATTCGGCCCGGCAACAGAGCCCGTGGTCGGCCTGATGACCGAATGGATCAGGGGCAACGAGTTGCAGAAGCGCACGGCGAGCGGCGATCTCGGCGGCACGATGCGGCTCGGCGCCTATCGCGCGGTGCTGGCGAAAGACACCAGGATCGCGGACATCTATGGTGCGACCGAGATTTCCGAACGCCATCGCCACCGCTACGAGGTCAATATCGACTACAAGGAGCGCCTCGAACATTGCGGGCTGGTCTTCTCCGGCATGTCGCCCGACGGCGTGTTGCCGGAGACGGTCGAATATGCCGATCATCCCTGGTTCATCGGTGTGCAGTATCACCCCGAGCTGAAGAGCCGGCCCTTCGACCCGCATCCGCTTTTCGCCAGCTTCATCGAGGCGGCGCTGATCCAGAGCCGGCTGGTGTGACCGGGTTCCGGCGACTGTCGGCGGCGTGTTGCCTCAATTGTCGACGACGCGCATCCCGCCATGGCGGCATCGACAATCTGGCCATGGCTGAAATGTGCGCCATCCATCCGTCCCGCGTCTGAAAAGCCTTGCCGTTTCCGGACAACGATGTCCGGAAACGTCCTGCTTTCGATCCGTCGGCGGACCGGAAGACGGTCGTCTTCAGTCCACGGAAAAAGCCCGCCGGCCGAGCGCGCGGTCCATGTTGCGGATCGCATAGCCCTCCTGGGGCGGCCAGGCCGCATAGGAATCCTCGCCGCCGTCGAGCACATGCCTGGCGTGAAGCGGCCAGTTGGGATCGTCGAGCGCCGCCCGCGCCAGCGCCACCAGATCGGCGTCGCCATCGACCAGGATGGCTTCCGCCTCCTGCGGCGTGGTGATCAGGCCGACGGCGACGGTGGCGATCCCGGCCCCCTTCCGCACCTGGGTGGACAGCGGCAGCTGGTAGAGCGACTTGGGATGGAAGGCCGCGCCGTCGAAGCCGCCGGAGGAGACATGCACGGCATCGACGCCGAGCGCCTTGAGCTTCCCGGCGAGGACCACGCTGTCCTCCACCGTCCAGCCCTCGGGATGGTTGTCGGAGGCCGAGATGCGGACGAAGAGCGGCTTTTCGGCCGGCCAGGCGGCCCGCACCTCCTCGGTCAGTTCCAGCAGCAGCCGCATGCGGTTTTCCCGGCTGCCACCATAGTCGTCCTCGCGCCTGTTGGCGACCGGCGACAGGAACTGGTTGATGAGATAGCCATGCGCCGCATGGATTTCGACGAGGTCAAATCCTGCTTTTTCAGCACGATAAACAGATTCGATGAAAGATTGCTTGAGGCGGCGAATGTCGTCTGCCGTCATTTCGCGGGGGAGCTTGTAGCCCGGCAGCCTTTCGGAGTGGATGATCGGGCTCGGCGCCACGGGCTGCCAGTCCTCGTAGGCGATCGCGACTTTCTCGGCATCTGTCGGTTCGGGCCGGAAGGGGACGGGCGAGGCGGCCTTGCGGCCGGCATGGGCGAGCTGGATGCCGGCCGCCGTGCCCTGCGAATGCAGGAAATCGACAATGCGTCGAAGCGGCTCGACCTGCTCGTCCGTCCAGAGACCGAGATCGCCATAGGAAATCCGTCCCTCGGGGGTCACCGCCGTGGCCTCAACCGTGACGAGACCGAAGCCTCCGAGCGCGAAACGGGCGAGATGGGCGAAGTGCCAGTCGTTGGCGACGCCGTGGCGGGCCGAATACTGGCACATCGGCGCCACCACCAGCCTGTTCTTGAGGTCGAGATCGCGCAGGGAGACGGGGGTGAAAAGCTGGCTCATATCGGGACCGATCTTCTGGAGAGGCATGATGCCGGCAGGCTGCCGGCCTGTTCCCGACTTAGACGTTCCGGCGGCCGATTGCCAGATGCAAGGGCCGGGGGTTTGCTTTTCGCCTCATATCATGCGCAGGCCCTTGAGGCTGGCATGTCCGTCCTTGCCGATGATGATATGGTCATGGACGGCGATGCCGAGCGGCTTGGCCGTCGCGATGATCGTATGCGTCATGTCGATATCGGCGCGCGACGGCGTCGGGTCGCCACTCGGATGGTT
>JAGRLJ010000406.1 GCA_020441805.1 Rhizobiaceae bacterium
GTGGCGGGGTTGGAGTTGACCAGGATGACCCGGTACCCTTCCTCCTTGAGCGCCTTGCAGGCCTGCGTGCCGGAATAATCGAATTCGCAGGCCTGACCGATCACGATCGGGCCGGCACCAATGATGAGGATCGATTTGATATCCTGGCGCTTCGGCATGTATGCTTCCATCTTGTCGCCTGCGGCAAGGGCCGGCGAACGGTGGGATACCGGCCGGGCGCAGGTGCGGGTCTTTCAAGGCTAGAAGCGGCTTATAGGGAAATGATGGGGGGAACGGAACCCCGTAGGCCCAAGTTTTTTCCGCTATTCACGACATAGGAAAGAAGCTCTCAGTCCGGGATGACGAGGACGCGGACCTCGCCGGATCGCGCGGGATTGCGGACGGCGGCGGCAGCTGCGTCCAGTGTGACGGTGCGCGATATCAGGTCCGCCACCTTGATCGCGCCCGAGGCGATGAGATCGGCGGCGCGGCGATGGGTGAACGGATTGACGAAGGAGCCGAGGAGACGCAATTCGCGGAACAGGATGTCGAAAGGCTCGATCTCGATCCTGGCGCCCTGCGGCATGACGCCGAGAATCACCACCGTGCCGCCGGCCTTGGCGAGCGGCGGCGCCTGCCGCATGGTCTCCGGCGCGCCGGCGCATTCGATCACGACGTCGGCGCCGCCGGGCAGGAGCCCCGAGGGGCCGGCGATCGCCTCGACGGCATCCGTCGCCGAGGGGTCCACGGTATCGGTTGCGCCAAGGGCCTCGGCAAGGCGGCGCTTCGATTCCTGGCGGGTGGAGAGGACGACCCTCGTCGCGCCCGCCAGCCGCGCGAGTTGGACCGTCAGCAGGCCGATCACGCCGCCGCCGAGGATCACGACCGATGCGCCGGCCTTGATCTCCGCGAGATCGATGCCGTGCAGGCAGCAGGCGAGGGGTTCGCAGAAGGCGCCGTGCAGCGGGTCGAGATCGGAAGGCAGGAGAAAGGCCTGCTTTTGCGGCACGCGGACATAGTCGGCCATGCCGCCGTCGCGGTGGATGCCGATCGCTTCGAGCGCGCGGCAGAGATTGACCCGCCCGGCCATGCATTGCGGGCAGCGGCCGCAGGAGATGTTGGGGTCGCCGGTGATGCGGTCGCCGATCCTGAAGCCCGTCACATCGCTTCCGACGGCCTCGACGATGCCGGCGAATTCGTGGCCGATCGTCACCGGCGGCTTCGAGGGGAATTCGCCGAGGAGAAGATGCCGGTCGGTGCCGCAGATGCCGCAGGCCTCGACCCGGACGAGAAGGTCCTCCGGCCCCGGCGCGGGTTTTTCGACCTCCCGCACGAAGAGGTTCCCAACCGATTCCAACCGCAATGCCCGCATCGTTGCCTCCCGGATTCGCCGCTGCATTGGATCGGCAAATGCGGTTGCGGTCAATCGGCAAGCCGATATGAAAACGGCGGGACAGGCCCGCCGTTCGTTGTCATGCATCGCCGATGGGTCAGAACTCTTCCCAGTCCCCGCCGCTGGCGGCTGGGGCCGCGGGGGTGAAGGCGGCGGCGAGCTTGCTGCCGAGCGCGCGGGCCGGGGAGGCGGCGGGGCGGGCATGGCTCGCGGCCGGGGCCGGAGCGATCCTGGCGGGCGAGGGCCGGGGGGCGGTCATTCTCGCCATCGGCGTTGCCGCCGACGCCGCCACGGCCTGCATCGGAGCCCGTGCGCCGGCACCGAGATTGAATTGGGCGAGACGATTGGCCAGCGAGCCGACTTCCGTCGCCAGCGTATGGGCCGCCGCATTCGATTGCTCGACCATCGCGGCATTCTGCTGCGTGCCCTGGTCCATCTGGTTCACGGCGGTGTTGATTTCCTGCAAGCCCGTCGACTGTTCGCGGGCGGCCTGGACGATCGCCCGAACGTTGATGTCGATCTGCTGCACCTCCGCGACGATGTTTTCCAGCGCATGGCCGGTTTCGCCGACCAGGCCGACACCGCGCTTCACCTGGTCGCCGGAGGCGGTGATCAGGCTCTTGATCTCCTTGGCGGCGTTGGCCGAGCGTTGCGCCAGTTCCCGCACCTCCTGCGCCACGACGGCGAAGCCCTTGCCGGCATCGCCGGCGCGCGCGGCTTCCACGCCGGCGTTCAGCGCGAGCAGGTTGGTCTGGAAGGCGATGTCGTCGATCACGCCGATAATGTTGGAGATCGATTGCGACGAACGCTCGATCTCGCCCATGGCGGAAACCGCGTTGCGTACGACCTCGCCCGACTTCTCGGCGCCCTGCTTCGTGCGGGCGACCAGGGCGCCCGCCTCCTCGGCGCGAGTCGTCGAATCCTTGACCGAGGTGGTGATTTCCTCGAGAGCGGCGGCGGTTTCCTCGACCGACGCGGCCTGCTGCTCGGTGCGCCGGGAGAGATCGTCGGCCGCAGAGCGGATCTCCTTCGAGCCGGTCTCGATGGTCGCGGCATTCTCCGAGAAGGCGACGAGGGCCTCCTGCAACTTCTCGACCGATTGGTTGAAATTGCGGCGGATCGGGTCGAGCTGGATGTCGAACTGGCGTTCCAGCCGGACGGTCACGTCGCCGTTCGAAAGCCGCGACAGGCCCTCGCCCAGTTCGGTGACCGCGAAGCGGATCGATTCCTCGCGCGCGGCATTGACGGCTGAGCGTTCGCCGCGTTCGGCTTCCTCGCGCGAGCGGGCATCTTCCGCTTCGCGTTCGAGTTCGGCCTTGCGCCGGTTGTTGTCCAGCAGGATGGCGAGCGATCGGCTGAGGTCGCCGATCTCGTCCTTGCGGTCCCGGTCCTTGAGGTCGACATTGAGGCCGCCCGCCGCGATACGGCTCGTCTCGTCGATGACATTGGCGATGCGGCCGATGAAGCGGCGCGCGATGAACCAGCCGGCGAGGATGAGGATCAGGGCGGCGGCGAGGATGATCGCCGCGGCGGTCATCAGCACCTGGTTCAGCTCGGCGAAGACCGTCGCTTTCGGCACGGAGACCACGGTGAACCACGTCGCGCCCTCGAACGGCTTGACGGGCACGGCGACGGCAAGATTGGTCGTGCCGTCCGGCTCGCGGATCTCCATGGGCGTGCCGGGCTTCTCGATCAGGCGCGCCCATGCGGCCTTGTCGAGATTGCTGTCGGCCAGCGGCTTGCCCATCAGGTCGCTGTCGGGATGGGAGACGACGGCGCCCTTGGCCGAGACCAGGGCGATGTAGCCATCGCCGAAAGGCCGTTTCGAGGCGAGCTCGGCAGCCTTGTTGGCGAGGTCGAAATCGGCGCCGACATAGCCCACCACCTTGCCGTCCGCGCGGACGGGGAGCGAGATCGTGGTCAGGAGCGCGTTGCGTCCATTGACCGGATAGAGATAGGGCTCGAGCAGCACAGGCTTTCCGGTCGTGTGCGGCAGGATATAATAATCGCCGATGCCGGGTTTCTCATAGTCGAGCAGCACCGCCTTTTCGAGCGCGTCGCCGTTGCGGTAGACATAGGGAAGGAAACGGCCGGTGGCGTCGTGAACGGGCTTGTCCACGAATTCGGCGTCCTTGCCGTCATAGGCGTTCGCATCCCATCCGGTGGACAGGCCGAACGCCGACGGCGTGCGATTGAGCGTGTCCTCCATATATTTGATCACCGCCTCGCGCGAGGCCATGCCCGCATTGCGCTGCGAGGTGATGGCGATGTCCATGCCCTCGACGAGCTGGTAGGCGGTCTTGAGATCGGACTGGATGTCGTCGGCGGTGGAATTCGCGACGGCTTGCATCCGGTCCAGATTGGCCTGTTTCGTCTGCGTATAGGTCAAGGCGATTTCCGCGCCGGCGATGGCGATCGAGGTCGCGAGACCGAGACCGACGATCGCGAAGATATTGCGGCTGGTTGCCGATCTGAACAGCATGAATTCCCTCCGTTGGATGGGTCCCGCAGCGTGGTCCTCTCCAACGCCGGCGCCGCCGAGAGGCATTCGTCGGGGCGCAGGCGTCCAGCCGCAGGAATCGTTCCCAATTTCAGACAATTACGAGACTTCGATTAAGATTGTGTTTAGCGGGATCCGATGGTTCCGGAGGGCGGAACCGCCGGTGGTCGCGGCCGTGAGGGCGCATTCAGCCAACGTCTTGCACTGGCCGCGAAGGTTCGGCTTACGGGAATCTCGCTGCCGTCTCCCAGTGCGAGAATAACCTTGCCGCCGGCGGAGCGGATCGATAGGACGAAATCCCGCGCAACCCAATGGGATCGGTGAACCTGCATACCGTCAACCAGTCCGACCTCCCGGATGGTGTCGGAGAAGCGCAGCAGGATGAGCTCGCTGCCACCGGATGTCCTGACCATGGAATAATGGTCCGCAACCGAGATGTGCAGCAACCGGCCACGGTTTTGCGGCCGAAGCCGGCGCAGGAGCGCCGGTTGTTCCGGCTCCGCAGCGGCGATTTCCCTCGGGTCGCCGGCCATGTGTTCTTCCATCTGTGCTTCGCCTGCGGAAGGCGCCCCCGACATCGTCAGGTAGCTGAGCACGCAGAAGATGCCGCAAAGGGGCAGTGAGACCGCGACTTCGCGGATGTAGCCGGGCAGGTCGGGCGGCGTTCCGAACCATGCCAGTTCGAGAAGCGCCACGACCAACCCGATCGGCAGTGCTGCGATCAGGGATCCCAGGAGCATGCGCGCTAGAAGGTTGCCGACGAGGGAACGTAGGAGCGTCCCTCCACCGAGCGCGAAAGTCAGGGCGATCGACCAACTCGCGGCATGTAGCGAGAGCCAGTAGGCCAGCCGGGGTATGAAGGCGATTTTCTCGGTACCGAAAGGCGCCGTGACGGCAAAGAGCAACACCACGGCGCCGAAAGTCAGCCATAGCCTTGGCGAGCGCCCGACGACACGCATTTGGCGAAGCGCGGATTGCAGGGTGCTGTCGCTCACGAAGAATTCCGCCGTTTCACGTATCCGATGTTGAGAGGCCTAAAGAGTTGGGCGACGCAGAACACAAATTCAACCCGTGAAAGGATATCATCCGTGAATCTGTCGCCATTGCTCGATGCCGGTCTGCCCATCTGGATACATGTCGCCACCATCGTGCCTGCGGCGCTGATCGGACCCTGGCTTTTCCTATCGAGAAAAGGCACGACCCGCCATCGGTTTGTCGGCAAGCTCTGGCTCGGTCTCATGGCGACCGCGTCGGTCTCGTCCTTCTTTATCCACACCATCAACATGTTCTTGGGCTTCAGTCCGATCCACTTGCTGTCTGCTTACGTGCTCCATGGAGCCTGGAGTGCCATGCGGGCGGCGCGGATGCACGACATCCGTCGGCACAGGGCGAGTGTGATCGCCATGTATGTCGGCGGTATCGTCGTCGCAGGCGGATTCACGCTGATGCCCGGGCGCCTCGTGCACGATGTATTCTTCGCCTTTCCCTCTGCCTGGCCGGATCCGGTCCGTCTCGCCTTCTTCCTCGGAATGATGGCCGGCTTCGTCGTGCTGCTATCGCTCCTGTCGCTCCTGATGTCGCGGGCTCGATCGCGGACAGACGCCGCATAGATGTCGTGTCGTCCCGAGCGGGACGGGAACGGGTGCCCGCCGGTCCGCGTTTCCGTCGACGGGCGTGGCCGAAGGATGCGACGTCAGCTTGTGCGGCAAGGCGGTGCCGGGCTATATAGGTCGGCAGGCATGGAGGATAGCGTATCATGGACCTGAAAGGCAGCCGCGAGTCGGATAATGTCGAGGACGTGCGCGGCATGGGCCGGGGACCGACGCCCGGAAGCGATCCCTTCGGGCGCCGGGGCGTCAATATACCGATCGGCAATATGCGGGGCGGCTCGATCGGGTCGATCGTGCTCATCATCGTCGTCGTCATCGTCCTGCAATTCATGGGCGTCGATGTGAGTTCGCTTCTCGGCGACGGAACCACGACATCGTCGCGGCCGGGCGACAGCCAGACGGTGCAGACCCAGGACGCCAATGACGAATCCGTGGTCTTCGTGCGCAAGGTGCTCGGCGAGACCGAGGATGCCTGGAGCGGGATCTTCGCGGCGGCGGGCGAGCGCTATGCCGCGCCCAAGCTCGTGCTTTTCAGCGGCTCCTACCCCTCCGCCTGCGGCACGGCGAGCGCCGCGACGGGACCCTTCTATTGCCCGTCGGACCAGAAGGTCTATCTGGACACGGCCTTCTTCGACGAAATGCGCACGCGCTTCAAGGCGTCGGGCGATTTCGCGCAGGCCTATGTGATCGCCCACGAGGTCGGGCACCATATCCAGAACCTCACCGGCGTCCTGCCCAAGTTCAACCGCGCGCGCCAGTCGATGAGCGAGACCGAAGCCAATGCGATGTCGGTTCGCGTCGAGCTCCAGGCCGATTGCTATGCGGGCATCTGGGGCCGCTATACGGACCAGAAGGGCATTCTCGAAAAGGGCGATCTCGAGGAGGCGCTGAACGCCGCCCACCAGATCGGCGACGACGCGCTACAGAAGCGTTCGCAGGGCTATGTCGTTCCGGACTCCTTCACGCATGGCACCTCGGAGCAGCGGGCAAAGTGGTTCCGGCGTGGATTCGACACCGGCAAGGTCAGCGCCTGCGACACCTTCTCCGGGGCGATCTGAGGCCGCGGGGCGGCATTTCCCGCCGGTATGGACAGGGTTGCCGAAAAGCATCAGTCGCGCGGCAAAGGCGTTCGCCGCGCGCTGGGTTGATCGGCCGTCCGCTTGAATTTCGTCAGTTTTTGCTCTAGAAGCCAGAAATGTTCCTTATATGTTCTGGTCGTCTCCTGCGGCCATGACGGTGTTCTGCCATGATTGACGAAAAACGCGCCCGACGCGGGCTGGCGCTCGTATTCTTTATTCTGTTGATGGACATGATGGGAATTGCGCTCATCATGCCGGTCATGCCCGCCTATCTGAAGGAACTGACCGGCGCCGACGCCACACAGGGCGTGATGGAGGGGAGCTGGCTTTTCATCGTTTATTCGCTGATGCAGCTTCTGTTCGGCACCTTCATCGGCAATCTCTCGGATCGCTTCGGCCGCCGGCCCATCCTGCTCGCATCGGTTCTGACCTTCGCGATCGACAATTTCATCTGCGCCATCGCCGGCAGCTACTGGATGCTGTTCGTCGGCCGCGTGCTGGCGGGCATTTCGGGGGCGAGCTACGCGACCGCCTCGGCCTATGTCGCCGATGTCTCCACGGACGAGACGCGCGCCAAGAATTTCGGCCTGGTCGGCATCTCCTTCGGTGTCGGTTTCACGCTGGGGCCGGTAATCGGTGGACTCCTGGGCGAGTTCGGGCCGCGCGTGCCCTTCTATGTCGCGGCGGGTCTTTCGTTGCTGAATTTCGTCGTGGCGCTCTTCTTCCTGCCCGAGACGCTGGAAGCCCACCAGCGCCGACCTTTCGACTGGAAGCGGGCCAACCCGCTCGGCGGCCTGCTCCAGCTCCGCAATTATCGCGGCATCGGCTGGATCGTCAGCGTCATGTTCCTGTTCTGGCTCGCTCATGTCGTCTATCCGGTCGTCTGGCCCTTTGTCGCGGACTATCGCTATGGCTGGGGGCCGCTGATGATCAGCCTGTCGCTCGGCACGTTCGGTATCCTGAGCGCGGTGGTGATGGGCCTGGCGCTGCCGTTCTTCGTCAAGCGCTACGGAGAATGGAATACGGCGATCATCGGCTTCGTCTTCTGTTTCGTCGGCTTCCTGGGCTATACGTTCGCCTGGGAAGGATGGATGGTCTTCGTCGTCATCCTGGTCGCCTGCCTCGAGGGCATGACCGATCCGGCGCTGCGGGCTATCACCTCTGCGGGCGTGCCGGCATCCGACCAGGGCGATCTCCAGGGCACGCTGACCAGCCTGTCGAGCGTGACCTCGATCGTCGGACCGCTGATGTTCTCGTCGATCTTCGCCAATTTTTCGGGGCCGGGGGCCGGCATTCATTTTCCGGGGGCGCCCTATTTCGCCGCCGCCGCGCTGACGGCGCTCGGGCTCGCGATCTTCATCCTGCGCGTGCCGCACTGGCGCGGCACGGTCGCGGTGGTCGCCGCGACCCATCACTGAAGGCGATGGGTCGCATGAAAGTTTGAATTGCATGGCGGTCGTGGATGGATTTGCGGCTTGTGCTGGATTATCTGCCCGCCGAGGAGATGACTGATCATGACGGAAGTGGCTGAAAGGACGGGCGTGGCCCTCGGGCCTGGCTGGAAGAGCCATGTCGTCGAGACGCTGGCGCTCGGCCTGCCGCTGATCGGTGCGCAGCTTGCCCAGAACGGCATTCATGTCACCGATATCGTCATCATCGGACGTCTCGGCACCAATGAACTCGCGGCGATGGTGCTGGCCGCGCAGTTCTATTTCACGATCTTCATTTTCGGTTCCGGTTTCACGGCGGCCGTGGTGCCGCTCGCCGCGCAGGCCTTCTCGCAGGGCGATGTCCAGCATGTCCGGCGCGCGGTGCGGATGGGACTCTGGGTCGTCTTCGCCTTCTCGGCGCTTGCCATGCCCCTGATCTACTATGCCGAACCGGTCCTGGTCGCGATGGGGCAGGACCGGCATGTCTCGGCCCTCGCCGCCGGTTATCTCCATATCGCGGGCTGGGGCATGTTTCCGGCGCTGGCTTTCATGGTGTTGCGGTCCTTCCTGAGCGCGGTCGGAAAGGCCGGCTTCGTTCTCTATGTCACGCTGGTCGTTCTCGTCGTGAATGCCGTCTTCGCCTATGGACTGGTGCTCGGCCATCTCGGCATGCCGGCGCTCGGCATGACGGGCGCGGCCATCGTGGCGCTCTCGGTCAATATATTGAGCTTCGTCCTGACGATCTGGTATGTCCAGGCCGTTCCGGAACTGCGGCGTTTCGAGATTTTCGTCCGCTTCTGGCGGGCAGACCGGCATATGCTGGCGGAGGTCTTCAGCCTCGGCCTGCCGATCGGCCTGACCATCCTTGCCGAGGTGAGCCTTTTCACCGTCGCATCGCTGCTGATGGGTTGGATCGGCACCGCCGAGCTCGCCGCGCATGGCATCGCCCTGCAATGTTCCTCGCTCGCCTTCATGATCCCGCTCGGCCTCGCTCAGGCGGCCACGGTCAGGATCGGGATCGCCGCGGGCGCGAACGATCGCGAGGGCATGATCCGCGCGGCCTGGGTGGTCGTGGCCATCTCGGCCGGTGTCGCCCTTATCGGCGGTCTGCTCTTTGCCGCCTTTCCGTCCTTTTTCGCCGGGCTTTTCCTCGACAACTCCAAGGAGGATGCGGCGGCGGTGCTGGGCTTTGCGACCACCTTCGTCATGGTGGCCGGCGCCTTCCAGATGGTCGACGGCCTGCAAGCCATCGGGGCGGGCCTGCTGCGGGGCATCAAGGATACGCGGATTCCGATGATTCTCGCGCTGATATCCTATTGGGCGGTCGGATTCGTGCTCGCCTATATGCTGGCATTCCCGCTCGGTTTCGGCGGGATCGGCATCTGGCTCGGCTTTGTCTTCGGGCTGCTGGCCGCGTCGATATTGCTGCTCGGCCGGTTCGCGATCCTTGTGCGGCGGATGCCCGCGAACCCGTAAGGTTCGCCCGCCGGGCCGGCATGCGGATGCCGGCCGGATGCAGGGCTCAGCGCTCGGCGAGCGCCGGTTCGCCCTTCTTCTCGCGGATCAGGTTGACGAAGCGGCGGAAGAGATAGTGGCTGTCCTGCGGGCCGGGCGAGGCTTCCGGATGGTGCTGCACCGAGAAGACCGGCTTGCCCGAGACGCGAAGGCCGCAATTGGTGCCGTCGAAGAGCGAGACATGCGTCTCCTCGACACCCTCGGGCAGCGATTTCGAATCCACCGCGAAGCCGTGGTTCATCGACACGATCTCGACCTTGCCGGTCGTATGGTCCTTCACCGGATGGTTGGCGCCGTG
>JAGRLJ010000063.1 GCA_020441805.1 Rhizobiaceae bacterium
AGCACGGCACGGCGATCATCGCCGCCGCCGGCCTGCTCAACGCGCTCGACCTCACCGGCCGCGACCTGAAAACCACCAGGCTGGTCTGCAACGGCGCGGGCGCCGCCGCCATCGCCTGCATCGAGCTCATCAAGGCGATGGGCTTCAATCCGGAGAATATCATTCTCTGCGACACCAAGGGCGTGGTCCATCAGGGCCGCACCGAGGGCATGAACCAGTGGAAATCCGCCCATGCCGCCAAGACCGAGCGGCGCACGCTGGCCGAGGCGATGAACGGCGCCGACGTCGTCTTCGGCCTTTCGGGCAAGGGCGCGCTCGCCGCCGACATGATCCGGTCGATGGCCCCCAATCCGATCATCTTCGCCATGGCCAATCCCGATCCGGAAATCACGCCGGAGGAAGTCGCCCGCATTCGCGACGATGCGATCATGGCGACGGGACGCTCGGATTATCCCAACCAGGTCAACAATGTGCTGGGCTTTCCCTATATTTTTCGCGGCGCGCTCGACGTACGCGCCTCGACCATCAACGACGAGATGAAAATCGCGGCCGCGCGGGCGCTCGCCAACCTCGCCAAGGAGGACGTGCCCGACGACGTGGCCGCCGCCTATCAGGGCAATCGTCCGCGCTTCGGGCCGAACTACATCATCCCCGTTCCCTTCGACCCACGCCTGATCTCCTCCATTCCCGTCGCCGTCGCCAGGGCGGCGATGGAGAGCGGCGTGGCGCGCAAACAGATCACCGACCTTGATCGCTATGCGCGCGACCTCCGGGCGCGCCGCGACCCGATCGCCTCGACGCTGCAACGCATCTATGAACGCGTCCGCCGTTTCCCGAAACGCGTCGTCTTCGCCGAAGCGGAGGAGGAGCAGGTGATGCGCGCCGCGCTCTCCTACGTCAACCAGCGGCTCGGCACCGCCATTCTGCTCGGCCGCGACGACATCATCCGGGCAAACGCCGAGCGCGCCGGCATCGACCTCAACCGGGCAGGCATCGAATTCATCAATGCCCGCACCTCGAACCGCCGCGAGGCCTATGTCGACTATCTCTATGCCCGGCTCCAGCGGAAAGGTTACCTGCACCGGGACGCACAGCGGCTGATCAACACCCACCGCAACCATTTCGCCGCCTGCATGGTGGCGCTCGGCGATGCCGACGCCATGGTCACGGGCACGACGCGCAATTATTCGACCGCGCTCGACGACGTACGGCGCTGCATCGATGCGAAGCCGGGTCATACGGTGATCGGCGTGTCGCTCGCCCTTTGCCGCGGCAAGACGGTCCTCGTGGCCGACACCGCCGTCCACGACATGCCCTCCTCCGAGGAGCTGGCCGACATCGCCGAGGAAGCCGCGCGCGTGGCGCGCCGGTTCGGCTACGAACCGCGCGTGGCCATGCTCGCCTATTCGACCTTCGGGCATCCCGAGGGAGAGCGTTCGGAACGGGTCCGCGAGGCGGTCAAGATCCTGGACAAGCGCCGTGTCGATTTCCAGTATGACGGCGAGATGGCCGCGGATGTCGCGCTCAATGCCGGTGTCATGGAGCAATATCCCTTCATCCGCCTTTCGGGCCCGGCCAATGTCCTGGTCATGCCGGCTTTCCATTCCGCCTCGATCTCGACCAAGATGCTTCAGGAGCTCGGCGGCTGTACCGTGATCGGCCCGCTGCTTGTCGGTCTGGACAAATCCGTCCAGATCGCCTCGATCAGCGCCAGGGACAGCGACATCGTCAACATGGCGGCGATCGCCGCCTATAATGTGGGCTTATGACGGCGGGAGCGGGCTTGCCGGCATAGCGCGATCGAGTTCATCCATGCTTTTCGCCAGTTCGCGGCGCAGCCAGGCTTTGAAGACCTGAACCTTGCGACTGTCGCGCATGCCCTTCGCTGTGATGAAATAGTGGCCGTGGCCTGTCCGCGCGCGGATGCCGAAGGGCGCGACGAGCCGGCCTTCGGCGAGGACATCCGCCGTCAGGGTCTGCCAGGCGAGCATGACGCCCTGTCCCGCGATCACCGCATCGAGGCAGAGCGACGCTTCGTTGAACACATGCCGCTCGTTGATCCGGGCGCCCCCGAGCCCCGCCGCGGCCAGCCACACGTCCCAGGAAAACAGCGCCCGGTTGTCGATCACCGCCGGCAGCGACAGGATATCGGCGGGCGCAGCGAGTCCCCGGGCGAGCGCGGGCGCGCAGACCGGATAGACCTCCTGTTCGAGGATCGGTTCGGATCGAACGTCGCTCCATCGGCCGTCGCCGACGCGGATGCCGAGATCGATGTCCGAGGTTGCGGGATCGATGAGCCGCATGGTCGCATCGATGCGCAGGATGATTTCCGGATATTCGCGGGCAAAACTGTCGAAGCGTCGCACCAGCCAGCGCGAGGCGAAGACCGGCGCGACGGAGATCGTCAGGCAATTGTTGTCGCGCCGCCGCGCCAGCGTCACCGCTTCCGAGAGCTTCTGCATGCCCTCGGTGAGGCGCGCCAGCACACCCGCGCCGAGCACGGTCGGGACCAGCCCCTTTCCGGTTCGCTCGAACATGGCATGCCCAAGCTGCCCCTCCGTCTTGACGATCTGCTGGCTGACGGCGCCGACCGACACGCCGAGCTCGCCCGCAGCCGCCTGAAGCGAGCCGAGCCGGCCCACCGCTTCGAGCGCGCGCAGGCCGTTCATATGGACCGTCGACAGGTTTTTCATATAGATTTTCTAAATCCTAAACCTGGAAAACTCAATTGAATTTCCCTGCATGTCGAAGGATATTCGAAGCATCGAAGCAGATAATCCCTTGCAACTCAGAACCAACAGTGCATCTCGCCGAACGGACCTGCGCGCTCAGCCGGCACATTCACCGTCAAGGAGTATCGAAATGCTAAAGTTGCTATTCCGCCTGCCGGCATGGCTCGCCGCTCCCGCCGATCCGGTCGACGCGCAGGCCGATCTTCTCTCCCATCCGCTGATCGAGAGGATGAGCGAGCGCGAACGCGGCGACCTGCCGCTGTCCGTCCCGCGCCTGGACGACAGCCGGCGGACCTGCCCGGCTTGACGCAATCGAAGAAAAGGCCGGAGCCTGGACAGCCCCGGATCCGCCAAAGGTGAGAGAGAGGTTTGGATGTTCAGCGGATAAAACGCGTGGATTCAGGACGCGAAACGCTGCGCGTCCGCACCGTAATAGTTGAGGTAGCGGCTGGAAATGCTCTCGACCGGCAGCACGATCAGCACGTCGGTCGTACCGAAAGCCTGGTCCACGACAGCGCCCTCGCCGACCATGGCGCCGAGGCGGAGATAGCCCTTGATCAGCGGCGGCATCGCCGTCAGCGCCCGTTTCGGATTAACCGCTTCCGTCGGCATCAGGTCCATGTTGCGGTAACGGTTCGGGGCGGCGCGCACCGCCCAGTCGCCGCTCGCCAGCACCGTGTGATGCAGGAAGGACAGCGCCAGCGCATGGAACTCGGGAAAGGCGCCCGGAAAGGAACCGCAGCCGAACATAACGTCCAGGTTGTGCTTGAGCGCATAGGCCCAATTGCCCTGCCAGAGCAGTTCGACGGTGCGCTTCGTGCGATAGGGCGAAAGCACACAGGATCGACCGAGTTCCAGGAACCGCTTGCCCGGATGCCGGGCGATCATCGGCGCGATATCGAATTCCGAGGCCGAATAGAAACCGGAATGCCTGTCGGCCACTTCCTGCCTGAGCAGCCGGTAGGTCGCCACGA
Organism: Rhizobiaceae bacterium; assembly: GCA_020441805.1. GTDB lineage: Bacteria > Pseudomonadota > Alphaproteobacteria > Rhizobiales > Rhizobiaceae > Rhizobium_E. Next base: position 3,707 of record JAGRLJ010000063.1, read on the forward strand.
TCTGGTCGGGCGCCTCGCCCTCCAGCGCCCGGTCGAGAACGATGAGATGATCGCAGATAGCGTCGAAGGCGTCGAAGTCGAAGCCGGCCGCCATCGCCTCGGGCGGCAGCCTGGCCCCCATCTCCTCGACGAAAACCCGATAGCGGATCGTCTGCGCGGCGCGCACTTCCTCGGGCGTGGCCGCCAGGCGGGTTTCGAGGGACCCCATCCGGCCGAGCACCGGCGTGGCCTCTCCCCCCCTGTGGCCCGGCGGCCTGGTGTCCGTCTTGGTTTCCATGGTTTCCAGCGTCATCCCTGCATCCGTCCTCTGGAGCGAGAGCAATATCCGAATAGGCGCGTCTATAACCATAGCAAGACGACAGCAGAATGACAGCCGGAGAATGCCCGAAAGGTGAATCGCGATCAGGCCGCGCGGCGGCCGAGAAGATCCATGACCGCCGAGACCAGCGAATCCGCCCTTGCCGGTTTGACGAGGACGAGATTGGCGCCGCGTGTCAGCAGGTCGCGCCGCGTCTCCTGCCGGCCGTCGGCCGTGAGCACGATGACCGGGGTCACGGGCAGCAGGCCCGCATCCTCCCTGCCCCGGAGCGTGGCGACGAAGCGACCGCAGGTTCCGTCGTCCAGGCTGTTGTCGGTGACGATCAGCGCCGCCGGATCCTCGGCATGCAGCGCGGCGAGCCTTTCGAAGCTGGTGACGGACCGAACCGCAAGGCCGGCCTTTTCCAGCATCGAGCGCACGATGAAGGCATTGATCGGGTCGTCCTCGGCGAGAATGATGCCGGGCCGCGCCGCGGCGGCCGGCTCCGCCCGAGAGGGAACCGCGTCGGACTCGTCCGAGGCCTCGGCGGCGAGAACCGGAAATTCCCGGCGTTCCTCCGGCCGCGGTTCCAGGCCCCTGAGCTTGCCCGTCAGCACATCGATCAGCGATTGTTCGCGCAGCGGCCGGATCAGCCAGCTGTCATAGACATCGCCGGACATGGTCGCGGGCCGCGATTCGGGGCTGACGAGGAAAACCTTGCGCGCGCCCGCGATCGCCGGGCTGCGGGCGAGGCTGGCCGTGAATTTCGAATCGAGGCGGTGATCGACGATCACTCCATTCACCGGTCTCAGCGCCAGTTGGCGCAGAGCCGCGTCGAGGTCCGTCGCGGAGCGGACCCTGGCGCCGAGATTGGCGAGGCAGGCGGAGATCGCCATCGCCGCCGGACCGGCAGGCGCGAGCAGCAGGACATCCGCCGCCGAAAGCTCGCGGCCGGAGCGAAGGCCGGCGCCGGAGGCCGGCGCCTTGAGCCGGATCGTGAAGGCAGTGCCATGCCCCGGCGCGCTTTCGACGGAGATTCCGCCGCCGGCCTCGGCCATGATCCGCGCGGAGATCGCCAGTCCCAGCCCCACGCCGCCCTCGCGGGCGCGGCTCAGGTCGCCCTGCTCGAAGGCGCCGAAGATGCGCTTGAGCTCGCCGTCGTTCATGCCCGGGCCGGTATCCTCGACGCGGACCTCGAGGGCGTCCTCGCCGCGGGCCGCGCGCACGAGCACGCCGCCTTGCTCGGTGAATTTCACGGCATTGCCGATGACGTTGTAGAGAACCTGCCGGAAGCGCGCGACATCGAATTCCAGCTCGTCCGGCAGGCCGGGATCGATCACGGCCGCGATCTCGATACCCTTGGCATGGGCGCGGCTCGAAAGCAGCTCGACGACGGATTCGACCAGCGGCCGAACCGCCTGCCGGCTCGGGCGCAGATGGAATCGGCCGGCGGCCAGCGTGGAGAAATCGAGAAGATCCTCGACGAGCTGCGCGAGATCGGTGCCCGACCGGCGGATACCGTCGAGATAATTGGCCTGTTCCGGCGTGAGCTCGGTGCCGCCCAGCAACTGGCCCATGCCGAGCAGGCCGCTGAGCGGCGTGCGGATCTCATGGCTCACCATGGCGATCAGCCGCGATTTTCGCTGGCTTTCCTCCTCGGCGGCGCGGCTTGCCTGTTCCGCCGCCTCCGCCCGGAGGCGCTCCGCGGTGATGTCCCGGGCGATCGACTGTAGGCGGGACACACCGTTGCCCGGATCGCGTATGGCGATATCCTGCCAGAGGAAGATGCGCCGCCGGCCCGCCGTCGTGAACTCGACCTCGTGGATGTGGGGAACGGCGCCGGACTTGAAGGCGATGTCGAGCTCGGCGCAGGTGCGGCCCACCGGATCGTCGACGCCGGACATCTCGCGGAAGCTCCGGTTGGCGGAAAGGATCACGCCATCGGCGTCGCGGCAGAGCGTCAAGTCGCCGAGCGCATCGTGAATGGCGGCGAAGCCGGCATCGGCCGCGACGGAGGGCGCGCCGCCGAAGGCAGCGGCCACGCGATCCTGCAATTTTCTGGGCTCGGTCATGGCCCGAACCTAGCAGCACGGGCTTTCCAAAGACTTTCCCGCCATCATTAACGAGAGATGACCGCTTCTCGCCTTACGCCTTCCGGTTGAGGAATATCTCGCTGAAGCCGATGGCGACCGCGCCGAGGGTGATGAAGCTGTCGGCGAGGTTGAACACGGCGAAGGACCATGTCTCGGTATGGAACAGCACGTAATCGACGACATGCCCATAGACGAAATGATCGACGATATTGCCGAGCGCCCCGGCGACGACCATCGAAAAGCCGAGATGCGAGAGCGCGCCCGGATGTTCCGAGCTCCGCCACCACCAGAGGATGAAGGCGATGATGACGAGCCGCATCGCCACGATCGCCCAGCCGCTCATGCCGGACAGAAAGGAGAAGGCCACGCCTTCGTTCCATGTCCGGTAGAGCGCGAGATTGGGAATGACGGGCACCATCTGCTCGAAAGGCAGATGCGCCTCGACCAGATATTTGATCAACTGATCCAGCGCTATGGCGAGCACGATGAAGGCCAGCGCCACGGGCGCCCTGGCGAAAAGCGGTCCGCGATCCATCAGCGACCGCCCAGTTCGAGGAGGTGACGCCGGGCCTCGAACAGCATGATGCCGGTGGCGACGGCAAGATTGAGGGAATCGGCCCGGCCCTGCTGCGGAATGCGCACGCGGATGTCGGCGGCGTCGGCGAGATCGTCCGGCAGGCCGGCCTGTTCGTTGCCCATCAACAGGACCACCGGCCGCGCCCGATAGTCCGGCTCGCGATAATCGACAGCGCCCTTGAGATGGGTCGCGACGACCGCCGTGCCCGCGTTGCGCTGCCATTTGAGGAAATCGGCGGAGGAGGCGCGCGCGAGGGGAACGGCGAAGACCGAGCCCATCGTGGCGCGAACCGTTTCGAGCGCGAAAGGATCGGTCGTCTCCCCGATCAGGATGACGCCCGAGGCGCCGGCCGCGTCGGCGGTGCGGATGATGGTGCCGAGATTGCCGGGATCGCGGACGCGGTCGAGCGCGACCCAGGTTTCACCGGGCTTCGGCCGGATGTCGGAAAGCGGCCTCCAGCGCGCCTGGAATATGCCGACCACGGACTGTGGGTTATCGCGCCGGGTGATCGAGGACAGCACCTTTTCGCTGACTTCGAGGATGAGGCCGCCGGCAGCGAAGGCGCGCGCCGCCGCCTTTTCGACCAATGGCTTGCTCTTGGCCGCCTTGGCATAGATCAGCGTATCGATATGCCATCCGGTATCGAGCGCATCGAGCACCAGCTTGAAGCCTTCGGCCATGAAATGGCCCGTCCCCTCGCGATGCTTCTTCTGGCTCAGCGCCTTGATGTCCTTGATGACGGGATTGGCAAGCGAGGTGATCTCCTTCACCTGGCCGCGCCGCGGCAAGGTATCGTCGTCTTTCGTCATTGTGTCCACCGGCTGAAAAGCGAGGTCGAGAGCGCGCGGCGCGCCGCCGAGCTTTCACGGATGATCAGTTCGCCCGATTCCACGAGGCCACCCCGGCCGCGCATCGTTTCCATCATCAGTTCATGGATGGAATAGAAGCTCGCGCGGATCGAATAGGCGGTCAACACCAGGCCGATCGCATCCTCGGCCAGCAGATCGCGGCTGATGTCGAGCATCCGGGGCAGATGATCGAAAAGCTGCCAGATCTCGCCCTCGGGTCCACGGCCGAAACGCGGCGGATCGGCGAGGATGATGTCGTAGCGGTTGCCGCGACGCTGCTCGCGCTCGATGAACTTCATCGCGTCGTCGCATATCCAGCGGATCGGCCTGTCGTCCATCCCGGCAAGCGCCTGGTTCTCCCGGCCCCAGCCGATCGCCTTCTTCGAGGCGTCGACATGGGTCACCTCGGCGCCGGCGCTGGCGGCGACGAGCGATGCGACGCCGGTATAGCCAAAGAGATTGAGCACCCTGGGGCGGCCTCCGCGCGCGCGGATCCGCTCCGCCGCCCAGGACCAGTGGACCAACTGTTCGGGAAAGACCCCGACATGACGGTAGGCGGTGAACCGGCCATAAAAATCGATGTCCAGCAGCCGGAGCGGCCATGTTTCCCCCAGGCCGCCGCGCGGAAAGCGCCAGCGGCCGGCGCCGTCCTCGTCGGCATCGCCAGTGAAGACCGCATCGGCCCTTTCCCACTCGCCTTCCGCCAGCGACCTGGGCCAGAGCGCCTGCGCCTCCGGCCGGACGACGCGGATATCGCCATATTGCTCGAGCTTCAGGCCGGCGCCGGTATCGAGTAGGCGGTAACCGTCTTCGCCCGAGGTCTCCAGAATGGCGGGCACCGCCTCGCGCGGCCGCTCGCCGGCCCGCGCCGGCATGAAGACCTGCACCGAGCTGCTCGCCTTCTCCCATTTCTCCTCGCGCCGGCGCGCCTGCCGTTCCGGCGCGGCCCCGACATCGCGGCCGGGCTGCTCGCGCGCCGGCTTATCCAGCCTTGGCCGACCGTCGGACTGCGTCTTCCGCGCATCCGGCCTTCCGGCCGGCCGCGTCCCCCGGGCCTGCTTTTTGCTCTTTACCAATGGTTTGTTTCTCAATAATGCGTCATCGATCGACCAGATAGCAGGCCGCCGGCTCTTGGCAAAGCGCTTTGGCGACGGCATGTAAGGTCTCGCAAGATATCAGGGAGAACTGATAATGGACATGACTGGTGAGGAGCGCATCGCCGCCAAGCGGCAGATCGTATGGCAGGCGCTCAACAACCCCAACGTTCTGCGCAAGTGCATTCCCAATTGCGAATCGCTGGAAAAGAAATCGCCCACCGAGATGCTGGCAACCGTGAAGTTCAAGGTTGGGCCGATCCCCGCGACCTTCAAGGGCGACGTGACCCTCACCAACCTCAACGCGCCGGAAAGCTATACGCTGGTCGTCGACGGCCAGGGCGGCATTGCCGGATCGGCGAAGGGCAAGCTCGACGTGAAGCTGGTCGAGGACGGCGACGAGACGATTCTGACCTACAAGGCCGGCGCCGAGATCGGCGGCCGCCTCGCCATGCTCGGCTCGAAGATGATCGATTCGTCGGCCAAGAAGGTCGCGGCCTCGTTTTTCAAGAAGTTCAGCAAGATCGCCGCCAAGCGCGGCGCGAAGACGGCCAACAGGGCCGACAAGGTCACCGATGAAGACGGCGACGAATAATCCTATTTCGATGCCGTGAGCAGGTTGCGGGTCGTGGCTTCCTCAACCCGCGTCCGCTGCTTGCCGGCCTCCTCACGCCATTTGCGCGCTTCCTGGGCTCCCTCGCGGGCCCGCTTCCTGTATCGGCCCTGTGCCAGCCAGGTCACGAGCGAGCCGATCACCACTCCGATGATCAGAGCCGCGAAGACCAGCACGAAGAGCGGCAGGGACAGCGACAGGACCTGGTCCTCCGGCCGGAACGGATTGAGAGCGAGCGTCACGAAGTGGCGATTGGCCACGGAAAGCACGACCAGCGCCACGGCGACCGGGATGAGGATGACGAGCTTGACGAAACGCAGGATCATTCGGACGATCTCCCTTTTCAATCCCCAATAGAGCCGAAGCCGCCGTCAGATCAAGCCGGGAGAGACATGCCGGTTAATCATCCTCGTTATCGGCGAGGTCGGGATTGAGTCTCTCGCGCAGTTCCTTGCCGGTCTTGAAGAAGGGCACCCACTTTTCCTCGACGAAAACGGCATCGCCGGTCCGCGGGTTACGGCCCGAGCGCGAAGGACGGTTCTTGACTGAAAAGGCCCCGAAACCGCGAAGCTCCACGCGGTTTCCATTGGCCAGGGCGTCTGTGATCTCATCGAGCACGGCATTGACGATATTCTCGACGTCGCGGTGATAGAGGTGCGGGTTTTTCGCCGCGACAATTTGCACCAGCTCCGACTTGATCACGAGCGCCCCCTCTGACGGTTTCTATTCCCCGTTCATTTTCCGTCAAAGTGCCAAACGGAGACAAGACCGTCAAGCAACAACTTGTCTTCACTCATATTTTTGATCGCGGCGGCCTTTGTCAGCCAACCCAGGCCGAGCCGGTCGGCAACGTCGGCGGCAAGCGAACCGAGAAAGTAATTCGTGCCGCTCGGCTTCGGCTTCCAGTCGACCACGGGCAGGTCGGCGGAGACCTTCCGGGTTTCGAGATAGGCGCGGATCTCCTTGACCCCGCCCAGCTCGTCGACAAGCTTCTCCCCGACGGCCTGGCGGCCGGTGAAGACACGGCCGTCGGCGAGCCGGAGCGCGTCGGCGCGGGAAATCTTACGCCGCTCGGCCACCAGATCGACGAACCATGCGAAGGAATCGTCGACCATGGCCTGGATCGCGGTCTTGGCGGCCTCCGGCGGGGTGTGGAACGGCGACGGCTCGGCCTTGAGCGGCGCCGACTTGATCTCCTCGAGCGATACACCGATCTTGTCCAGAAGCGGCTTGATCTGCGGGTACTGGAAGATCACGCCGATGGAGCCGGTGATCGAGGTCTCGCCCGCGACGATATGGTCGCCGGCGGAAGCGATCATGTAGCCGGCGGAAGCCGCCAGCGTCCGGATATCGGAAACCACCGGCTTCTTCGCCGCCACCCGGCGAAGCGCCTTGTGAATCATCTCACCGCCATAGGTCGTGCCGCCGGGCGAATTGATCGAGACAATCAGCGCCTTGACCGAGTCGTTGGCGGCGATCTGGTCGAGACGCTCGACGAGCTCGGTATCGTCGACGATCATGCCCGTGACGTCGACATGGGCCACATGCGGCCGGGCCTTTCCGCCCTGATCGCCGGAAAACAGCAGTCCGAGGCCTATGATCGCGGCGGCGAGGAGCAGGAAGGCCACCACGCGCCAGAAGCTCAGCTTCCGGCGCAACTGGCGGCGTTCGGCGATATCGGTGAAGGTCATGTCTCGATCTTCCAACATTGATTTTGCCCATGGATAGCGCCTGGAGACGCGGAAGGAAACAGCAGCCGCGCAACATCGGCGGGAACTTTGGCCCCGGAATCGCCCCCCGGATCGTTCCGCCGCCCCGCCGGCCCGGCCTGACGAAAGGTTTCCGGCATTGTTTTTACGTGATGGTTTGCCTATGTGTGAGGCCGCGAGGTCCGGATGGACCTACAGGATCTTTCATGGACGCAAGCGCACCCCTTCCCCTGTCCCGGAAAAGCCCCGGCGAGTCCTATGCTCGCGCGCTCAGGCATTCCGGCACCGTGCGCCGTCTCAAGATCCTGTTTCCCGTGCTCGCCGTCGTCATATCGCTCGCCTTCGTCGCCGTCTCCTGGGTCAGGACGATGTTTCCCGCGAATCTGTCGATCGCCGGCGCGCGGATCGAAAATGGCCGCGTGGTGATGGAGAAACCCGCCATCTCCGGCCGCAACGAGGACGGCATCAGCTATTTCATGAATGCCCGCCGCGCCTTGCAGGCGATCGCCAATCCCAGCGACATCGAGCTCGAGGATATCGAGGCGGCGGTGCCGATCCGCGGCGACCTCATCGCGCGGATCAAGGCGAGCGTCGCCAAATATGATCGCGACACCGATCGTCTCGACATGACCTCTCCCTTCGAGGTACAGCTTTCCTCGGGGCTGAAGGCCGCGTTCCGTTCGGCGCATCTCGACGGACGCAGCGGCCTCATCCTTTCCAACGATCCGGTCTCGGTGACGGCGAAGGGCGCGACACTGGTTGCGAACAGCCTCAAGATAACGGATAAGGGCAGAGTCATGAACTTCTCGGGCAATGTCCGGCTGGAGGTCGAACCGACCTCGGTCCGGCGAACGGCCGAGGACGTCAAGGCAACCAGCAAGCAATAGGACGCGCTCGACAATGGACGCACCACGCATAACGGCCCTGCTGACCATTATCGCTGCCTCCATGCTATGGAGCCCGGCCGTCCATGCGCAGTCGCGCGACAGCGGGCTCGCTCTGTCCAACGACAAGCCGATCCAGATCGAAAGCGACAATCTCGAGATCCGGGAACAGGAGAAGCGGGCCTATTTCACGGGCAATGTGCGCGTCGCGCAGGGCGAGATGAACCTGCGGGCGTCGAAGATGACGGTCTACTACCGAAGCGGCGCCAAGTCGATCGCCGCCGGCGGCGCCGATATCGACCGCATCGAGGTCTCCGGCAATGTCAGGCTGTCCTCGGCAACCCAGCAGGCGACGGCGGATACCGGCAGCTTCGACATGGTGAGCGAGGTTCTGGTGCTCAACGGCAATCCCGTCGTGCTGTCGGAACGCGGCAATGTCTTCACCGGCTGCAAGCTGACCGTCCAGATGAAGAGCGGGCTCGCCAATCTCGGCAGTTGCGGCAACCGGGTGAAGATCCTGATCGACCCCAAATCGAACAAGTCGAACTGAACCCTTGAAGATTCCCTTCCTCAGCTCACGGGGCGACGGGAGCCCGAAGGCGCATCCGCCACGCGATCCCGCCCATCAGGCGCGCTATGAAGGCACGCTGATCGCGCGCGGCATCACCAAGGCCTACCGATCGCGCCGCGTCGTCAACGGCGTGTCGCTGGTGGTGCGCCGGGGCGAGGCCGTGGGACTGCTGGGACCGAACGGCGCCGGCAAGACGACCTGTTTCTACATGATCACCGGCCTGGTGCCCGTCGACCAGGGCCGGATCGAGATCGACGGCAACGACGTGACCTGGATGCCAATGTACCAGCGGGCCCGCCTGGGCGTCGGCTACCTGCCGCAGGAGGCCTCGATCTTCCGGGGGCTGAGCGTGGAGCAGAATCTCCGCGCCGTGCTCGAGCTGCGCGAGAAGGACAGGGAGGCGCGCGAGCACAAGCTCGAATCGCTGCTTGCCGAGTTCTCGATCACCCATCTCAAGAATTCGCCGGCCGTCGCGCTGTCGGGCGGCGAGCGCCGCCGGCTGGAAATCGCCCGCGCGCTGGCCACCGACCCCGCCTTCATGCTGCTGGACGAGCCCTTCGCCGGTGTCGATCCCATCTCGGTCGCCGATATCCAGAACCTCGTGCGCCATCTCACGCGGCGCGGCATCGGCGTGCTGATCACCGACCACAATGTCCGGGAAACGCTGGGGCTGATCGACCGGGCCTATATCATCCACGCCGGAGAGGTCCTCACCCATGGACGGGCGGGTGACATCGTCAGCAATCCCGATGTCCGGCGGCTCTATCTCGGCGACAATTTCAGCCTTTAGAGCGCAATCGTGCATCAAGGGCGGGCGCCGGCATCCGCCGGGGCGGTTCGTTTTCGCTTGACCCGGAAAGATCAATAAGCAATTTTTGGGCCAGTTCCTCTCCGGCGTGTCGTCACGATCCCGGAGCCGGTCTCATCGCCGAGGAGTTCAGCGTCCGCCATGGCCCTGTCCGCAAGCCTGCTTCTGCGACAGTCACAGTCGCTGGTCATGACGCCGCAACTGATGCAGTCGATCCAGCTGCTGCAAATGACGCATCTGGAGCTCGGTCAGTTCATCGCCGCCGAGGTTGAGAAGAATCCCCTGCTCGAATTCGGCGCTCCGGAGAGCGCGATGGAATTCGACGGCAAAAGCCAGGGAGAGGATCGTGATGACGACCGCCAGCGGCCGAGCCAGACCGAGCGGCTGAGCGAGGCGCTCGACGGCGGGTTCGACAATGTCTACCAGGACGATGCGGGGCCGCGAAAAGCGGATGCGCCGGAGCTTCTGGCGCAATGGAAATCCATGCCCGGCAGCCTCGGGGCGAGCGGCGACGCCTATGATCTCGACGATTTCGTCGCTGGCCATGTGACGCTCAAGGAGCACGTGTCCCGGCAGGTGCCTTTCCTGCTGCACGACCCGGTCGAGATCCTTGTCGCCCGCCACCTCACCGACCTGCTCGACGATTGCGGCTATATCCATCAGGGCCTCGACGACGTCGCCGCCGACCTCGGAAAGGAAGCCGCCGGGATCGAGAATGTGCTGCACGGGCTGCAAACGCTCGATCCCCCCGGCATCTTCGCCCGATCGCTCGGCGAATGCCTCGCGCTGCAACTCAGGCGCCGCGACCGCTTCGATCCGGCGATGGAGGCGCTGGTCGCCAATCTCGACCTGCTCGCCCGCCGGGATTTCCAGTCGCTCAAGCGGATTTGCGGCGTCGACGAGGAGGACCTTCTCGACATGCTGGCGGAGATCCGCGCGCTGGATCCCAAGCCCGGCAGCGGCTTCGAGGCCTCGGCGACGGAATCGGTGGTCCCCGACGTGATCGTGCGGGCGGCGCCCGATGGCGGCTGGGCCATCGAGCTCAACCCCGAAACCCTGCCCCGCGTCCTGGTGAACCAGGATTATTACCGGCGGGTGTCGGGCTCCGCCACGCGGGACGAGGCCGACAGGACGTTTCTCGCCGAAGCCCTTCAGAGCGCCAACTGGCTGACGCGCAGCCTTGACCAGCGCGCCCGCACCATCATGAAGGTCGCCACCGAGATCGTACGCCAGCAGGATGCCTTCCTGACACACGGGATCGACCATCTCCGCCCGCTCAACCTCAAGATGGTCGCCGACGCCATCAAAATGCACGAATCCACCGTCAGCCGCGTGACGTCCAACAAATACATGCTGACGCCGCGCGGTCTCTTCGAGCTCAAATATTTCTTCACCGTTTCGATCGCCGCCGTCGAGGGCGGCGCGGCGCATTCCGCGGAGTCGGTGCGTCACCGGATCCGGACGATGATCCAGGACGAACCGCCCGAGGCCGTCCTTTCCGACGACGATATCGTCGCGGCGCTGAAGGCCGGCGGCATCGAGATCGCGAGGCGCACCGTCGCCAAATACCGCGAAGCGATGAATATTCCGTCCTCCGTGCAACGCAGGCGGGAAAAGCGGGCGCTGGCCCGCGTCACGGCGGGCTGAAATCCGCGATATCTCCGGCCTCCCGGCAATCCCTGCGGGAATCGTTGCCCACTGAAATATTCGTCCCGCCCCTTGACTCGGAGACATGCCCGCCCTTATGGACCCGCGCGCATCCGGAGCGCATGGCGAGGGGGACGCCGCAAGAGACCACTTGGAACCGGGAACGGCTTGGCATAGACTGCGTTCCGATGTGTGTCATCGCACTTGGTGGGATAAATCGGAGGCGCCGGTTCGATGGGCCGGATCAGGCTCTTCATGGCCGGCGGATACGATCCGTATCGTCCAGGTCGTGGGATTCGCCCGGGATTTCGGGTCCGGCTCAGGCGAGAAAAAGGATATGAGGACTCCGAAACTTCGAATGCAGGAAGGATAACACCATGAGCGTGCGTGTAACCGGCAAGCATATGGACATTGGCGACTCGTTCCGTTCCCGGATCACCGGTCAGATCAATGATGCGATCGCCAAATATTTCGATGGCGGGTTTTCCAGCCAGGTACTTGTAGAGAAGTCCGGTGCGCGTTTCAGTGCAGATTGCAAGATTCATCTCGATTCCGGTGCCAACCTCCACGCCGAGGGCAAGGCGAACGATCCGCAGGTCGCCTTCGAAAGCGCCTTCGAGCGCATCGAGAAGCGCCTCCGCCGCTACAAGCGGAAGCTCCGAGACCATCATCACGGCGAAAACCGCGCCGCGGCAATGGAGATCCCCTATACGGTGATCGAGGCCGGCTCCGAGGAAGAGGAGGAAGTCGCCGAGAACTTCGCGCCCGCCATCGTCGCCGAGACCACCAAGAAGCTCGCGACGATGACCGTCGCCACCGCCGTGATGGCCCTCGACATGACCGACGAACCGCTGATGCTGTTCCGCAAGCCGGGATCAGACGAGCTCAATATTGTATATCGTCGCAATGACGGTAATATTGGCTGGATCGATTCCGCCAATATCAAGGGCTGACCAGTCTGACGAAGGAATTTGAACCCCTCGGGCCGGCGGACATCCGCCGACCCGGTAAACAGGGCCAATAAAGGACAAGATGAATGGCTTTGGCGGACATTCTGCAGCCGGAAGGGATCATTCCGGCGCTTCGGGTGCATACGAAGAAGCAACTGCTGATCGAGCTTGCATCCGCCGCTTCCAGGATCACCGGCATTCCCGAACGTGAAATCTTCGATGTCGTGCTCCAGCGCGAACGGCTCGGCTCGACCGGCGTCGGCGCGGGTATCGCCATTCCCCATGGCAAATTGAAGGCGCTGCCGAAAATCACCGGTGTTTTCGCCCGGCTGGAAACGCCGGTCGACTTCGAGGCGCTGGACGACCAGCCCGTCGATCTCGTCTTCATGCTGCTGGCGCCCGAGGGCGCCGGCGCCGATCATCTCAAGGCGCTGTCGCGCATCGCGCGCGCGCTTCGCGACCAGGACCTCGTGGCGCGGCTGCGCTCGTCCGATACCGTGCCGGCGATCGAGGCCTGCCTCAACCAGGAGCAGGCCTCGGCGGCCTGACCCGACCTCGCAACCGTCCGGGAAGTGTCGATGTCGCTCGTCCTGTACTATCATCCGCTTGCCTCCTACTGCCACAAGGTGCTGATCCCGCTCTACGAGAACGGCATCGATTTCGAGCCGCGCCTCGTCGATCTCTCCGACGCCGAATCGAGCGCCGAGCTCCTGGCCGCTTGGCCGGTCGGCAAGTTCCCCGTGATCCGGGACACGCTCCGCAACCTGATCGTGCCCGAGACATCGATCATCATCGAATATCTCGACCAGCACCGTCCCGGCCCGGTCCGCTTCATTCCCGCCGATCCCGATGCCGCGCGCGAGGTCCGGCTCTGGGACCGGTTCTTCGACCTTTATGTCTCGACGCCGATGCAGAAGATCGTCGGCGACCGGCTGCGCGCCGCCGACACGACCGACGATTTCGGCGTGATCGAGGCTCGGGTCAATCTCGACGGCGCCTACGACATGCTCGAGCCGCATCTCGCATCGAGGACATGGGCGGGTGGCGAGGATTTCTCGATGGCGGATTGCTCGGCGGCGCCCGCGCTCTTCTATGCCGAATGCGTGCATCCCTTCACGCCGTCCTATCCGGCGATCGGAGCCTATTTCGATCGGCTGATGGCGCGTCCATCCGTCATGCGGGTGCTCGACGAGGCGAAGCCCTATTTCCCGTTCTTCCCTTTCCGGGACGCGATCCCGACCCGCTTCCTCTGACGCGTCAGCCCATCAGCCATGCCCAGAAGGTCACGCTCAGAACGCCCGTCGCCGTGGTCAGCGTGATCGCCGTGGCGGCGAGATGCTCGGCGGTGCGGAACTGCGCGGCGATCAGCCAGGCATTCACGCCGGTCGGCACCGACGAGGTGAGCACCAGCGCGGCCTGCCATTCACGGCTGAGGCCCAGAAGGTGCGAGAAGGCCAGGACGCAGGCGGGCAACAGCAGGAGCTTGAGCGCCGCCGCCCCGGCCGCCATGGCCATGTTGCCGCCAAGGCCGTAGCGCCGCATCGCCATGCCGAGCGAGATCAGCGCGGCAGGCCCCGCGACCGCCGAGAGCTGGTCCGCCATCAGCTTCGGAACGCCGACGAGCGGCAGGCCCGAGAGATTCCAGAGAATGCCGCCGAGCACGCCGAAGACGAGCGGGTTGCGGGTCAGGTTGAGCGCCAGATAGCGCAGCAGCGAATACCAGCGCTCCGGCGCCTTGCCGAGGTCGCGGCGCTCGGCGCGCTCGATCATCAGTGAACTCGCGACCATCATCACCGGCAGGTGGATTGCGAGCAGGATGGAAACCGCCACGAGGCCCTCCGCTCCCACCGCGCGCTCGACCAGCGGCAGGCCGATGAAGACATTGTTGGCGAAGGCGGACGACACGCCCGCGACCTTGGCGGTGCGCTGGTCGGTGCCGAACAGCCGTGTGGCGAGCAGGTGGCCGGCCGCCCATGTCACCGCGACGCCGGCGAAATAGGCGATCCAGAGCCGGACCGGAAAGGCGCCGTGGAAATCGGCCTCGGCCAGCGTGCGGAAGAGCAGCACCGGCACGGCGAGCTTGAAGACGAATTCGGAAAGCGCCACGCCCGCCTCGGGCTTGAGGTAGCGCAGGGCCACGACCAGCCAGCCGATGAAGATCATCAGGAAGACCGGCAGGACATTCTGGGCGACATCGAGCATGGCGTCGTCATAACCCGTTGCCTCGCGACCGCAAGACCCGGATGTTCACAATGGTACGGCAATGGAAAATATCTCCGGATTGCGGAGGCGCAATCTTGTGAAGGCCGGCGGGGAATGCCACTTTCGCGCATGCGAAAGGATTCTCTCGACGCCATGAGCCAACAGGAACACGATTTCAGGGACCGGATCCGGACCTCCTTCGGCCGGCAGGGCGCGATGGCGCTCATCGGCGCCGAATTGACCCGTATCCAGCACGGAACGGTGGAGATCGAGCTCTCCAACCGGCCGGAACTCATGCAGCAGCATGGCTTCCTGCATGCCGGCATCATCGCCGCGGCCCTCGACAGCGCCTGCACCTATGCGGCCTATACGATGATCGATCCGGACGTCTCGATTCTCACCATCGAGTTCAAGGTCAACCTGATGTCTCCCGGCAAGGGCGATCGTTTCCTGTTCCGCGGCGAGATCACCAAGCCCGGTTCCAACATCATCGTCGCCGACGGCCGGGCTTATGTGATCGGCGACGGCCCGGCCAAGCTGATTGCCTCGATGACTGGCACCAAGATGGCGCTGCGGGGCCGGGAGGACATCCAGGAATGAGCGACCGGCTCAAGATCGTCGGCAGGACAGCCATCCTCTATGTCATGGCGGCGGAGGCCGAGTACGGGCCGCATCTCAAGGCTTCGTTCACCCCCGTCATGACCGGGATCGGCCCGGTGGAAGCGGCCGTGTCGCTGACGCGCGCGCTGGCGGAGCTCGCGCTCGACGGTCGCAGGCCCGACCTCGTCGTCTGCCTGGGCTCGGCCGGTTCGGCGACGCTCGAGCAGACGGAAGTCTACCAGGCCACCGCCGTGTCCTATCGCGACATGGATGCATCCGCCTTCGGCTTTCCCAGGGGCGCGACGCCATTCCTCGACCTGCCCGCCATCGTGCCCCTGCCGATCCGGATTCCCGGCATCGGCGAGGCTTCGCTCTCGACCGGGGCGAATGTCGTCTCGGGAGCGGCCTATGGATCGATCGCGGCGGACATGGTCGACATGGAAACCTTTGCCGTTCTCCGGGCCTGCATGGCTTTCGGCATTCCGCTCGTCGGGCTTCGCGGCATTTCCGACGGCAAGGCGGATATCCGTCATGTCGACGACTGGACGGAATATCTCCACGTCGTCGACGAGAAGCTCGCGGAAGCCGTCCGGCGGCTGGAGCAGGCCATCGCCGCCGAACGGCTCGCGGGTTTCTCAGCCGGGTAGGCAAGCGGTGTTGCCGAAGGAGATCGACCGGACGGCGCCGCGCTCGCGGCCCTCGGCATCGACATAGCTGATGCGGCCCGGCGCGGCCTTGAGCCGCCAGCGCGCGACAGGACCACCGCGCCAAGCTATGGCATAGCCGTCGTCGAGCAGCGACCAGTCGCCGCTCATCACCACGCCGTCGGGACGGCGCATATGGGCGAGGCGATCGGTTTCGTAATAGATCGTGGCGCGACCGTTTTCGCCCATATCGATGTCGTGCGTGGCATTGACGAGCAGGCTGGACAGGACGGATTTTTCGAATGTGATCATGGCTACGGTCCTCATGCGGGGTTTGCGACATAGTCAAGATGATTGACCAATCCTTTCCGAATAGACGAAATCGAGAAATAGTCAAGATGATTGACGACATTGATCCCGACCATATCGGCTGGCTGCTCTTCCAGGCGAACCAGGACTGGACGCTGGAATTCGTCGACCGCATGCAGGCGGCGGGCCATGGCTGGTTCACGGGCGCCCGTTCGACGCTGATGGGCCATATCGCCCCCCGGGGCACCAAGCAGGGCCTGCTGGTCGACCGGATCGGCATTTCCAAGCAGGCGGTGCAGCAACTGATCGACGGGCTCCAAGCCGAAGGCGTCGTCGAGCGCGTCGCCGATCCCGAGGATCGGCGCGGCCGCATCGTCCGGCTGACGGAAGCCGGCGGAGCGGCGATGCAGGATGCGAACCGCATCAAGCGCGAACTCGAGGCGACCTACCGCCTGGCCATGGGCGAAGCCGACTTCGCCCGGCTCACCGAACTGCTGGGAAAACTGCGGCTAAGCCGCCGGAACCCCGTTGCCTAACAGCCCGACCTTCTTTATAGGCCCGCCATGACCCAGACAGCCCATTCCGACACCGTCCTCATCATCGATTTCGGCAGCCAGGTAACCCAGCTCATCGGCCGGCGCGTGCGCGAGACCGGCGTCTATTGCGAGATCGTTCCCTTCCAGTCCGCCGACGAGGCTTTCCA
>JAGRLJ010000407.1:0-4661 GCA_020441805.1 Rhizobiaceae bacterium
TTTAGAAGTGGGTAAATTGACGATCGACACTTGGTGCGATCGAGCATTTTCGCACCGGGTGGCAGGTGCAAAGCCCCGGGGAGGCCGGTGGGATCGGCCGCATGACGGTAACGCATGCGATGGAGGTCAGGGCTTTGCCATGGACATGGCCTGGCGTTTGTGTGGCCGACGCGCCGGGCATTCCGTAGGCCTTTGGGAGGAAAACGATGTCGTTTTTGAAGAAGTTTTTTACCAGTGCCGTTGTCGCTGGCGCGATCGCATTCGGGCTTTCGGCCAGCACGTCGCTCGCACAGTCGCCCGAGCAGGACTGGTCGAATATCCGCATCCTGTTCGTGCCGTGGTCGCAATCCTCGAACCCGTTCTTTGAAGCCGTCGTGAACGGTGCCAAGGATGCCGCCAAGCAGCAGGGCGTCAGCCTCGATATCCAGTTCGGCGAGGAAGACCAGCAGCATCAGCTCGGCATTCTGGAAACCGGCATCGCCAACAAGGTAACCGCCATCGCCGTCAATATCGCCGACGACGACGCCTATATCGACGTGCTCTGCAAGGCGATGAAATCCGGCATTCCCGTCGTTACCTTCAATATCGACGATTCCCGCCACGGCGCCGAGGGCTCGACCTGCCGCATGGCCTTCATGGGTCAGAATTTCGTCGATGCCGGCTATGTCCTCGGCAAGCGCATGATCGCGGAACACAATCTCAAGAAGGGCGATGTCGTCTTCACGCCCGTCGAAGCTCCGCAGGCGACCTATGCCGTCGAGCGTCACGCCGGCGTGCAGAAGGCCCTCGACGAGATCGGCGCAACCTCGGAAATCCTCGGCACCGGCAACGACCACGCCCAGGCGCTCAACCTGATGACCCAGTACCTGCTCGGCCATCCCAACACGGCGGCCGTCATCGGCCTCGGACAGACGCCGACCAGCCAGGCCGTGCAGGCGATCAAGGATGCGGGGCTGAAGATTCCGGCAGGCGGCTTCGACATCTCGGCCGAGATTCTCGAACAGATCAAGAATGGCGAGCTGACCGCCGCCGTGGACCAGCAACCCTACAGCCAGGGCTATTATGCGGTCACCCAGCTTGCGCTGAATGTGAAATACGGCCTCTATCCGTCCGAGATGGATACGGGCGGCACCGGCCTCGTCGACAAGTCGAACTACGAGCAGGCCGTGAAATGGGCCGGGCCGATCCGCTGAGGACCTGACGGCGCTCCTTGAGCGGGCGCCGTCTTGCGGCCGGATCTCCGGCCGCAAGGTTCGACGGAGGAGAGGCACGAAGCGCAGCCGTCGACCGGCGCTTCGAGCCGCAAACCGCCAATTCGCGCATCTTTCCCTCTTGGATCGGCAGGACCCGATCCGGAAGCCGCGCGCCAGCCCGAAGGGTGATGACAATGACTGCCACGGTGAGTTCCGAACCCGTCAAAAATCAGTCCGACCACATTCGGCGCGCTGTCGCCGAACGCGCCAGCAGGCCGTTTCTCACCAAGCTGGCCGACTGGATCCGCGATCGTTCGGAAGGCGGCATCGCCGTGATGTTCGTGCTCGTGCAGCTTGTCTGCATCGTCGCGGCCCTCATGTTCCCGGACAATTTCCGTTATCTGGTTCCGGCCAATATCTCGGTGACGCTGAAATCGATCGCCGTTCCGGGCATCATGGCGCTCGGTGTCGGCATCTTGATGATCGCCGGCGAGTTCGACCTGTCGGTTGGCGCCGTCTATTCGCTGCTGTCGATCGTCTGCGCCCAGGTATCGATCGCCCTGATGGGCGACATCGCCATGGACCCGAGCAGCGCTTTCGCGCCCTTCCTGGCCCTGGCTTTCGTGTTGACGCTGGGTGTGCTGATCGGCTGTCTGCATGCCTTCATCACGCTGAAATTCAATATTCCATCCTTCATCGCGACACTCGGCGGCATGCTGCTCTGGAAGGGCACGACGCTGCTGGTGCATGGCGCCTCCGCGATCCGCTTCAAGCCGACAGAGCCCTTCGCCACCATATTCGGCGGTGAAATCGGCGTGATGCACGCCTCGATGATCTGGTTCCTCGGGCTCTCTGTCGTCTTCTACTTCCTTCTGCACCACCATCGGCTCGGCAATCATTTCTACGCGGTCGGCGGCAACCGCAACGCGGCCATCGCCATCGGCATCAAGCCGAACCGCACCAAGACGATCGCCTTCGCCATCGCCGGCTTCATGGCGGCGCTCTCCGGCGTCATCGCCGCGACCCGCGTCGGCTCCATCCAGCCGGGCGGCGGCCTGGGCATGGAACTTCAGACGATCGCGGCCTGCGTCATCGGCGGCTTCGCGCTGAACGGCGGCCGGGGCTCGATCCTCGGCATCATTCTCGGCACGGCGCTCGTCTTCACCATCCAGGACGTCCTGTTGCTCCTGCAAGCGCCAGCCTTCTATTTCGACATGTTCGTCGGTGCGCTGATCGTGATCGCGGTCATCTCCAACACCGCCATTCGCCGCGGCCGCGGCTAGGAGGACAGGACATGACCCTATCGACCGAAACGCTCAAGGGACCCGCGGCCATGAACAACACCATCCAGACGGACAGTGCCGCGACGGACAAGCCGTTGTTCGAAATGCGCAATATCGTGAAGCGCTACGGCTCCTTCGTCGCGCTCAACAACATGAACTTCCATATCGGCCGCAACGAGGTGGTGGGGTTGCTGGGCGACAACGGCGCCGGCAAGTCCACGCTCGTGAAGATGATCTCGGGCATCAACCCGCCGACCTCCGGCGAGATCTATGTCAACGGCGAGATCCGGCAGTTCCGTAGCCGCGCGGATTCCGAAGGCGCCGGCATCGAGACCATCTACCAGGATATCGCACTGGTCGATTCCATGTCGATCACCCGCAATATTTTCCTGGGCCGCGAAATCGTAAGCCATTTCGGTTTCATGGACCACAAGCGGATGCAGGACGTCGCGATCCAGATCCTCGGCAGCGCGGTCCAGATCTCCGGCATCGACAATCCGGACAAGGAAGTGGGCTTCCTGTCCGGCGGCCAGAAACAGGCGGTCGCGATCGCCCGCGCCGTGCATTTCAAGCGCAACATCCTGCTGCTCGACGAGCCGACATCAGCGCTTTCGGTGCGCGAGACCGAGCATCTGCTGTCCTATGTCCGGGACCTCAAGCGGGAAGGCACGTCGAGCGTGCTCGTGACGCACAACCTCTATCACGCCTTCCAGGTCTGCGACCGCTTCGTCGTCATGAGTCACGGCACCAAGGTGTTCGAGGCCCGCAAGGAGGATACCACGATCGAGGAGGTAACCGACCACGTCATCCGGACGTGAGGGCGGTCCGGGATCACAATCTCGTTCGTCATCATCATCAGCAGCATTCGGGAGGACAACTGGTGGCTCTGACTGGAACCGAATTCTATCCCAACGCCACGCGGCGCCTGCGGCTCGGTATCGTCGGCGGCGGACGGGGCGCGCTTGTCGGGCAATGGCACTGGACCGGCGCCCGCCTTTCCAATCGATGGGACCTCGTGGCGGGAGCCCTGTCGTCGGACCCGGAGACGGCGAGGATATCCGGGCGGGAATGGATGCTGCCGGAGGACAGGATCTATACCGACTATCATGCAATGGCGCGCGCGGAAGCAGCCCGGGCGGACGGTATCGAGGCCGTGGCGATCTGCACGCCGAACTGGACGCACCGGCCGATCGCGGAGGCCTTCATGGATGCGGGCATCGACATTATCTGCGACAAGCCGATGACGCTGTCACGGGAGGATTGCGACGCCCTGGAAAAGCGCCAGCGCGAGACCGGGTTGGTCTTCGCGATCACCCATCCCTATCCCTACCACCCCATGGCCCGGCAGGCTCATGAGATGGTCAAGGCCGGGGCGATCGGCGAGGTGCGGCAGGCGCTTGTCGAATATGCCCAGGACTGGGCGACCGAGCCGGACGATCCGGACTCCAAATCGCTCGCCTGGCGGCGCGATCCCGCCAAGATCGGCCGGGCCTCGGCCACGGGCGACATCGGCACCCATGCCTTGCAGATGCTCGAATATGTGAGCGGACAACCGGTGACCCGGCTCCGCGCGGATTTCCATGTCTGCGGCGCCCCCAAGGCCATGGAGGACACAGCCTTCATCAATATGGCGCTTGAAAACGGCGCGCCCGCCGCGATGTGGATCACACAGGCCGCGCCGGGCAATCACTGCGCCCTGCGCTTCCGCATCTATGGCGACAAGGGCGGGCTGGAATGGGACCAGGAATTCCCCGAAACGCTGAGATATACTCCGCTCAACCAGCCGGAGCAGACGATCGTGCGCGGCCATGGCGCGGGCGTCGTGCCGGCGGCGGAGCGGATGACGCTCTTGCCGCGCGGTCACGGCGAGTCGCTATCCGACGCCTGGGGCAATCTCTATCGCGAGATCGCCATCGCCGTGGAAGCGCGCCGGACGGGCGAACCGGTGCCGGACGGCCTGCTGAACCTGCCCGATATCCATACCGGATCGCGCGGCGTCCGTTTCATCAACGCGGCGGCGGACAGCCACGAAGCCGGCGGCGTCTGGGTCGATTTCCGCTGAAACTCTGGAGTATTGCCTTATGAAAATCGCGCTTGACCCACACATGCATAGGCACCTTTCGCTGGATGTCCTTCCGGCGAAGGTGGCGGAGCTCGGATATGAATGGATCGAGCTTTCGCCGCG
>JAGRLJ010000407.1:4734-4877 GCA_020441805.1 Rhizobiaceae bacterium
GTCGGCATCGCCTCGATCCTGCCGATGTATCGCTGGGCCTCCAATGACGAAGCCGAGCGGCAGGCCGCGGTGCGCCACTGGAAGCGCGCGATCGAAATCGCCATCGAGATGGAAGTGGATACGATGAATTCCGAGTTCGGTCG
>JAGRLJ010000064.1 GCA_020441805.1 Rhizobiaceae bacterium
TCGGCCCAGAACAACAAGATCAACGTCGCCATCGCGATCTGGCAGTGGGGCAGCTATTTCAATCCGGCCGAGAAGCTCAAGGGCATCCGGCTCGACATGGCGGAGTATCGCCGGCCCGACCCGCGCACGGCGCCCTCCAAGGCCAAGGCGGCCGGCCTCTACATGATCTGCACCATCTCCAAGCATGCGGCCGAGGCCAAGGGCTACGCGGATGCGATGATGCTCGACTATCGCGGCCGCGTCGCCGAGGCGACCGGCGCGAACATCTTCTTCGTCAAGGACGGCGTGATCCACACCCCCGATCCGGATTGCTTCCTCAACGGCATCACCCGCCAGACGGTGATCGAGCTTGCGAAGCGCCGCGGCATCGAGGTGATCGAGCGGGCGATCATGCCGGAGGAACTGACGGAGTTCACCGAATGCTTCCTCACCGGATCCGCCGCGGAAGTCACGCCGGTCTCGGAGATCGGCCCCTATCGTTTCACGCCGGCAACGATCTGTGAGACGCTGATGAACGATTATACCAAGGAAGTCTATCCCGCCGCCGCCCAGGCGGCGGAGTGACCTTTCCGTCATATCGGCATTGGAAGCGGCCCGTGGGCCGCTTTTTTGCATCCGGCTTTCGGAACAGTCACTTCGGTAACAGCATTGGCGAACAAACGGGCGGATAAGAACGTCAGGTTTGCAACGGCGCCGGGCGCCGACCGAGAAGGGACATCCGATGAACACGATCGCCGAAGACAATGCCGTCGCCGTGCAGCTCCGCCCGCTCGTCATGCTGGTCGCGGCATTCAGCCTCGTCGTCGCCGCCTTCCTGGTCACGACAGCCAGCCTGGGCGCGTCGCCGATCAATTCGATGGACGTGGCGAGCCTCGATCGCCGCTGATGACAAAAGCGCCGGCGACGCCTATATCCGCCTGACCACGAGACAATGTCAGGACAGACGATGGCCAAGCTTCAAGCCGGGATCATTCCGGTCACGCCCTTCCAGCAGAATTGCACCGTGCTCTTCGATCCCGATACGCGGGAGGGCGTCATCGTCGATCCCGGCGGCGATGTCGAGGTCATCCTCCAGACCGTCCGGGAAAACGACATCACACTCAAGGAAATCTGGCTCACGCATGGTCATCTCGATCATGCGGGCGGGGCGCTCGACCTCAAGGAGGCGCTCGGCATTCCGGTGATCGGCCCGCACAGGGACGACCTGCCGCTGCTTCAGGCCATGGAGGCGAGCGCCGCCCGGTTCGGAGCGGATATGAAAGTCCGGAACATGGTGCCGGACCGGTTTCTCGAAGAGGGGGAAACGGTATCCTTCGGCGATCATATATTTGAGGTCTATCATACGCCGGGCCATGCGCCCGGCCATGTGATCTTCTTCAATCGCGACCAGAATTTCGCCCATCTCGGCGACGTGCTGTTCAGCGGCTCGATCGGCCGCACGGACCTGCCCGGCGGCGATCATGAGCAATTGCTCGAGTCGATCCGGACGAAGGTGCTTCCGCTGGGCGACGATGTCGGCTTCATCTGCGGCCACGGTCCAGGCAGCCGCATCGGTGACGAGCGGCGCGGCAATCCCTTCCTGCGCGGAATCTGAACGGCAGGGCGCCCGGTCCGGCCTACCCGTCTTCGGTGCCGGCCGGCCGTCAGCCGGCCTTGCAGAAATGGCGCTTCCGGTCATAGCCCAGATAGGTGCCGTTCTGGGGATTGAAAGACGGGAAGCGTCCCGCGCACCATTCCTTCCATTCCCTGCTCCATGGGCGCAGGGCGCGGGCATCGGCCTGCTGCGTGCTTTTCCGCTTGACGGGAAGGCGCTGCGTCTCCGTCCTTGTCACGGCCTCCGATGGCTTGCGCTTGTGATTGGCGGCCGGCCGTTCAGGAAAATAATCGTCGTCTTGCGAACGGGCGGCGCGCCGGTCGTCATAACCCTGCATGTCGTCATCTTCGTAGGGCTGGGCATATTCGTCATCTTCCGGCATGTCGTCGCGATAGGCCCGGCGCGGCAGGGCCGGCTCGGAATAGGCCGTGCCGTCGTCATAGACGGTCTCGTCGTCGTAGAACGGGCTTTCCTCCTGGACCAGCAGCGGACGCTCCCGATGGATCACCCGTGGGCGGGCCGAGACGACGGTGCCGGCGACGACGCCGGTAACGACCACCTTCTTCTTCCAGGACCGGGCATGATGCTTGCGCCAGTGGACTTCGCCCGCCGAAGCGAATTCGATCGTCGTGGCGACCGTCGCCAGCGCGGCGGCGGAAAGGATGACGGCCCTTGCGATCCTGTTCATGTTGGCTCCCTGTTTCCTTGATACGGTTCCGCAAGCCTGCGGCCTGTTCCGGGCCCTTTGAGGGCCTTGCTCGCGGAAAACGCTATCGGCGGGGCGATGAATGGAGGCTGAATGAAAAAGGGCCGGTTTGTGGCGGTCGGCCCGTTGAAACGCAAAGCGCCACCCACCGGCTTCAACCGGGGCGGCGCAAATTTTCGATAGGTCGGATCAGGTCAGCCCGTGACCCTGAGGTTGACCGCTTTCGGGCCCTTGCCGCGGCGATCCGGCTCGGTATCGAAGGTTACCTTCTGGTTTTCGGTCAATCCCGTCAGGCCGGAGGCCTGCACGGCGGTGATATGAACGAAAATATCGGAACCGCCCTTGTCCGGCTTGATGAAGCCGAAACCTTTGTCGGTGTTGAAGAACTTAACGGTGCCGGTCTCGGCCATTGCAGTACCATCCCTTATCCAAGCCGCCCCCAAGCGGCATTGTCATCCAAGCCCTTTGCGGGCGTAAGCAGGCAGATTTCGATAAGGAAAGTCCTGACTATCGTGGCGCGAAGCTCTGACCAAAACGTGCCACCCGGAGCCATATTGCGCCTCCGACGCGCTGTTCTCTAGGGTCTTCCCGTTGTTCGCAATTGCCCGAACGCAAGCAAATTGATGGTTTTAGCGTGTTTTGGCAAGCGAAAGTTTCTTCGGACGCCGAAAATCGTTCAATTTCGGCGTCTGGGAGCAAGTTGCCGAAATATTGGGCAGAATATTGAGCGCGCCTGTCGAAATCTATTCAGAAAATCAGGTCGGGCGGCGGCGCTTTGTAAGTTCCGGTACGATTTCAACCAGCAGCATGGCGACGAAAATCAAGGCGCAGCCGAAATAACCGATCGGGGAAATGCGCTCGCCAAGGACAAGCGCCCCGAAGAATGCCCCGAAAAGGGACTCGCTCGAGAGGAAGATCGCCGCCTGCGGCGCGGTCGTCCAGCGCTGGCCGACGACCTGGAGCGTATAGGCGATCCCGGAGGAGACGAGGCCGGAATAGAGAATATGCGGCGCGGCTTCGACGATGCCCGCCCAGCTCACCGGCTCGATCGCGGCGGCGATGGCGAGCGCGCCGGCGCCGGTCACGAGGAACTGCACGGCGGAGAGCGCCAGCGGGCGGTCGCTGCCCGACATGAATATGCCGACCAGCAGCACCTGCGTTCCGAAGCAGGCGGCGCAGGCGATCATCCAGAAATCGCCGGCGACGAGCGTCGAGAGCCGGCCGCCGGCGAGATAGAAGATGCCGGCAAGCGCCATCAACGCGGCGGGCCATATGATCCAGTGCGGCAGGCGGCGCAGCACGATCACGCTCAGGACTGGCACGATGATGACATAGAGGCCGGTGAGGAAGCTCGCATTGGTCACGGTCGTGGTGAGCATGCCGATCTGCTGGGTGATCGCGCCCAGGAGCAGGGCCATGCCGCAGATGCCATAGGCGGCGACCGCCCGCGCGTTGAGCGGCGTGGTCGCCTTGCCGTTTTCGCGGATGGCGAAGGGCAGGACCGCCAGAAAGCCGATGATGAAACGGATGCCGACGAACCAGAGCGGCCCCATGCTGTTCATCGCCAGATTCTGGCTGACGAAGGCCGCGCCCCAGATCGCGGCGGTGAGCAGGAGAATAAGATTGGCCTGGATACGCGTCATTGTGGCATGGATGTCGATGAGGACGGGAGCGGCTTGCAACGGCATAGGCAGTCGGCAGGCCCTTGGCAATTGCTCTGATGTATAATTCGGGAGAAAGACGTGAATTCGGCAAGATTATTCCGCGCGGGGCTTGTGACGGCGGTCGGGCTCTCGGCCGGGACGGCGCAGGCATGGGTCAGCAAGGACATCCGCGACTGGCGGGTGGAATGCACCAACGGGCTGACCTGCGAGATGGGCTTTACGGATTGGGAGGCCAAGGGTGTGCAGTCCGTCGGCTTCCAGCGCGGAGGGGCGCCGAACGCGCCGGTCCGGCTCAAGCTGCGCGTCGCGCCGGATCTTTCGCCCGGGAGCCGGCCGGAGGCTGCCTATCGCTTCCTCGTCGATGGCAAGGAGGTCCTCGTGCTGAACGCCGGGGATCTCCAGCCGGACGAATATGGTTCGAGCTTCCTCCATGCCGACCAGGCGAAGGTGCTGGCCCTGATGGATGCGATGGAGACCGGTTCGGCGATGGAGATCGCCGTGGACGGCGGCAAGGACACGCGAACGTCGCCCGTGAAACTCAGCGGCGTCAAGGCCGCCATGCTCTACATAGATGAAGTCCAGGACCGGCTGGGCCGCACCGACGCGCTCGAGGCCAGGGGCGACCGGACGCCGCCCGCCGACGCCATGGCGCGCGACATCGGGAGCCTGGACGACCTGCCGAAGATCGTTCGCAAGGACTTCACCGACTCCGGCGGCGCCTGCGCCGACATGGAGCCCGGAACGATCGGACGTTTCGACGGTTTCGATATCGCTTCCGACGATGTCCGCCTCATCGTCGTGCCCTGCGGCGTGGGCGGCGCCTACAACCAGCCCTATGCGATCTATGTCGGTTACGACGTGATCGTCGAGCGGATTTCGTTCCCGTTGATGGTGGACGGCAGGCCGACGACGACGAGCACCGCCTACAATATCGGCTTCGATCCGAAGACAAAGGAGATGACGTCCTTCTTCAAGGGGCGCGGGATCGGCGATTGCGGCCAGTTCTACAAATGGCGCTTCAACGACGGACAATTCCGTCTCGAATTGCTGGAGGAGCGGGCCAAGGACGAATGCGACGAGAAGGAGGGTGGACCGGAGACGTTCCCGATCGTCTGGCGGGCCAAGCCGTGAGCGCCGGTTATTCCGGAACGCCGCTCCCCAGGAAGCTCGGAATCGCCGACGGCATGCGCGCGCTTCTCATCGGCGTGCCCGAGGGGCTGACGGAGATCGCCGGCCATCCCGCCCTTGCCGATGCCGTCAGGACGTTGCCGGAACGGCCGGAGCGCCTGTTCGACTACATGCATGTCTTCGAAACGGATCGCCTCCGCCTCGAAACCGCGGCGCCGATGCTGCGGGCCTGCCTCAAACCGGCGGGCATGCTCTGGCTGTCCTGGCCCAAAAAGGCCTCGAAAGTGCCGACGGACATTACCGAGGACCAGTTGCGCGAGATCTTCCTGCCCACCGGCCTGGTCGATGTGAAGGTCGCCGCGGTCGATGCGGTCTGGTCGGGGCTGAAATTCATGTTCCGGAGGGATATCCGGAGCACGCTGTGACCGGGACCGGGAGGCTGTCAGGGGTCTTCCGCGCCGGCGGCCGGAGTCTTGTGGCGCGCGATCCGCAACAGCAGCCCGTCGTCGTCGTCGGTCACCGCGAGAAGCGAGCCGTCCGGCGCTTCCTTGATGTCGCGGATCCGGCCGAACTGATCTGTCAGCAGCCGTTCCTCGCCGACGATCCGTCCCTCCGCGTCGCGCGTGAGGCGGGAGATCAGTTCGAACTTGAGCGCCGAGACCAGGAAATTGCCGTTCCACTCGGGAAACATGTCGCCGCGATAGACGAGGATTGAGCTCGGCGCGATCGACGGATCCCAGTAATGGACCGGCTGTTCCATGCCGAGCGCCATGGTTCCGATGCCGATCTTCGAGCCGTCATAGTCGGTGCCGTAGGATATGACCGGCCAGCCGTAGTTTTTGCCGGGTTCGGGCCGGTTGATCTCATCGCCGCCCTTGGCGCCATGTTCCACGGTATAGAGCGTGCCGTCCTTCGCATCGAAGGTGATGCCTTGCGGATTGCGGTGTCCGTAGGACCAGATCTCGGGCAGGCCGTCGACGCCGTCGCGGAACGGATTGCCGGGGGGGATCGATCCGTCGGCATTGATATGGATGACCGTGCCGCGATGGTCGAACCGGTCCTGGGCGAGCTTTTCGCGGGCCTGGTCGCCGACCGTCACGAAAAGCGAGCCGTCCGGCGCCACGGCGATACGGCTGCCGAAATTGTGATCGACGGGATCGGGCCGCGCCGAGCGGAAGATCGTCCTGGCATGGGAAAGCCAGCCGCCATTTCCGGCGAGCTTGGCTCGGATGACCACGGTGCCGATGCCGCCCTCGTAGTTCTGCGTGGCGGTGAGGAAGACGATGCCGTCCTTCTCGAAATCGTTCGAGAGCGCGACGTCGAGCAGACCACCCTGGACCTTGGCCCAGAGCGGGGGCAATCCCCTGACGATGGAAAGCTTGCCGTCGCGATAGAGCTTGAGCTGGCCGGAGCGCTCGGTGACCAGAAGCGCGCCATCCGGAAGCGGCTCGACCGCCCAGGGATGATCCAGCCCCTTGGCAAGCGTCTCGACCGTGATCGCGACCCGCTCGGTCTGGATGACGGCCGTTTCGGCACTAGCCGACGCATGCATGACGGCCGCGATGGCGATGGCTCCCGCCACGACGCGCCGCGCGCATCCCATAGCTCCGACCAAGATCGAACTCCCGAAGGCTGCTTCACCGAAGCCGGGTTGTGGGGCCCTGCCGCCGCGATGTCAAGCGGGGCGGGCTTCAGCCGGTGCGCTTGCCGAAGGCGGCCGCGCGGCGCCCGCCGCCGAAGGTCGGGGCGCCGGCGCGCGGGAGGTGCAGGGAGGGGTCGTAGCGTTCCAGTTCCGATTTCAGCCTGGGATCGCTGTCGGGGGCCTCGTCCTGCTCGGGGAAATCGGCGTTGAAATGCGTGGGCGCCAGTTCGGGCCGGGCCAGTGCGTAACCCTGGAGCAGCGGCACGTCGAGATTATGGCACATATCGACCTGGCGCAGATCCTCCAGGCCTTCGAATATGGCGAGGATGCCCTGTTCCCGGAACTGATTGACCATGACGCGCAACAGCGCCGAGCCGGCGGAATTTTCCAGGAACTCCTTGACCCAGTCGGCCTCGAACTTCACGTAATCGGGCTTGAGCAGGTTGAGGCGCGCGACGTCCCGCTCCTCGGCGCCATATTCGTCGATGGCGATGCGGAAACCGTGCTTGCGGAGTTCTTCCACGAAACGCGACAGCATGTCGGCGGAGTCGTTTTCCTTCTGCGTGATCTCGCAGACGATGCGGTCCGGCGTCATCCCGGCTTCGAGCGTCGCCAGCTTGATGATCTCCACCTCGCGGCGGATACCCATGTCGGTGATGAAGAGACCGGGATGGAAATTCACGAAAAGCTTGGCGCGCCTGCGGTTGAGCGCGCCGGTGTTGAAGATGTGCAGCGAACGGCAGAGGCTGTCGATCTTGGCCCTGTCCCTGGCTTCGACCATCGAGAAGAATTCGCCGGGGCGCACGAATTCGCCGTTGCGCATCGGGCGGATCAGTCCCTCGAATGCCTGTAGCGTCAGTTCGCCACGATCGTCCTGGCTGAAGATCGGCTGAAGCGCGGAATGAAGGGTGTAGGGACCGTAGTCCGCCACCCAGGCTTCGGTCTCGTCGCGCCGGAGATTGGAAAATATGCTGCCCATCATGCCTTCCGCATAAACCTGTTTTCGCGCGCCATAATATATGACAAATGATTACCTCCGGCTTAAGCAAAGCCCGAGACTTTTCGTGGTTCGGGCATTTTCGCCGGTGAACCGGCTGCTTGATCGGGGCCGTCCCTTCTCCTATAAGTCCCCCCGCCTGAAACCAATCCCTACAAGGAATCTCGACAATGGCCTTCCTCGCCGACGCTCTTTCCCGCGTGAAGCCCTCCGCCACCATCGCCGTTTCGCAGAAGGCGCGCGAACTGAAGGCGAAAGGCCGGGACGTCATCAGCCTCGGCGCCGGCGAACCCGACTTCGATACGCCCGACAATATCAAGAAGACGGCGATCGACGCGATCAATCGCGGCGAGACGAAATATACCGCCGTGGCCGGCATCGTCGAACTGCGCGAGGCGATCGCCCGCAAGTTCAAGCGCGAGAACAATCTCGACTATACGGCGAACCAGGTGATCGTCGGGACCGGCGGCAAGCAGATCCTGTTCAACGCCTTCATGGCGACCCTCAATCCCGGCGACGAAGTGGTGATCCCCGCGCCTTACTGGGTGTCGTATCCTGAAATGGTGGCGCTTTGCGGCGGCACGCCCGTTTTCGTGCCGACGACGATCGGGAACAAGTTCAAGCTCCAGGCGGCGGACCTCGAAAAGGCGATCACGCCGAAGACGAAGTGGCTCGTCTTCAACTCACCGTCGAACCCGTCCGGCGCTGCCTATTCGCGCGAGGAGCTCAAGACCCTGACCGATGTGCTGATCCGGCACCCGCATGTCTGGATCCTCACCGACGACATGTACGAGCACCTGACTTTCGACGACTTCCGATTCTCGACGCCGGCCGAGGTCGAGCCCGCGCTCTACGACCGCACGCTGACCATGAACGGGGTTTCCAAGGCCTATGCCATGACCGGCTGGNNGGCTACGCGGCCGGGCCGCTCCAGCTCATCAAGGCGATGGACATGATTCAGGGCCAGCAGACCTCGGGCACCAACTCGGTCGCGCAATGGGCGGCGCTGGAGGCGCTGGAAGGCCCGCAAGACTTCATCGAGCGGAACAAGACGGTCTTCCAGGGCCGCCGCGATCTCGTCGTGTCGATGCTGAACCAGGCCAGGGGCATCAAATGCCCGACGCCGGAAGGCGCCTTCTATGTCTATCCGTCCTGCGAAGGACTGATCGGCAAGACCGCGCCCTCGGGCAAGGTCATCGAGACCGACGAGGATTTCGTCTCCGAGCTTCTCGAAAGCGAGGGCGTCGCCGTGGTCCACGGCTCGGCCTTCGGTCTCGGCCCCAATTTCCGCATTTCCTATGCCACGTCCGAGACGATGCTCGAAGAGGCCTGCCGGCGGATCCAGCGCTTCTGCGCCGCTTGCAATTGAGAGCGACGGGTCGGGCAATCCGCATCCCGTATGACCGATAAAGCCGCACCCTCGTCCCCGGAAGGATGAGGGTGCGTTCGCATGCAGGGTGCCGCGGATACCCGCAGCGTCCTGCCTTCGGCCCCCGGGAGGAAGAGGGCAGGACGCCCGCTTGAATTCAAGGCAAAAAAAGAGGGCCACGGCAAATGCCGGGCCCTTATAGTTGTGAAGGTAATTAACCTCCAGAGGGGAACAGCTGATGCAGCGGTACTGGGAGGAAAACCGCCATGTGCATCAACTGAAGGCGATATGGGCGTTTTTTGTGCATGGCACAATAGGGTGGGGCGCATGCCAGATATGCGTGCAGCGCATGGTCAAGTGACCAAGAAAATAAACCATTGAAATAAAATAGTAATCCAGATTTCGGAAAAGTATCTTCCTCGATGTCGCCTAAAAATAGTATTTTTGACTTCGCTTTATAAGCGATTTCTTCGATGGGAAGTGGACGGAATCCGGGCAGCCGATCCGCGCATGCCCGCCCGCGAGTCGCCTGGCGATCAGAAATTCCAGTTGCGGGCCTTGGCGACGATGAAGTCGCGAAACACCTTCAGCTTGGCCGCATTCTTCATTTCGGCCGGATAGCAGAAATAGGTGTCGAAAGTGGGAACGTCGGCATTGGTGACGAGCTGGACGAGCCCGGGGTCGCGACCGACGATATAGTCCGGCAGCATGGCGATGCCGATGCCGAGCAGGCAGGCGCGCTTGATCGAGGTCAGGCTGTTGATCTGTAGCACCGCCACGCGCGGATCGTCGTCCGGGCGGGCGGCGGTCTCCAGCCAGTTCACGTCGAGCAGGTAGTTGGGCGCGGGTTCGCCGAAGCTGATGATGCGGTGGTTGTCGAGCTCTTCCAGCGTCTGCGGCTCGCCGTAGCGGCTGATATAGGAGGGCGCGGCATAGACATGCATATGGACGGTGAAGAGCCTGCGCTGGATCAGGTCCGACTGCTGCGGCTCGCGCAGCCGGATCGCGCAGTCGGCATGGCGCATGTTGACGTCCAGCTCCTCGTTGTCGAGGATCAGCTGGACCTGCATTTCCGGATAGAGCGAGAGGAATTCCTGCACCTTGTCGGTGAGCCAGCCCTGGCCGAGGCCGACCGTGGTGGTGATGCGCAGCCGGCCGGTCGGCTTCTCCGTCGTTTCGGTGAGTTGCATCTTGACCATTTCGAGCTTCATCAGCACCTCATGGGCGGTGCGGTAGAGAAGCTCGCCCTGCTCGGTCAGGATCAGGCCGCGGGCATGGCGGTGGAAGAGCTTGGTATTGATGTCGGCCTCGAGCGCGGAGACCTGGCGGCTGATCGCCGACTGGGAAAGATGCAGCCGGTCGGCGGCATGGGTGAAGGACCCGGCTTCCGCGGCCGCGTGAAAGATGCGCAGTTTGTCCCAGTCGAACGCCATCGGTGCCCAGTCCCCTCGTGATTTCGGCCGCGATGTTCCCCTGCGGCTCGCGGCGGATTACTCCGCCGCCTCGGCGATGTGAAGATGCCCGGCCAGGAAGCGTTCGGCCTCCAGCGCCGCCATGCAGCCCATGCCGGCGGCGGT
>JAGRLJ010000408.1 GCA_020441805.1 Rhizobiaceae bacterium
CGCAGACCATCGAGATCCTTGAGCGCGTTGATCGGCTTCTTGGTGTTGAAATGGCACGGATCCTGCCCCGAGGACGACAGCCAGACGACCCCGCCGACCTTTTCATAGGCCGACTTCCAGATCTCGCCGAGCCCGTACTGGCGAAAGAGCACGGGAACGTCCATGATCTGTTTCGTCGCCAGGGGGAAGTAGCCGCCGAACACCGCCACTTCGGCCGGCGACGCCATGGAGTCGTCGTCGGAATGGACGGCATCGATCGTGCCGGCCTGCAACGCGCGGAACAATTCGCCCGTCGGGACGATCTGGTCGGCGAAATAGAGCTCTATCTCGAGCTCGCCCTTGGCCGTTTCGTTGACCATGTCCACGATCGGCTTGGTGACATGCTGCCCGAGCACGGAGCCGGCATAGGTCTGGAGGCGCCATTTGATGGCGGTCTGCGCCCTGACGATAGCGGGAGCCGCCAGCACCGATCCCGCCGCGCCGACGGAAAGGGTACCCGCTTTGGTCAGGAATTGACGTCTGTTGGTCATGATCTAGTTCCCTCTTCTAAGTTGCACCGAATATCGCGGCCTTGTTCCGTTTGTCCGTTGTATAGGCCATTCTTCTTGGGAGGCGGCACCGCGCCACCTCCGGTCACTTGTTGTAGACATGCGCCGGAAGCCAGGTGGCGATCTCGGGGAAGACGGCGATGACGAACAGGCTGAACGCCATGATCGCCACGAATGGCCAGATCGACCGGTAGATGTCCGGCATCGTCACGCCCGGTGGCGCCATGGCCTTCATGAGGAACAGGTTATAGCCGAAGGGCGGGGTAATATAGGCGATCTGGCAGGTTATCGTGTAGAGAATCCCATACCATACGAGATCGTAACCGAGCGCGGCGACAAGCGGGATGTAAAGCGGCGCGACGATCACGAGCATCGCCGTGTCGTCGAGAAACATCCCCATGACGATGAAGGATACCTGCATCATCAGCAGCACCTGCCAGGGCTTCAGCCCGAGGTCGCCCATGAAGAAGCGCTCGATCGACTTCACCGCGCCCAGCCCGTCGAACACCGCGCCGAAACAAAGCGACGCCACGAGGATCCACATGAACATGCAGGAAATGCCGAGCGTATTGCGCAACGTGCCGAGGAAAACCTTTCGCGTCAGCCTCTTGCGATAGATTGCCGCCGCAAGCGACGCCACCGCGCCGATCGCCGAGCTTTCGACCAGGCTGGTCGTGCCGGTCATGAAAAGCCCCATCATCAGCAGGAAGATGATGAGCGGAATGATCCCGGCCGAGAGCAGTTTGATCTTCTCCCGGAGCGGCACGTCGCGCTCCTCCGGCGAAAGCGCCGGGCCGAGAGACGGATTGATGCGGCAACGGACATAGATATAGACGGCCATGATGAAAGCCATCAGCAATCCGGGAAACACGCCGGCCACCCAGAGTTCGCCGACAGGCACGCGGGCGATCATGCCGTAGAGCACGAGCACCACGCTGGGCGGGATCAGGATACCCAGGGTGCTGCCCCCCTGTATGACGCCCGTCACCATCACCTTGTCGTAACCGCGCCTGAGCAGTTCCGGCATGGCGATGGTCGCGCCGATGGCCATGCCGGCCACGCTCAGGCCGTTCATGGCCGAGATGATGACCATGAGGCCGACCGTGCCGAGCGCCAGCCCGCCGCCGATCGGGCCCATCCACACATGGAACGCCTTGTACAGATCCTCGGCGATGCCCGATTCCGACAGCATGTAACCCATGAAGATGAACATGGGCAGCGTGAGCATCGGGTACCATTTGACGAGCTTCATGGCCGCGGCGAAGCCCATCTCCGACCCGCCCTCACCCCAGAGAAGGAAAGCGGCGATGACGGCGACGAAGCCGATGACGGCGAAGACGCGCTGCCCCGTCAGGAGCAGCACCATCATCGAGGCGAACATCGTAAGCGCGATCAGCTCGTAACTCATGCGATCGGCTTCCCACGCACTTGCGCGACATCCTTGATGAGGTTCGCGACGGACTGGAGCAGCATGAGCAGGATGCCGAAGGTCATGGTGACCTTGATCGGCCACATATAGGGCGCCCACGCCGTGAAACTCTTCTCCCCATACTGGATCGCGTAGGTCGTGGAGGACAGGCCGCCATACAGCATGAAGGCGAGATAGGTGATGAGCGCGACGGCGGTCAGGACGTCCATCGCCGCCCGCCGCCGGAGCGACCAGCTGCTGTAGAACAGATCCATGCGAACGTGATCGCCGGTTTGCATGGCGAAGGCCCCGCCCAGCATGAAATAGGCCGCCATGGCGAACTGCGCCGATTCCAGCGTCCAGTTGGCCGGAAGCAAAAATGCCTTGGAAATGGACGAATAGAACAGGATTCCCATCATGACGAAGACAAGATACATCGCGACCGTGCCAACGCGACGGTTGAATCCGTCGACCAGCCGCACGAACATGATCACGCCCCTAGGCATTCGAGGCTCCCCCTTCTTCCGGGTCCGCCCGCTACCGGGGCCGGAACCCGAACAATGTGAGAAAAACTCTTCATGCGAATGTCTCCTTGACTACGAGGTGGCATCCGCCCTGGCGTTTCCTCTTGTCTTTTCGTCCGACAGACTTCCTGAAACAAGCGTTTCAAGCAAGTCCGAAATCCTGGCCAGGCCCGATTCGTCCCTTACGAGATCGTTGCGGATCTCGATCATCGCGTTGAGCAGTCCGTTCGAAAGCCCGTGCTCGACCAGCGTGTGGGTGACGCCATCGGCGGGACCGTAGGGCGCGTTCCGCTCGATGCGGTATCCCTGCCCCGCACGCTCTGCCCGCGCCAGCATCGCATCGGCGAGCCGGGTATCGCCGTCGTGAAGGATCCCGATCTCGACCGTTCGCGGCTGGCCCTTGTAGACGGGCGTGAATGTATGGACCGTCACGATCGCGGTCTCACGGCCGGCCGCCTTCCGCGCGGCGATCAGATCGGCGAGGCCGCGCCGCCAGGGCCGGTAAATGCCATCGATGCGCGCCTGCCGCTGGGCGGGATCGATGTCGCGATTGCCCGGAATCTCGTAGACCTCGCTCACCGCCGGCATGGCGTCGGGCGATTCGGGCGGCCGGTTGCAATCATAGGCGAGACGGGAGAAATTCTGGAAGATCAGCGTGGCGTCGAGCGCCCCGGACAGCCTGCGCGCCACCGCCAGGGCGCCCGGGTCCCAGGCGATATGCGCACTCAATGCCTCGGGCGCGAGCCCAAGCGTGCCGAGCGCGGCGGGCATCCTGAGCGAGGCATGTTCGCAAACGAGAAGGACCGGCGAAACGCCGCCCGCATTCTCCACGGTCACCGCCATCCCCTCGGCAGCCGCCAATATTCCGGTTTGTTCCGACATTCCCCTGATGCCTTCCATTTCTGTAAAAAATTCTTCAAAATTCTGAAACTGTCAATCGGCCTCTCGGAAAATTCGATCCAAAAAAGCTGTTGACACCGGTATGGGTTTGAATTTCTTATTTCAGGATTAGCCAGCGAAGACTGGACAGGGGAATGCAGGGTGAACGACGTCGTCAAGACCGTCTCGGACATGATAACCGCGGGCTATGAGTCCATGACGCGGGCCGAGAAACAATTGGCCAACAGCCTTCTCGACAACTACCCGGTATCGGGCCTCGGCTCGATCACGACGGTGGCGGAGGCGGCCGGCGTTTCCACGCCCACGGTCGTGCGCATGGTGCAGAAGCTCGGCTTCAAGGGCTTCACCGAGTTTCAGTCGCGTCTCCACCAGGAGCTCGAGGCGACGATCTCCAATCCCATCACCAAGCACGAGCGCATGGCGCCGAACGCACCGGGCGCCCATATCCTCAATCGCTTCGCCGACGCGGTGATGAACAATATGCGCCAGTCGCTCGGCGCGATCGATCCCGCCGACTTCGATTCCGCCGCCAAGCTCCTCGGCGACCGCAAGCGCGGCATCTATCTCGCCGGCGGCCGCATCACCGGAGCGCTGGCCGAGTATTTCTTCACCCATCTCCAGGTCATCCGGCCCGGCGTCACGCGCATGTCGACCACCCCGTCCGGCTGGCCGCATTATGTCCTCAACATGAACAAGGGCGACGTGCTGATCCTGTTCGACATCAGGCGCTACGAGCGTGAGCTCGAGGCACTGGCCAGGACGGCGTCCGATGTCGGCGCCGAAATCGTCCTTTTCACGGACAGCTGGGGATCGCCGATCGGCAAGCATGCCCGCCACGCCTTCCGCCTCGATATCGAAGTACCCTCCGCCTGGGACAGTTCGGTCGTGACCCTGCTGGTGGTGGAGGCGCTGATCGAAGCGGTGCAGAGCGCCCATTGGGACAAGACCCGGGAGCGCATGACCATGCTCGAAAACCTTTTCGAGACCACGCCGCTCTTCCGGCGCCCGGTTTCCAGGGAATAAGCCGGGGGAGGTCTGCCCCGGTTTGAAAAGCATAAAAGACCGACTTTCAGCGCAGCAAAGGTGTCACACAGGCGTCACGGAAGAAAACTAACTGCATCGCCAAGCTGAAACCCAAAAGAGGAGAAACTCAGTGAAAACCAAGCTCAATTCCACCATCGCGCTGGCCAGCGCCATGCTGATGGCGACCACCGCGATCGCGCGCGCGGAGCCCTCGCCGGAGCTCGTCGCCGCCGCCGAAGCCGAAGGCATGCTGACCACCATCGCCCTTCCGCATGACTGGTGCGGCTATGGTGAGGTGATCGACGGCTTCAAGAAGAAATATCCCAAGATCACCGTCAACGAGCTGAACCCGGATGCCGGCTCGGCCGACGAGGTCGAGGCCGTCAAGGCCAACAAGGACAACAAGGGCCCGCAGGCTCCCGACGTCGTCGATGTCGGCCTCGCTTTCGGCCCGCAGATGAAGGCCGAAGGCCTCACCATGGCCTATAAGGTCTCCACCTGGGACGAGATTCCGGACAATATCAAGGACGCCGACGGCCATTGGTACGGCGACTATTACGGCGTCATGTCCTTCCTCGTGAACAAGGACCTTGTGAGCGAGACGCCCAAGGACTGGGCCGACCTGCTGAAGCCCGATTATGCCGGCCAGGTCGCGCTCGCGGGCGATCCGCGCGCTTCCAACCAGGCGATTCTCGCCGTGCTCGCCGCCGGCCTCGCGCAGGACGCCAAGCCGGGCAAGGAAGCCGGCGAGAAGGGCCTCGAATTCTTCAAGGAACTCAACGCCAAGGGCAATTTCGTGCCCGTCATCGGCAAGTCCGGCACGCTCGCCCAGGGCTCGACGCCGATCATCGTCGCCTGGGACTATAATGCGCTCTCCTGGCGCGACACGCTCAACGGCAATCCGCCGGTGGACGTCGTGGTTCCGGACAAGGGCGTGCTCGCCGGCGTCTATGTCCAGGCGATCTCGGCCTATGCGCCGCATCCGAACGCGGCCAAGCTCTGGATGGAATATCTCTATTCCGACGAAGGCCAGCTCGCCTGGCTGAAGGGCTATTGCCACCCGGC
>JAGRLJ010000065.1 GCA_020441805.1 Rhizobiaceae bacterium
GTGCCGTTCATGCGATGGAGAATGATCTCCGAGCAGCCCTGGGACAGGCTTTCGACGGGCTCGGCGCGGTAGCCCAGCCTCTCCGCCAGCCTTCGCGCCCTGGCTTCGTCATAGGCGGCGGCGGGATTGCCGGGATCGACTCCGAGACCGCCTTCGAACAGGCCGGCATAGGGCAGGGCGTCGATGCTGAAGTCGGTGGCGCCGCAGCCCAACAGGTCGGGACCGGCCATCCTGCCGGCCGAAATCTCCACGACCTGGCCGGCATAGCGTTCGACATCGTCGGTGACCATGGGATGGGCGGGATCTTCCCAGGGCGCCTCGACCGCGCCGGTGATTTTCCATTTGCCGTAGAAATCGGCTTCGCCGGCCCAGGCGGAAGCCAGCGGAAGCGAGAAGAGGGCGATGGCGGCGATCGTCTTGAACATGCGGGTCTCCGGAGCGGCCGGCGCCATGCCGGCCCCTTCCTGACGGATCAGGGATCCCTTTTATTGCGTCCGGCCGGACATCAATGCGAACCGCTGCCCGACGATTCCCGCATTGCGCCGAAATCGACATCCGGCGCATAGGCCGCGGCGGCCGTTTCGCCCGCGACGAGACCCGGAAGGTGCCGCAGCAGGCCTTTTCCGGTGACCGGATTGGCAAGCCCCTCATCGATGAGCAGCACGCTGCCCTGGATACCGAACATCCTGTGATGGCGGTCGAGCGCGGCCTGCGTGGCGCCGATATGGACAGGCACGACCGGCACGCCGTTCATATTCTGCGGCGTGTGCAGCGTTTCCACCTTGTAGCCGGTTTCAAGCATCCAGGTGACGAGTTTCGGATGGGTCTCGACGATCATGCCGCGAATGCCGGCGACCAGGCAGAATTCGAGCACCCCGGTGATCAGCAGGTGCGAGGCCTGGACATCGCCGAACCGGCCCGCATCGGCATCCGATATGCAGCGCGTCCATTCATAGATGTCGGCCGCGCGCGGCCAGGCGCCGCCCTGCATGATCTGCGGATAGACATCGGACAGCAGATGCGGCCCGGAAGTGCGCAGGAGACGTGTATAGCCGACGACTTTTCCGGCTTTTTCCGCTATGAGATGGATGGCGTCTTCGGTGTCGAAACGGTCGATCTCGCGTCCGTCCCGGCTCGACAGTTCCGTCCAGCCCAGCCGCTCGACGAACTGGACATGGCGGAACTGCCAGACCTTTTCCATGAGATCCGGATAATCGTCGATATTGTCCGACGTGATGACTCTGAGCATATCAAAACCCCCTAAAAATCAGGGGTAGAATCGGAGAATCTCGTCGGTTCCGCTATGGGCAAATTTACCCGGTTGACTTGTCTAACGGATCAGGCCGGCCCGAAGAGATTCCGCAATCAGATGCGTCCGATTGGTTGTATTCATCTTGCGCTGGGCATTTTCAAGAATATGGGCGACAGTACGTTCCGATATGCCGAGGATGGTGGAGATTTCCCAGGCGGTTTTTCCTTCCGCGCACCAGGAAATACACTCCTTTTCGCGCAACGTCAGGTGAACGCCTCGTTCGATGAGTTGTTCCTTGCCGCCGGACTTCAACTCCTTGATCTTGTTGTGGGCGTAGATTGAAATCATGTGCAATGCGCCGCGCGCCTCGGTCGACAGGTCGACCCGGTCGGCGGCGAAGGTGACGATCGCCCGGAAGCCCATCAGCGAATGGATCGGCACGGAAAAGCCGTCGATGAACTGGAAATCGCGCGCTTCGGCCATGAATTTCTGGCCCTGGCGGCCGATGGTCATATGCTTGAGCGCGTCCGACCAGACGAAGGCATTGTCGGTGAGAATGGTGCGCTGGATGACCGGATCGATGGTGAAATACTGGTTGGCCATGTAACGCGCCGCCCATTCCTCCGGCCAGCCGTTGAGGAGAACATAGGGGTCGATGCGCTCATGCGGCTCGGGAATGCCCGAGACGGCGAAGGAGGAAAAACCGAAGACATTCGCCACCTTGCGCAATTCGGCGAAGGCCTGCTCCTCGCTGGTGATCTGTTCGAGCGCCGCGATGAAGTCGAACATG
The DNA here is from genome assembly GCA_020441805.1 of Rhizobiaceae bacterium. Taxonomy (GTDB): domain Bacteria; phylum Pseudomonadota; class Alphaproteobacteria; order Rhizobiales; family Rhizobiaceae; genus Rhizobium_E. Next base: position 2,043 of record JAGRLJ010000065.1, read on the forward strand.
GTATTGGCGATCTGGCTGCGCATGGGACGCTTTCCTGATGGTGTGTCCCGTCATAGCATAGTCGCGGCCATCGCCAAAATGCCAGCATCGGGTCATCCGTCAGCCTTGTCCGCGCCGGATTGCAGGTCGGATCGGGTTGTTCCGGTGGGTAGCCGGAGATACGGATCGCGTCCGGAAGCGAGCGGCTTCCGCGATGCCGAGCCCCTTCACGCCGAGAGCATGAGGTCCATGTTCTGGACGGCGGCGCCGGACGCGCCCTTGCCGAGATTGTCGAGAAGGGCGACCAGATTGATCTGGCCGCTGCCTGGCGTGCCGAAGACGAAAAGCTTCATCGTATCTTTGCCGGCGAGCGCCACGGCATCGACGCGCGGCATCCCGGAGGACGCATCGAGCGGCACGACCTCGACGATCTCCTGGCCGGCATAGTGATCGGCAAGGGCGGCGTGAAGCGTTTCGATGGTGGTCCCGGCGGCGAGGTCGTCGAGGAAAAACGGCACCTGGACGATCATGCCCTGCGGGAAGCGGCCGACGGAGGGCGCGAAGATCGGCGCATGGTCGAGCAGTCCGTGAATCTTCATCTCGGGCACATGTTTGTGCTTGAGCGGCAGGCCGTAGAGGAAATGCGGCGAGGCGATATGGTCCGGATGGGCCTCATCCTCCATCTGCGCGATAAGTTGCTTGCCGCCGCCGGTATAGCCCGATACCGCGTTCACCGTGACCCGGTGGCCGGCGGGAAGTAGACCCGACATCACCAGCGGCCTGACAAGGCCGACCGCGCCGGTCGGATAGCATCCCGGATTGGCGACATGGCGGGCGGAGCGGATCCGTCCGGCCTGCGCCTTGTCCATTTCCGCGAAGCCATAGGCCCAGTCGGGATGGACCCGGAAAGCGGTCGACGTGTCGATGACACGCACCCTGTTGTTGGCGGCCGTCATCGCCACCGCTTCCTTCGAGGCGTCGTCCGGCAGGCAGAGGATCGCGATATCCGCCGCGTTGAGCAGGTCCTCCCGCATGGCGGCGTTGCGGCGTTCCGCCTCGGGAATGGAGAGAATCTCGACATCGTCGCGGCCGGCCATGCGGGTGCGGATCTGCAATCCCGTCGTTCCGTGTTCGCCATCGATGAAGATCTTCGGTTTCATGTCCATTCGTCCGTCGTTCCAGCGCCTGATGAAGGCAGCATATAGGCCCGGCATGGCGCGAACGCAACAGCGGCATCACAGCCATCGCGACAGTGTTGCCCCGCAAGACCTGAAAACGAAATTTTATTGAGTATTGTCAGACAGTTATTGCTTCCCGCGGAATCGATTTCCGAGGCTTTTGAATCGATCTTTCAACGGCCGGAAGCCACCTTCTCGCCCCTCAGCGCCAGGAGATACATCGCCACCGTCGCGCCGGCGATGGCGGTGATGCCGGCATGGTCGTAGGGCGGGGAAACCTCGACGATGTCGGCGCCGCGCATGTCGAGCCCGCCGAGCTTCTGGAGCACCGAGAGCATCTTGGCCGAGGAGGGGCCGCCCGCGACCGGCGTTCCGGTTCCCGGCGCAAACGCCGGGTCGAGGCAGTCGATATCGAAGGTGACGTAGCAGGGCCTGTCGCCGACATGGGCGAGGATGGCTTCCGCGAGCGCCGTGGCATTCATGTCCTCGACCTCGTGGCCGTAGATCATCCGGATGCCGCAATCGTCCGGCGCATGGGTGCGGATGCCGACCTGGATCGAATGGCTGACATCGATCACGCCGTCGCGCGCGGCCCGGCCGACGAAGGAGCCGTGATCGATCCTCCTGCCGTCATCGAACCAGGTGTCCTGGTGCGCGTCGAAATGCACCAGGGCCAGCGGCCCGTGCAGCGCGGCATGCGCCCGGAGGACCGGCCAGGTCACGAAATGGTCGCCGCCGAGCGTCAGCAGGAAGGCGCCGGATTTCAGGATCTTCGCCGCTTCCTTCTCGATCGTGCCGGGAATCCTCGGATGATCGCCATAGTCGAACAGGCAGTCGCCATAGTCGATCACCGCGAAATCCTCGAACAGATCGCGGTGGAACGGATATTGCGGATCGTTGTCGAAGATCGCCGAAGCCTCGCGGATCGCGCGTGGCCCGAAGCGGGTGCCCGGCCGGTTGGACACCGCGGCATCGAAGGGGACGCCCCAGACCACGGCGTCCACGTCCTTGAGGGACTTGGTATATCTGCGCCGCATGAAGGACAGCGCGCCGGCATAGGTCGGATCGGTTGCGGCGCCCTTGATCGAGCGGGCGGTGAAGGCATTGTCGGTGCTGCGTGAGGGCATGGCGATCTATCGGCTTGATGGGACGCCGACACTTAACCCGTTTCGGCGAAGCTCCACAAGAGCGCGTCAGGCCGCCGATGCCGGCTTGCCGGAGTGATCCGCCGACCGGCTCTCGTAATATTGCCGCTTGTGCTCGTACATCGCCGCGTCCGCGCGGCGGATGACGGCTTCGAGATTTTCGCCGGCTTCGCCTGTGGCGATGCCGTGGGAAATCGAGAGCGGCAAATGGGAGTAGAACTGGTTGTTGATCTTGAGCAGTTCGCCGATCGTCTCGGTCAGCACCTGCGCCGCCTGGCGGTCGCAACCCGGCATCAGGATCGCGAATTCGTCGCCGCCGATGCGCGCGGCGGTGTTCCGGCCGGTGGTCGCGCCGTTCAGGACCTCGCCGAGCCGTCGCAGCAGCGAATCGCCGGCGTCGTGGCCGAGCGTGTCATTGGCTTCCTTGAGGCCGTTGAGGTCGATCATGACGGCCGATACCGGCCGGAGCGCGCCACGATCGAGGCGGTTGAGCTCCTCGTTGAAAAAGGCGCGGTTGTGCAGCCGGGTCAGCACGTCGTGCTTGCCGAGATATTCGAGATAGGCCTCCGCCCGTTTGCGCGCGGTGATGTCGGTGAGCGCCACCTGCACCAGCGACCAGTCGGCCTCATGGCCGGGGAAGACGGAGAATTGCAGCAGGACATGGCGCTCGGAACCGTCGAGCGCATAGTTCACCACCTCACGGTGATGGAAGAGATTGCCGTTCCACAATTCGATGAGCTGCTCGCGGAAGCTCTTCTCCATCTCGTCGCGGAAGACGTCGCCGATATGCTTGAACAGGACATTGCGGTCCGGCGCCATAAAAAGGTCGAGCGTCGCCTGGTTGACGTCGATCACCCGGATCTCGCTCATGCACTGCCGGACGAATTCCGGATGCACGTCGGTAAAGACGCGGAGGTCGGAAATGCCGCGGAAGCGCACATCGTCGA
>JAGRLJ010000066.1:0-11998 GCA_020441805.1 Rhizobiaceae bacterium
CCCGATCCGCTGCGCACGGAGATCGTCAAGGCCTATATCGTTCTGGCGGAGGGCGTGCCGCCGTCGACGGCGCTGGCTGCGGATATCCGGGACTGGGTCAAGCATCGGCTGTCGATGCACGAATATCCGCGCGAGGTCGAATTCATCGACGCATTGCCGATGACGACCACCGGCAAGGTCATTCGCCGCCTGCTGCGCGACCGCGCGGCGGAGGAAGCGCGAAACCCTTCGGTGCCCGAACCGGCCCGCCGCGCGGCGCACTGATCAGATCGGCGGAATATGGCCGATCGGCACCATGGAAAGGGTGATCGTACCCTTGTCGACGACGAGATTGACGGTCACGGTGTCGCCGCCTTTGGCCAGTCCCCGGAACAGGGCGGCCATGCCGGATATGGTGTTCCGCGCCGCCGGGAAGATCGCGAGCAGGTGCTTTTCCCAGAGGCCGAGCTTTTCCAGCCGCGTCTCGAACCGCCCCGAAACATAGCCGTCGTCATCGATCTCGAACGGGCCGCTCATCTCGCCATAGAGGCCGTCCGCCCCCTCGATCTTGAAACTTCCCAGTTCCCCCTTCATCGACTTGGAAACGAGCGGCCTGCCTTCGAGCAGTCCGGCCTTGTCCTTGAGCGTCAGCATCGTGCTGGCGGAAAAGACCGGCAGGATCTCGCCGCCCGACTGCACCGACAGCGAGAAATCGCGGGCGAGCGCCGCCGCGTCCAGGTCCGGGCCGTTGCCTCGGACATGGAATTCGCCATGGCTCGCCTTGGCGAGGATCGGCTCGACGAGCGAATAATCGAAGAGGTCCGCCGACAGGCCCTCTCCGGTGACCGACAGGGTCTTGAGGCCGGAAAGGCCGAGGGAAAAGCCGGACCGGAGGAGCGACCAGTTGGCGGTGACGACGGTTCCGTCCAGGAAAGACGCATTGACGGGCCCGTCGAGTTCGACCAGCCCGCTGCCGGGATTGAAGATATGGGCGACCGCCCGGATCGCCCCCGCCGAGACCATGCTGCCGGTCCTGTCGTCCTTGATCGCCGTGGCATCGCAGGCAAAGCCGATGCGGAACGGCGTGCCGCTGCGCGTCAGGCCGTCGCATCTGAGCGCGACGGGCCCCGGCCGGTCGATGACGCCGCGCACCAGCCCTTCGATTTTGCTTGCAACGAAAAACCAGCCGACCGAATAAAGGGCCACCGCGATCACGATGGCGATGCCGAGCCTGCGGATCTTGCGCGACGCGGGTCTCGCGCCGCCGGTCGTCTCCATCGCCATTCGGTCGTCCTTGGGAAGAATCAGTCGGTCAATTCGAGTTCGGGCAAATGACAGCGGATATGGACGAATTTTGGGTCTTTGGCTACGGCTCGCTGATGTGGAACCCGGGCTTCGATTATGAGGAAAGGGAGATCGTCACGCTGGCCGGCTATCACCGCGCGCTCTGCATCCGCTCCTGGGTCCATCGCGGCACGCAGGCGCGGCCCGGCCTCGTGCTGGGCCTCGATCGCGGCGGCTCCTGCAAGGGCGCGGCCTTCCGGGTCGCGCCGGAGCGGCACGATTCGGTCCTCGCCTATCTCCGTGAGCGCGAACTGGTCACCAATGTCTATCTGGAGCGCCGTCTTTCGATCCGCTTCCGCGACGGCCGCCGCGGCCAGGCGCTGGTCTACACCGCCGACCGCAACCACATGCAATATGCCGCGGGCCTGACGGTGGAGGATGCCGCGCGCACCTGCGCCATATCCAGCGGCAAGTCGGGACACAATGCCGACTACGTCCGCAACACCGTCGATCATCTCAAGGAGCTCGGCATCCGCGACCACTGGATGGAAGCGGTGGCGAGCCGGATGGAAGTCCTGATTCAGGCGGCCTGAGCCGCCAGTTCCTCCAGCCTGCGCCGGGCGCTCGCGGGGACCTCGATCTGCGGATTGTCGCGGACCGTTTCCACGAGAAGCGCATCGCTCGCCCTCTCGGTCACCTCGATCAGATGCCGGAAGAAGACGTCGGTCGCCATGCCGGGCTGGATCGGATCGAGGAAACGCACCTTGAAATGCCCGCTCTGCCGCTTGAAACCGTGGCGCGGCCAGAACAGGCCCGGATGCATGACCACCGGGACGACTGGGACCTTGAGGTCGTTATAGAGCCGGGCGATGCCGTATTTGTAGTCCGGCGGCGCCCCCGGCGCCTTGCGGGTGCCCTCCGGATAGATGATGAGCTCCCGGCCCCGCGCCAGTTCCTCGCGCGCCCGCTTGAGCATCTTCGGGATGGCGCGGCCCTTGTCGGCGCGGTTGATCGGGATCATGTCCTGCTTGGCGGCATACCAGCCGAAAAGCGGAATCCAGAGCAGTTCGCGCTTGAGGATATAGACGGGATCCTCGAGCGAGGGAATGAGCGCGAACGTGTCCCAGAAGGACTGATGCTTGGATGCGAGGATGAAACCGGTCTTCGGCAGCTTCTCCATGCCCTCGATCTCGAAGGTCAGGCCCAATATGTGCCTGGCGAGCCAGAGATTGGAGCGCGCCCAGTTCTTGGGAATCTGGTAGGCGGTCTTGCGCGGCAGCAGGAAATAGACCGGTGTGAAGACGATCATCTGCACGATGAAGGAGAGATAGAAGACGACCTGGAAGATCGCCGAACGCAGATAGGTCATGCGGAGGCCCTGGAAACGAGACGCGGCAGCCCTTTCCTTAGAGCATGCGGTTTTCATTTGGAAGCAGTTCCGTCGGAGCGGGTTTTCGTCAGGGTCAGAGCGGGCTTCCGGTCCAGTCCCGGCTGACGACCAGCAGGTATTTGGCATATTCGGCGGCGAGCGTGCGGACGAGGAGCGGATTGCGCACCAGTTCCGACGGGCTGACATCGGTGGGCACCGGATAGGGAATGAAGCGCGTGCCGTGGTCCGTCCGTTCGAGCTCGGCGAGGCTGCGCGGCATATGGTAGTTGTTCGTCACCAGGATGACGCTCTTGTAGCCGCGGTTACGGATCCAGCGCGCGGTCTCCGTGGCGTTGCCCGTCGTGTCGAGCGCCTCGTGGCCGATATCGACGCAGCATTGGAAGAGGTCGTCGGGGCTTCGCGTCAGAAGCCGGATATGGTTGCTGGTGGTGGCGGGATTGACACCCGAGATCAGCAGCCGCCCGCCGGCGCCGCTGGCCAACAGCTCGACCGCCTGGTCGATACGCTGGTAGCCGCCGGTCAGCACGACGATCGCGTCGGCCTTCGGATTTTGCGGCGGCGTCATCGACGCGACATGCTGGTAGAAAACCGCGAAACCGCCGGCGAAAAGCGCCACCGTGGTGATGATAAGATAGAAGAACAGCCGCAGGATATGGCGAGCGACACGGATCACAAGGCCGCGAGACGCTGCCGCGCGCTCTTCAACCGGGTCCGTGATTCCCGCATCATGACTCATCATATCGCACAGTGTACTAAAAGTTTTGGGCGGTATATAGGCGTCTGGTTGAATGATCGCCGCCTCGTATCGTCGCAGGGCGGGCTGGTCCGGCGCTTACCCCTGATAGCCGTCGAGCCGGCCGGGATCGGACCGGATATGGTCGATCTCGTCGATCGTCCGCATCACGGTGAACCGGGCGGTGATCGTGGTGAGCGCGGCGATCACCACCATGGTCAGGAAGATGCCGGCATAGCCTGTCCAGTCGATGGTGAAACTGCCGAACAGCGCCGCCGCCTGGTCCGCTTCCGGCGTGGCGATCCGGGCGCTCTGCCACCAGGACAGGCTGGCGAACAGCGTCGCGGCGAGAAAGGCCCCGGCCAGCGAGCCCTTGAGGCTGACGATCAGGAAATGCTTCTGGAATTCCTGCGCCACGAAGGAGGCCTCCGCGCCGACGAAATGCAGCACCTCCACGATATGCCTGTTGCCGGCGAGCGCCCCGCGTGTGGCGAAGATGACGGTCAGCACCATGGCGAAGAAGACGAGGCCGAGCACGCCGGAGCCGATCAGCACCGTGGTCCGCGCCATGGAAACGAGCCGGTCGACCCAGGTCCGGTGGTCGTCCAGATAGGCCTGCGGGATCTTGCGCTTGAGCTCGGCGCGAATCGCCGCGAAATCCGGTGGATGCTGCTCGTCGATGGTGATCACGACGAGGCGGGGCACCGGCAGTTCGTCGATATCGAGGCCCGCGCCCAGCCAGGGTTCCAGAAGCCGGGACGTCGCCTCCTTGTCGAGTATCGTGCCGTCGCGCGTGCCGACGAAGGACAGCGCCAGCTCGCGGGCCTCGACAAGCTTCTTCTCCATGTCGATCGTCTCGTCGGGCTTGATCTGGATGGTGATCTCCCGGGAGATCTGGCTGGCCCAGCCATTGGCGGTGGTGCGGATCATGCTGACCGCGCCGATGGTGAGGCAGGCGAGGAAGGACATGATGACGATGACCGCCAGCAGGGCCTTGCCCTGGACGCTCTGCTGCGGAACGATGGACCCCGTCCGCCGCAGCACCGTCTCCTTGCGCGGTCCGGCCTCCATCTCGCCCGTCTTGTGCCCGGCCTCACTCATAGACGTCGAGCCGCCCCGAATCGAGAATCATGCGCCGCGCCGCGATCTGGTCCATCAATGTCAGGTCGTGCGTCGCGATGACGACGGCGGTGCCGAAGCGGTTGAGCTCCTGAAGCAGCTTGAGGATACGGCGTGCCATCGGCGGATCGACATTGCCGGTCGGCTCGTCGGCCAGGAGCAGCTCGGGCTGGTCGATCAGCGCGCGTGCGATCGCCACGCGCTGCTTCTCCCCGCCCGACAGGACCGGCGGCAGCACATTCACCCGGTCGCCGAGCCCGACCCATTTCAGAAGCTCCAGCACGTCGTTGCGATAGGTCGCCTCCTCCTTGCCGCGCACCCTGAGCGGCAGCGCGACATTTTCATAGGTCGTCATGTGGTCGAGCAACCGGAAATCCTGGAAGACGATGCCGATCCGGCGCCTGAGCATCGGCAGCTCCACCTGCGGAATGACCGAGATCTCCCGCCCGAAGACGCGGATCAGCCCGCGCGTCGGCTTGAGCGACATGAAGAGCAGCCTGAGCAGGCTGGTCTTGCCCGCGCCGGACGGACCGGTGAGGAACTGGAACGACTTCTTGGGGATGTCGAAGGTCAGATCCTTGAGGATTTCCGGACCCATGCCATAGCGGAGACCGACATTTTCAAAATGAATCAATGGTTTGTCCCGTCCCGAGATAACGCGATGGGTGGCATGCCCGGTCAGTCCGCCAATGGTTTGCGAAGCATTAACCAAATCAGTTTACTTTCCGTAAACCTCAAGTTCAATGGCCGCCGGCTGTCACGCCGGCCAGGCCGCCGCGACGAAAGGGCCGATATGCGGGCAGGCAGGAACCATGCGGGCCGGACCATCGAGGTCTACGACGTCCTTCCCCCCGATCCGTCGATACGGCGGCCGACCGCGCGCCCGGTCCGCGACTACAAGCACAACCCGGCCCTGGTCGAGGATGCCGTCTTCGAGGTCGTGGGGCCGGCGCGCCCGGCCTATAACGACAATCCGGCGCCGGTGGAGACGCGGCGCGGGGTCGAGCCCGCCCGCCTTGCCGCGGTGGCCGGCGTCTATCTGGTCAACCGGCTGGAACGGCTGCTGTCGAGCCTGTCGCCGCAGAGCTTCGCCACCCTGATCGCCTCGCTCTTCTTCGTCGCCTTCTGGCTTTTCGGCGGTTTTGCGGCGCTGGCCGCCCGTTCGCCCTCCGCGCCCGCTTCCCCGCTTTCCGTCGAACGGGTCTTCGTCGAGGAGCAGGATGCGAACGGCATGCGTCTCGTCGCGATCGGCGGCTATCTGCGCAACGTATCGGACGCCAGCATCGCAACGCCGCCGCTCTCGGTGGTCCGGGAAGGCGGCGAGGTCGTCGGCCTGCTCGCGCCCGTCACCCCCGAGCTCGCCGCCGGCCAGTCCGTGCGCTTCTTCGGCCGCTTCAAGCTCGCCGGTGGAAAATCCGGCGCGATTTCGATTTTTCCCGCCGCGCGATGATGCGGCGGCCCGGAGCCTGTGCTAACCACGTCTCTTCGAGACCTTGGGAGCCCCGGACCAGATGCATGTCATTCGCGGAAAAAAGATCGAGCAACTCTTCACCGCCGAGATGATCGCCAGGCGGATGGACGAGCTGGCGGGTGAGATCGCCGCCGGGCCGACCAAGGACCTGCTGGTCATCGCCGTGCTCAAGGGTTCCTTCATCTTCGCCGCCGACCTGATCCGCTCGCTGCACCATGTCGGGCTCGCGCCGGAAGTCGAGTTCATCACGCTGTCGAGCTACGGCACCGGCACGGTCTCGAAGGGCGTCAGGATCGTCAAGGACATCGACAGCGACGTCAAGGACCGCGACGTGCTGCTGATCGACGATATCCTCGAATCGGGCCGCACCCTCTCCTTCGCCCGCGACCTGCTGCTCGAACGCGGCGCGCGCCATGTCTCGATCGCCGTCCTGCTCGACAAGCATGACAAGCGGCAAACCTCGATGGAAGCCGATCATGTCGGCTTTCGCTGTCCGGACCATTTCGTCGTCGGCTATGGCATGGATGTCGCCTATGCCTTCCGCGAACTGCCCTTCGTCGGCGTCGTGACCGGCGACGCCTGATCCGTCCCCGTAAAGGTTTGGGCAAGCATAACCGGAATTGGACCCACCCCCGCCGCTCTTCGTTTACCCTTCGAAAAGACCCCCGGGTGTTGACTGGGGTCCAAAGTTAAAACGGGGTAAAAAAGATGGCACGCATTCTCATCACCGAAGACGAAGAGTCGCTCCGCTCCTTCGTGGCGCGCGCGCTCAGGATGGACGGCCATGAAACGGTCGAGGCGGGCGATGGCGCGGAAGGTCTCGAAGCCCTTGCCGCAAGCCGGTTCGACCTGCTGCTCTCCGACATCCGCATGCCGGTCATGGACGGCATCGAGCTCACCCACAAGGCCGCCGCCGCCCATCCGGGCCTCCGCATCCTGCTGATGACCGGCTATGCCGAACAGCGCGAACGCGCCGACGACCTGAGCAGCAAGATCGTGGACGTCGTGTCCAAGCCCTTCACGCTGCCGGATATCAGGACGGCGGTGGCACGGGCGCTGGCGGCGTAATCGACGGAGAGCTCTGCGCCTCTTCGTCCCCTTCGCCCTGCCGGGCGGGCGTGCTCCCTGAAACGCCGATCGAAAGGCTCAAGGGGATCGCCCGATCACCGCAAATCCAGCAGCCGTTCCAGATATTGCCGCTCGATCAGGCTCGCCGGACCATCGCCCAGCCGGCGGCGGATTTCCTCGAGGATTTCGCGGGCGCGCTGGACGTCAATCTGGTCGGGGACCTTCACGCTGTCGTCGAACTCGCTGCCGAGCTGGCCGGACTTCCGCCCGAGCGGATCGCGGCCCTCCTGGTTCATGGCGCTGCCGGGCAGCGGCATGCCCTGCCCGTCCGGGCCGGCCTGCTGGCTCATCATCTGCTGCAATTGCCGCATCATCTCGCCGGCGCCGTCGCGCAGCGCCTGAAGCGCCCGGCCCTGCGCATCGGCGGACCGCTGGCCCTGCGACTTGCCGAGAGCGTCGGATGATTCGCCCATTTCCTCTCCGGCGCCCTTGAAGCCCTTCGGCGCTTTCATGCCGAGATCCGCTATGCCCTTTTCCAGCGCCTTGAGGTCCTTGCGGAGCTGTTCCTGCCGCGAGCGGAGCTGCTTGAGCGCCTCGCGGAGCTGATCCGCCGTCATGTCCGGCTGCTGGTCGCCGGGCCGCGGCGGCTGCGACTGCTCCTCGCCCGGAGACTGTTCCTCCTGCTCTTCCGGCTCGCCGCGCTGGATACGGTCACGCAGCGCCTGCTCCATGCGATGGGTTTCGTCCATCAGCTTCTGCTGGTCCTGCATCAGCTTGCCGAGCCGGTCGAGCTGCTGGCGAACCGGATTCCGCTCCTGCCCGGGTTGCTGACGCGGCCGTGCCGTCTGCAAGTTGTTGAGCATGCGCTGCATTTCGTTGAGCAGTCGTTGCGCCTCCTCGCGATTGCCGGAGCGCGACAGGTTTTCGAGCTGGTTCAGCATGTTCTCGAAATCCTGGCTGCGCATCATGCGCTGCGCCTGCTGGGACATGCGGCTCATGTCCTGGTTCTGCATGCGCTTGGACAATTCGGCGAGATATTGCTTCATCGCCTCGCGCAGTTCCCGCATCAGCCTGGCGATCTCCTGGTCCGAGGCCTTGTTCTTCAGCGCCTCGGACAGCTTGTCCTGCGCGTCGCGCAGCCGCTTCTCGGCCGTCGAGAGATTGCCGTCCTCGATATAGCGGGCGATGTCCCAGAAATATTTCGCCGCATCCGTCAGCTCCTCCTTGCCGCGGGCCAGGATCAGGCGATTGCGCGCCGACTGGACGAGCAGGAAATGCGATAACCTGGGAATGGTCTCGTCGGCGCGGAAGGTGGAGGCTTCGTTGAGCTCCAGCGCGCGGCGGATATTGTGCGTGTCGAGCGCGAAGACCTGCCGCTGCTCCGCGACCGAACCCGCGAGCCGCTCGCTGAAATAGCGCGCGGGCAGCACGATCTCCTTGGTCTCGCTCCGGCCCTCCTGGCCGCCGGCATCGCGGGCGATCAGCGTCAGCCGGACCTTCCGGCCCGAAAGCGGATGTTCGGTGAGATCGCGGCTGACCGTCACCTTGGCGCTCTTGCCGTCGCTGCCCGGCAGGTCGAGCGGGAATTTCGGCGGCTCGAAGAGCGGGGTCGCATCCGCATCGGCCTCGGCGGGCAGGATCTCGGCCCGCGCCTCGGTCACGCCGTAATCGTCCTTGACCTGGAAAGCGAGTTCCAGCGCGCCGTTCAGCGCCCGTCCCGGCTCGCGCACGAAGGAAATTTCCGGCGCCCTGTCCGGCACCAGCGAGAAGGCATAGCCCCGGGTGCCGACCGACACCCTGCCATCGGCCGTGAGCCTGAGCTTGTAGGTCCGGCTCCGGCCGGCATCCTGCGCCATGTCCTTTCGGACGGCGTCCGTCGCCTGTTCCGGCGCTTCCGCCTTGAGTTCGGCGGGATCGCCCCCCACGGGCGTGAACCGCACCGGCCCCGTGACGTCCTTGCCGCTGATGCGGACGGTGAGCTCGGAATTCACCGGCACCTTGATCGCGCCCGCCATGGACTTCGCGGCACGGCCGCTCAGGTAAAGCGGCGCCGCGCCGGTATAGGCCGGCGGGGTGACCCAGGCGTCGATCCTGAGATCGCTTTGCGCCGGCACCGGCCTGGCGAAGGTGAACAGGTCGCCGACGCGGCCGCCATAGTTCGAAAAGGAAAAGCTCCAGGCCACGACGAGCGCCAGGATGACGGCGGCGCGAAAGGCGAAAGGATCGTGCCGGGCAATGTCCGGCGACGGCATGCCGGCATCGATCGCCTTGATCCTGCCGGCCATCCGCGCCTGGTGCGAATGCCAGAGCGCGATCGCATAGGAATCCGTCGAGACCGGCGCCTCGCCCTGCACGCTGATCGCCTGATGCGGCAGGCCGCTGCGCTGCTCGAGCCGCCGTTCGGCCTCGGCGCGGCGCGGCAGCCGGAAGCGGCGGAGCCGATAGAGCGCGACGCCGAGCGCGACGATGAAGGCCGCGCCGGCGGCGACCTTGCCCGGATCCGGCAATTGACGCAATGCGCCCGCCCAGCTCAGCGTCAGATAGGCGGCGATAACCGCCAGCAGCGGCAGCGCGGCGACCAGCCCGCGTTCGATCGCGATCGCCATGAAGGCCAGCGCGCGCTTGCCCGCGATGCGGCGTCTGAGGCCGGCGATACGGTTGTCGGGCGTCGTCGTCGGGGCGTCCTCGGCCATGTCCTGCCTTGCCTGGTGATCGAAGCGGGCAGGATAGCATTGTTTTGGGCAAAGGCGAGGCGCGCCGGCCCTATTTCGTGTCACAAGCTATCGATGCCGGGTTTCCGGGTCATGCCTGCTCCAGCCAGTCGGGCAGGCTGTCGAGCCCGATCAGTTCCTCATAGCCGCGCCGCGGCCGGATGACGTGGAAACGGTCGCCGTTCACCAGGACTTCAGGCACGAGGAGCCGTGAATTGTAGGTTCCGGCCTGCACCGCGCCATAGGCGCCGGCAGAGCTGACGGCGATCAGGTCGCCCGGCGCGGGCCGCGCCATGTCGCGGTCGAGCGCGAGATAGTCCCCCGTCTCGCAGACCGGTCCCACGACATCGGCGCGGATGCGCGGCGCGTCGGTCGAAGCCGCGACCACCGGCCGGATCTCGTGCCATGCCTCGTAGAGCGTCGGCCGGATCAGGTCGTTCATCGCCGCGTCGACGATGACGAAGGCCTTGTCCTCCGCGTCCTTCACGAAGATCACTTCCGTCACCAGGATGCCGGCATTGCCGACGATCAGCCGGCCCGGCTCGGTGACGATCTTGCAGCCGAGCGAGCGGAGCTGGTTCTTCACCACTCGCGAATAGGCTTCCGGATTGGGAGGCGGATCATTGTCGAGCTTGTAGGGAATGCCGAGCCCGCCACCGATATCGACATGTTCGATGACATGCCCGTCGCCGCGCAGCCGCTCCACCAGTTCGCGCAGCAGCCGGAACGCATCGTCGAACGGCTGGAGATCGGTGATCTGGCTGCCGATATGCATGTCGATGCCGGTGACCTCGATGCCCGGCAGCGTCGCCGCATGGGCATAGACCGCGCGGGCGCGGTCGTAGGAAATGCCGAACTTGTTTTCCTTCTTGCCGGTCGAGATCTTGGCATGCGTGCCGGCATCGACATCGGGATTGATGCGGAAGGAGACCGGCGCCCGCCTGCTCTTCGCAACGGCGCGGGCGTTGAGCACGTCGAGTTCCGGCTCGCTCTCGACATTGAAGCAATAGATGCCGGCATCGAGCGCGAGGTCCATCTCGCGCACGGTCTTGCCGACGCCGGAGAACATGATGCGGGATGCCGGGATGCCGGCGGCGAGCGCGCGCCGCAGCTCGCCCTCGGAGACAACGTCGATGCCGGCGCCGAGGCGGCCGATCGTCTTCAGCACCGCCTGGTTGGAATTGGCCTTCATCGCATAGCAGACGAGCGAATCGACGTCGGCGAAGGCCTCCTGGAAAACGCGGACATGGCGCTCCAGCGTGGCGGTGGAATAGAGATAGAAGGGTGTGCCGACGGTCCGGGCGATCTCGGGCACCGGCACGTTCTCGGCATGCAGCACGCCGTCCTTGTAATGGAAATGGTTCACTTGGTTATTCCGGAAGGAGATTAGAGCAGCGGGTCAAGCACGAAGGGCCGATCCTCGACCGGCGCCGCCTTCTTGCTTGCATTGTTCTGGTCGACGACGGGAGTGCCGGGCACATCGAGGTCGCCCTTGCGGCCGCAGCCGGCAAGGGTCAGCGAGACGAGGGCTAGGGCGGCAAGCGATACTGTCAGCGATCGGTTCATGGCGTTCCCCGGAAACATGCGGGTTTCTTAGCGGATAAGCGCCGGCTTGTGCACCCCGATTCTGTTGAAGCGGGGTTCAAGGACGTTGATGAATGAGAGGCGGCCCTACATCGCTGACGTCATCCTCGGCCTTGTGCCGAGGATCTGGTGAGCCCCAATGCATTCTGGACGGTCCAGTGTCTGGCGGCGGTCCCAGATCCTAGGGACAAGCCCTAGGATGACGATCGTCGGAGCGAGACGCCTGCTCACACCACCCGCTTGACGATGGATGAACCGTCAGTTCCGTGCCCGCCACCATGCGATCTGCTCGCGCACCCGGTCGGGCGCCGTGCCGCCATGGCTCTGGCGCGAGGCGACGGAGGCCTCGACGGTCACGACGTCATAGATCTTGCCGGTGATGCCGGGATGGATCGCCTGCAATTGATCGAGCGGCAGGTCCCAGAGATCGCAAGCCCTGCTTTCCGCCAGCGCCACGACGCGGCCGGTGACGTGATGGGCCTCGCGGAACGGCAGGCCGAGTTCGCGGACCAGCCAGTCGGCGAGGTCGGTGGCGGTGGAATAGCCGGCGCCGGCGGCGGCCTTCATCTTGGCTTCGTTGACGGTCATGTCGCTGACCATGCCGGTCATGGCGGCGATGGCGAGTTCGAGGTTTTCGGCGGCGTCGAAGACCTGCTCCT
>JAGRLJ010000066.1:12020-19015 GCA_020441805.1 Rhizobiaceae bacterium
GGCGAGCGGCAGGCCCTTCATCACGGTGAGAAGGGCGACCAGCGAGCCGTTGATGCGGCCGGTCTTGGCGCGCACCAGTTCGGCGGCGTCCGGATTCTTCTTCTGCGGCATGATCGAGGAGCCGGTGGAAAAGGCGTCGGAGAGGCGCACGAAGCCGAATTGCGGCGTCGTCCAGATGACGATTTCCTCGGCGAAGCGCGAAAGATGGACGGCGCAGATGGCTGAAATGGAGAGGAATTCCAGCGCGAAATCGCGATCCGACACCGTGTCGATCGAATTGCGGGTCGGCTCGCGGAAGCCGAGCGCCCGGGCCGTCATATGGCGGTCGATCGGATAGGGCGTGCCGGCCAGCGCCGCCGCCCCGATCGGGCTTTCGTCGAGATGCTCGATGGCGTGGCGCACGCGCTGGCGGTCGCGGCCGAACATCTCGACATAGGCCATGCAATGATGGCCGAAAGTCACCGGCTGGGCGGTCTGGAGATGGGTGAAGCCGGGCATGACGGTGCCGGCATGCAGCTCCGCCTTGTCGAGGAAGGCCGCGATCAGGCCGGTCAGTGCCTTCTCTGTCTTTTCGAGCTCGGCCTTGACCCAGAGGCGGAAGTCGAGCGCCACTTGGTCGTTGCGCGAGCGCGCCGTGTGCAGCCGTCCGGCGGCCGGGCCGATAATGGCGGCGAGCCGGTTTTCGACATTCATGTGAATGTCTTCAAGTTTGCGTGAGAATTCGAAGGCGCCGCTTTCAATCTCGCCTTCGATCTGCTTCAAGCCGGCGACGATCTGGTCGCGGTCGGCCGCCGTAATGATGCCCTGGGCGGCGAGCATGGTGGCATGGGCGATGGAACCTGCTATGTCCTGGGCATAAAGCTTCTTGTCGAAGCCGATCGAGGCATTGATCTCCTCCATGATGGCCGCGGGACCGGCGGCGAAGCGGCCGCCCCACATCTGGTTCGAGGAGGAATTGGAATTGCCGTCGGACATGGCGCCTAACCTGAGAACGAGTGAATGACCGAGGAAAGAAGACCGGGATACTTCCCTTCCCTGAAGCTGGTGGCGATCGCCGCCGTCGCGGGCGTGATCGCCGGTGGTGTGGCCGTTTACATGAGAGGCACGGTCGATGGCAATGGCCCGGCGTCGGCGGCTGTCGATTGTTCGGCGGCCAGGGACACGATCACCCGGCTCGAACCCCTCGCAAAGGGCCAGGTCGCGGCCTTCATCACCGAAAAGCAGGGGCGCAATCTCTTCCTCCCGCCGTTCAAGGGTCCCGACGGCAAGGACATGACGCTCGACGCCTATGCCGGCCGGGTGCAGCTCGTCAATCTCTGGGCCACCTGGTGCGTGCCCTGCCGCGAGGAAATGCCGGCATTGAACGCGTTGCAGAAGGATCTCGGTGGCGACAGGTTTCAGGTGACGGCGATCAATCTCGATACCGGCGACGCCGAAAAGCCCAGGGATTTCCTCGCCGAGGAGAAGATCGACGCGCTTCCGCTGCATCACGACGCGACGCTGTCGAGCTTCAACCAGCTCAAGAAGGCGGGCCTGACGATCGGCCTGCCGGTCAGCGTGCTAGTGGATGGCAAGGGCTGCATGCTGGGCGCGCTCTCCGGCCCCGCCGCCTGGGAAAGCGACGACGCCAAGGCGCTGATCAAGGCGGCGGTCGGCGAGGGGGTTTGAGCCTTGCATTGCGGATCGCCACGTTCCTGACAAGTCTGCGACAGGGAGATCCGAACATGCCCGTGTCGAAAGAACGCTTCCGGCAGAGCTTATCGCCCGTACGAGGAGCGTAATGGAGACGGCCCGCTGATTCAGGAGGCAAAACCGGCCCTGGATCGACAGGCGGCCGATCCGGCGAGAGCAATTCCTGTCGACGATGCCTTCGCGCGCATCCTCCATGCCGGCGGGCGGCTTTCCCGCACCGAATAATCCTCCCGCCTCCCCCGTATCCTCTTGGAGCGTGCTGCGTTTCAACGGGCATATCAGGGGCTTCGGATGCGGCTTTACATCATCGGAATCATGGTCGGCGCGCTGGGGCTGGTCGCGGCCAACCAGGTGCGGGCGGAGGAACGCTGCGGCCTCATGAGCGACGCGGCCCTGACCGTGCAGCCCGGGACCGTCGAGGCATTCGCCTCGGTCGCCTGTGTCGACGGCTCCGGCCCGATCGTCAATTGAGGACGGCCATGCCCGCCACGGCGCAGATCATGAACGTCATCATGCGGGACGGCACCCGACACTTCCTGACCCTGCGGGAAACCTGCCGGCCCGACGAGGTGCGCGCGCGGCTCGAAACGGCGGGCGGCATCCGCGTCTGCCAGCTTTCGCGGGGCGGATTCCAGTGGCGCATGTGGTTCCAGTGCCTGGGCTGGCGCTTCTCGATCGCCAACCCCTTCGGCGAGCTCTGGTTCTTCGTCGAGGACCCGGGCTGTCCCGAGGATATTCTCCGCTGCCTGCGGCGGCGGATCGTCGCTTCGCTGCGATAGCGCGCCGCTTCGACCGATCGGGCGCCGTCGCCCCATTGAATCTCGGCACCGCTTCCGTTAAGAGACCGCCGAAATCCGCCGGAGGCCCCGGGGGATAAAGCAAGATGCGCGGCCCGACCCGGCCGCGTCAGGGACCGGAAGCGAAGAGGGCATGGCACGCATCGTAATGAAATTCGGCGGAACCTCCGTCGCCGATCTCGACCGCATTCATAACGTTGCCCGCCATGTGAAACGCGAAGTCGATGCCGGCCACGAGGTCGCGGTCGTGGTCTCCGCCATGTCGGGCAAGACCAACGAGCTGGTCGGCTGGGTGCAGGGCATGCCGAAGGCCACCGGCGCCGGCTCGCCCTTCTACGATGCCCGCGAATATGACGCCGTGGTCGCCTCGGGCGAGCAGGTGACGTCCGGCCTTCTCGCCATCGCGCTACAGTCGATGGGCGTCAATGCCCGGTCCTGGCAGGGCTGGCAGATCCCGATCCGGACCGACAATGCCCACGGCGCCGCCCGCATCCTCGATATCGAGGGCGCCGACATCGTCCGCCGCATGGGCGAGGGCCAGGTGGCCGTCGTCGCCGGTTTCCAGGGCCTCGGCCCGGACAACCGCATCGCGACGCTGGGCCGGGGCGGTTCCGATACTTCCGCCGTGGCGCTCGCCGCCGCGCTGAAGGCCGACCGCTGCGATATCTATACCGATGTCGACGGCGTCTACACGACCGATCCCCGCATCGAGCCCAAGGCGCGCCGCCTCAGGAAGGTTGCCTTCGAGGAAATGCTGGAAATGGCCTCGCTGGGCTCCAAGGTGCTGCAAGTGCGCTCCGTCGAGCTCGCCATGGTGTTCAAGGTCCGCACCTTCGTGCGCTCGTCGTTCGAGGATCCCGATGCGCCGGGCATGGGTGATTTCGACAATCCGCCCGGTACGCTGATTTGTGATGAGGAAGAAGTCGTGGAACAGGAAGTCGTAACCGGCATTGCCTTCGCCAAGGATGAAGCACAGATATCGCTGCGCCGCGTCGCCGACCGGCCCGGCGTGTCCGCCGCGATCTTCGGCCCGCTCGCCGAGGCCCATATCAATGTCGACATGATCGTGCAGAACATTTCGGAAGACGGCTCCCGCACCGACATGACCTTCACGGTGCCGACCGGCGATCTCGACAAGGCGCTCGTCGTCCTCGGCAAGGAAAAGGAAAAGGTCGGCTTCGACGTGATCCAGTCCGAATCCGGCCTGGTCAAGGTCTCGGTCATCGGCATNGCGCAGCCATGCCGGCGTCGCCGCCCAGGCCTTCGCGGCGCTCGCCGCCAAGGGGATCAACATCCGGGCGATCACGACGTCTGAAATCAAGATTTCAATCTTGATCGACGGCGCCTATGGAGAACTGGCGGTTCGCACTTTGCATTCCGCCTACGGACTGGATAAGAAGTAACTATTACCAGGAGGGCTCGGCTATCAGGGGATGTGATTCGATCTGTGGTGCCGGCTCTCCGTGATCGAAACCGAGAGTAGGAGAGCGCCCAGGTGATCAGAGACCTTGCTGCCGGCCCGCGCATCCTGCTTCGGCGGCTGAGGGAACTCACCGCCGAGCCGCTGGAGCCGCAGGAGCGGCTCGACCGTATCGTGCTCCAGATCGCCCGCAACATGGTTGCGGAAGTCTGTTCGGTCTATGTACTGCGCGCCGACGGCGTCCTTGAGCTCTATGCAACCGAAGGCCTCAACAAGGAATCGGTCCACCTCGCCCAGCTGAAGATGGGCGAGGGTCTTGTCGGCACGATCGCCGCATCCGCCCAGCCGCTCAATCTCTCCGACGCGCAGAGCCACCCCGCCTTCGCCTACCTGCCGGAGACGGGCGAGGAGCTGTTCCAGTCCTTCCTCGGCGTGCCGATCCTGCGCGCCGGCCGCTCGCTCGGCGTCCTCGTCGTGCAGAACCGGGCGCAGCGCCACTATTCCGACGACGAGGTCGAGGCGCTGGAAACGGTCGCCATGGTGCTGGCGGAGATGGTGGCGAGCGGCGAGCTCAAGAAGCTCACCCAGCCCGGCCAGGAACTCGACCTCACCCGCCCCGTCACCGTCACCGGCGAGGCCTATGCGGAAGGCGTCGGCCTCGGTTATGTCGTGCTGCACGATCCCCGCGTGGTCGTGACCAATCTGCTCAACGACGATGTCGACCACGAGGTCAACCGCCTGTCGGAGGCGCTGGGGTCGCTTCGCATCCATATCGACGACATGCTGTCGCGCCGCGAAATATCGATGGAGGGCGAGCACCGCGCCGTCCTCGAGGCCTACCGGATGTTCGCCCATGACCGCGGCTGGGTGCGCAAGCTCGAGGAGGCGATTCGCAACGGCCTCACGGCCGAGGCGGCGGTGGAGCGCGTGCAGAGCGAGACCCGCGCCCGGATGATGCGGCTCACCGATCCCTATCTGCGCGAGCGGATGCACGATTTCGACGATCTCGCCAACCGCCTGCTGCGCCAGCTCGCCGGCTTCGGCGCCCACGCCGCCGCCGATGCCTTCCCGAGCGACGCGATCGTCATAGCCCGCGCCATGGGCGCCGCCGAGCTTCTCGATTATCCGCGCGCGAGCCTTCGCGGACTGGTGCTGGAGGAAGGCGCCGTCACCTCGCATGTCGTGATCGTCGCCCGCGCCATGGGCATCCCCGTCGTCGGCAACGCCGAGGGCGTGGCGGCGCTCACCGAGAAGGGCGATGCCGTCATCATCGATGGCGAGGACGGCAAGGTGCATCTGCGGCCCGCGCAGGACGTCCAGCGCGCCTATGAGGAAAAGGCCCGCTTCCGCGCGCGCCGGCAGGAGCAGTTCCGCGCGCTGCGCTCGGTCGAGCCGATGACGCGGGACGGCAGGCGCATCAGTCTCAACATGAATGCCGGCCTCCTGGTCGACCTGCCGCAATTGACCGAGTCGGGCGCCGAGGGCATCGGCCTTTTCCGCACCGAGCTCCAGTTCATGATCGCCTCGACCATGCCGAAGGGCGAGGAGCAGGAGGCCTTCTATCGCTCGGTGATCAAGCAGGCGGCCGGACGTCCCGTCACCTTCCGCACCCTCGACATCGGCTCCGACAAGGTCGTGCCCTATTTCCAGGCGGCCAAGGAGGAGAATCCGGCGCTCGGCTGGCGGGCCGTCCGGCTCGCCCTCGACCGGCCGGCCCTGCTGCGCACCCAGTTCCGGGCGCTGCTCAAGGCCTCGGCGGGCGTGGAGCTCAAGGTCATGATCCCGATGGTGACCGAGGTCGAGGAATTGCGGCAGGCCCGCATGCTGCTCCAGAAGGAGGTGCAGCATCTGTCCCGCTTCGGCCACACCCTGCCGAAGAAGCTGCAATATGGCGCGATGCTGGAAGTGCCCGCGCTGATGTGGCAGCTCGACGAACTGATGGCGGAAGCCGATTTCGTCTCGGTCGGCTCGAACGACCTCTTCCAGTTCACCATGGCCGTGGACCGCGGCAATGCCCAGGTCGCCGAGCGCTTCGATATTCTCGGCCGGCCCTTCCTCCGCCTGCTGCGCGACATCGTCCGCGCCGGCGAGCGCAACAACACGCCGGTGACGCTCTGCGGCGAGATGGCGGGCCGGCCGCTCTCGGCCATGGCGCTTCTGGGCCTCGGCTTCCGCGCGGTCTCGATGTCGCCGGCCTCGATCGGCCCGATCAAGGCCATGCTGCTCGGCCTGGACGTCGATACGCTGTCGGCCGCGATGAACGACGCCCTCGATCGCCCCGGCCAGGGCATGCCGATGCGCGAGATGCTCAAGCGCTTCGCCGAAACCCACAATATTCCGCTCTGACAGACCGAGATCGAATTGGCCCAGCTTCCCCTTGAAAAGATGCAGGAGCTCGAACGCCGTCTGGCGGAGGTCGAGGCGCGCATGTCGGAAGGCCCCGCCGCCGACGTCTATGTCAGGCTCGCCGCCGAATATGCCGAGCTTCAGCCGGTCGTCGCCCGGATTTCGAGCTACCTCAAGGCCAGGGACGAGCTGGCGGGACTGAGGGCGCTGCTTGCCGATCCGGGCACCGACCGGGAGATGCGCGAGCTCGCCAGCCTCGAATTGCCCGAACTCGAGGAGACGATCGAGGGCCTGGAGCACGCGCTTCTCATCGCGCTCCTGCCCAGGGACGCGGCCGACGAGAAGAGCGCCATTCTCGAAATCCGCGCCGGCACCGGCGGCAACGAGGCCGCGCTTTTCGCCGGCGACCTGTTCCGCATGTATGAGCGCTATGCCTCGGCCAACGGCTGGAAGGTCGAGGTCTTGTCCGAAAGCGAGGGCGAGGCCGGCGGATACAAGGAAATCGTCGCCGAGATTTCCGGTCGCGGCGTCTTCTCCAAGCTGAAATTCGAATCCGGCGTGCACCGCGTCCAGCGCGTGCCGGCAACCGAATCGCAAGGCCGGATCCATACCTCGGCCGCGACGGTGGCCGTGCTGCCCGAGGCCGAGGACATCGACGTCGATATCCGACCCGAGGATATCCGCATCGACACGATGCGGTCCTCCGGCGCTGGCGGGCAGCATGTCAACACCACCGATTC
>JAGRLJ010000409.1 GCA_020441805.1 Rhizobiaceae bacterium
GTGCCGCCGAACTGCGGATGCGGATGCAGGATGATGGCGATCGGCGCGCTTTTCTGCTTGGATGGCTGATAGCGGCCTTCCAGCCGGCCGGCCGGACCGTTGAAGATGACTTCAGGCATTCTTACTCCAGGATAATCGTGTCATAAAAACCGGCTCCCAACCGCAAACCAGTCTTGACGAAACCAGTCAGCTTTTCTAAGAGCTAGTTTAGAACCGTTCGAAAGTGCGGCGCGGTCACTTTGCCGCAGCCCGCTTTCATGCGTGACGCTTCATAAGACAGGCTGGACCGGAATTTCAAGAAAAATGCGATTCCGGCGCATGCCGAACGACAATCCAGAAAAGCGAGATGGAAAAAGCACGCATCTATATGGACTGGAACGCGACAGCGCCGCTTCTGCCCGAAGCGCGCGAGGCGTTCCTGCGCGTCGGTCTCATGAACGGAAATCCGTCCTCGGTGCATCGCGAGGGGCGGGCGGTTCGGTCGGAAATCGAGGCGGCGCGCCGCAAGGTGGCCGCCGCGGCCGGCGCCAGGCCCGCCGATGTCGTCTTCACCTCCGGAGCGACGGAAGCCGCCAATCTCGTGCTCACGCCGGATTACCGCATGGGTCGTGCGCCGCTGAGGATCGGACGGCTTTTCGTCTCCGCCGTCGAGCACAAGGCGGTCTTCGAGGGTGGTCGTTTCGCTCCGGCCGACATATCCGTCCTGCCGGTCGACGCCAACGGCGTGGTGGATCTGGCGAAACTCGAGGCCGCTCTTGCCGCCCATGATGCAGCGAGCGGCCTGCCGATGGTGGCGCTGATGCTCGCCAATAACGAGACCGGCGTGATCCAGCCGGCCGCCGAGGCGGCGAAGCTCGTCCATGCCGTGGGCGGCGTGGTGGCGGTCGATGCCGTGCAGGCGCTTGGCCGCATTCCGGTCGATATCGCCGCGCTCGATGCCGACTTCCTTATCCTCTCCTCGCACAAGATCGGCGGGCCGAAAGGGGCCGGGGCGCTCGTCGCGCGCGGCGAGGCCATGATGCCGTCGCCGCTCGTTCGCGGCGGTGGGCAGGAGAAGGGTCATCGCTCGGGGACGGAGAACGCCGCGTCGATCGCCGGCTTCGGCGTCGCCGCCGGGATCGCCGCCAACGACATTGCCGGACGTGCGGCCGCGCTGCGGACCGCGCGCGATGCGATCGAGGCGCGGATGCGTCTCGCCGCGCCGGAACTCACCGTGCATGGCGCCGCCGTCGGCCGGCTGCCCAATACGGCCTTCTTCTCCCTGCCCGGGCTCAAGTCCGAAACCGGGCAGATCGCCTTCGATCTCGAAGGGATCGCGCTCTCCGCCGGTTCGGCCTGTTCCTCGGGCAAGGTCGGCGAGAGCCATGTGCTGAAAGCGATGGGGCTTGATCCTCGCATGGGCGCATTGCGTATTTCGATCGGGACAACGACGACCGAAGAGGATATCGAGCGGACGGTCGCGGCTTTCGCCAAGATCGCGGGGCGGCTGACGGCGTCCCGTGCCGCCTAGGAAAATTTGCGGAAAAGCAATTTTCCGCTTGCCAGAATTACGGAAAAGCGGTTCTGGCGCACCTATATGAAGATGGCGCAAGCTATCGAGTGACGACAAGCTGCCGGCCTTGACCCGGCAAGATTGGAGACAGGAATGCCTGCGGTTCAGGAAACCATTGAGCAGGTTCGCGCCATCGACGTGGACCAGTACAAATACGGCTTCGAGACCGAGATCGAGTCCGACAAGGTCGCGCCGGGCCTGTCCGAAGATGTGATCCGCCAGATTTCCGCCAAGAAGAACGAGCCCGAATGGATGCTCGAATGGCGCCTCGACGCCTATCGCCGCTGGCTCACCATGGAAGAGCCGGCCTGGGCGCGCGTCGATTATCCGAAGATCGATTTCAATGCGATCAGCTACTACTCCGCGCCCAAGGGCGTGTCCGGCCCGAAATCGCTCGACGAGGTCGATCCCGAGCTGCTCAAGACCTATGAGAAGCTCGGTATTCCGCTCAGGGAGCAGGAAATTCTCGCCGGGGTCACATCCTCGAAGATCGCGGTCGATGCCGTCTTCGATTCCGTTTCGGTGGTGACGACCTTCAAGGAAGAGCTCAGGAAGGCCGGCGTGATCTTCATGTCGATCTCCGAGGCGCTGCGCGAACATCCCGATCTCGTCCGGAAATATCTCGGCTCGGTCGTTCCGGTCACCGATAATTTCTACGCGACGCTGAACACGGCGGTCTTCACCGACGGTTCCTTCGTCTTCGTGCCGAAGGGCG
>JAGRLJ010000410.1 GCA_020441805.1 Rhizobiaceae bacterium
GCGATCTACGAGGTGACGCCGGTCGGCAGCCCGGCGGTGCTCAATGACGACCTGCGCTACGCCGACAAGGCGAGGCCGGCCGAAACCATAACCGATGCCGCGGCGGCTACATCCGGAGAGCTCGCCTTCGTCAAGATCCGCTACAAGAAACCGGACGAGGACAAGTCGACGCTCATCACCATGCCGGTCGAGGCATCGGAGGCGAAAGCCACCGTCGATGCCGCCGCGCAGGATGTCCGCTTCTCGGTCGCCGTCGCCGCCTTCGCCCAGAAGCTGAAGCGGGAGAGCGAAGTGTCGGGCTATTCATGGGACTCGATCGCCGCGCTCGGCCTCGGCGCCAAGGGCGATGATCGCTTCGGCTATCGCGCCGAGTTTCTCAAGATGGTCGAACTGGCCAAAAGTCTGAAGGGCGAGTAACCCCGTTCCAACCGAGCCTCGCTCATTACTCGTCTTTCCTGCCCTCTCCCCGGCCCTCGCGGGGGGAGGGCCTGCCGTTTCAGGCTCCAGGAAAAGCCTTGTCGAGCCCGCCGGCCTTGTCCAGCCCCTCGCGAAAGGCGCGATAGGCCGGATGCTGGGAAGAGCGGGCGATTTCGGCGAGCCTGATCTGCAACCGCGCCGGAGCGGATGCGCCGATCCATTCTCCCGTCCGGCCGAGCTTGAGCGAATTGAGAATCCGGGCGCCGGAGGCCTGATCCAGCCAGAGCAGCAGCCCGTCGAGCAGGTTTTCATCCTGGGCCGCGTTTTCCATGAGCAACAGCAGGAAGGACCGGTCGGCCTCGGTAAAGGCCGTCAGGCGGTCGGCGACCGCTTCGCGGTCGGGGAAGGGGAGCGTGGTCATCGAAGGCACCGTTCGGATCATGCGGAACATCTCGCCTAACCCGATTTTCCGGTCTTCGCAACCCGGGCGGAAGGCGTGTATCGCTCAGCCCCGGCTGCGTCCGCGGCGCTCGCGCGGCGCGGCCTGTTCCTCGGCGGTCTTGTTGCGCAGCGGGCCGATCTTCTCGACGATGGTTTCGAGCGTCGGGCGCGATCGGGGAACATGGCTGTCGACGGCCTGGCGGATCGCGGAGAGGTGCTCGCAGGACGTGCCGCAGCAGCCGCCGACGATGCGCGCGCCGGCATCGATGGCGAGACGGGCATATTCGGCCATCAGCGGCGGAGTGCCCGAATAGTGGATTTTCTCGCCACGGAATTCGGGAATGCCGCAATTGCCCTTGACGACGATGGTCGCCTCCGGCTTCGCCTCGGACATGGAGAGCAGGGTGGCGAGGATGTCGGAGGCGCCGACGCCGCAATTGGCGCCGACCGCGACGGGACCTTCGCCGATATCGGGCGCGACGCCGTGTATGTCCCTGGGCGCCAGGCCCATCATGGTCTTGCCGGCGGTGTCGAAGGAGCCGGTATAGACATAGGGCATGCCGACCTTGGCGGCGGCTTCCGCGGCGGCGCGGATCTCCTCCGGCGAGGACATGGTCTCGATCCAGGCGACATCGGCGCCGCCCGCCTTCAGCCCCTCGATCTGCTCGGCGAAAGCCGCGACCGCGTCGCCGTAGGTGAGTGCGCCGAGCGGCTGGAGCAGTTCGCCGGTCGGGCCGACGGAGCCGGCGACGATGACCTTGCGCGGCGCCTTGTCCGCCACCGCGCGGGCGATCGCCGCGGCCCTGGCGTTGAGTTCATGGACGCGATCCTGCGCATGATGCAGCTTGAGCCGGTGACGCGTGCCGCCGAAGGAATTGGTGAGGATGATATCGGCGCCCGCATCGACGAAATCCTGATGCAGCTTGGTGATGTTGTCGGGCCTGGCCTCGTTCCAGAGTTCCGGCGCCTCTCCGGCTTCGAGGCCCATCGCAAAGAGCGACGTGCCGGTGGCGCCGTCGGCGACGAGGACCGTCTTTTCGGCAAGGAGATCGGAGAGCGGATTGGCGGACATGGGTCATCCTCGGATTGATTTGAGAGAAAGATATAAAGATATCTTTATGTGATGTCCAGTAGGAGCGAATTGAAGTCGTGCCGGTTCGCTCTCTTCCGGCCTGCTGGCCAGTGAGGCTAACCGGCGTGAGGGTCGCTTCACCGCGAGACGATGTTGAAACCGGCCGGTATTCCGGCGATATCGGCGGCGTCGGTCCTGACGTCGGACACCGATGCGAAAGCCGGCCCGTTCCACAGGCGCTCGATCATCGCGGCGACCGCGTTTTCCGGGCCGGCGAGCAGGGCGCGGACGCTGCCGTCCGATTCGTTGCGAACCCATCCCGTCAGGCCGAGCGTCACGGCCTCGCGGCGGGTCCAGTCGCGGAAGCCGACGCCTTGCACGCGGCCGGTGATTCGGACAAGGACGGCCCGATCTTCGCCGGTCATGACGCCGTTCCCGTTCCGGGCTCGATGTCGAGTTCGGGATAGTGGCGGAAAATGCCGTTTTCATTGAAGGCCAGCCGGCGCGGCGAGGCGAGATAGGCGGCGATGTTCGGCCGGGCCTTGACCCGGTCGTGAAGCGCCACGAGGCCGGGATAGCGGCCGGCATAGCGTCGCATGGCTTTCGGGAAGGCATAGGAGAGTCCCTCGATCACCTGGAACAGTGAGAGGTCCACATAGGTGACGCCGTCGCCGACCATATGGCCGCCGCCGGCCGGATTGCGTTGCAGCACGCGTTCGAAATAGCCGAGAAATTTCGGGATCCGGTTGTCGATGAATTCGGCGGCGCGCGCCCCGGCCTCGGCTTTCTGCTCCTCGTAGTATTTCGAGGTCGCGATCGGGTGATGCGTGTCGTGCACCTCGGCGGCGAAATCGGTGACGGTGAGTTGCAGGCCGTGAGCGAACCAGCCGAGCGCCGCTTCCCTGGGTGCGAGGCCGAGCCTCGGGCCGAGATAGAGGAGGATGTTGGCCACATGCGACACGAGGAGGTCGCCATCCCGGAGGAAGGGCGGTGCGAGGGGGATACGGGGCTCGGTCGCGCTTTCCATGAGACCGATCATCTCGCCGGTTCCGCGATCCGGCGCGCGCGTGACGTCGATATAGGCGGCGCCGGCATCCTCGAGCGCCAGTCGAACGAACTCGCCGCGGCCCTGGATGCCGTTCCAGTAGAAGAGTTCATAGGCCATGCGGATCCTCGGTGACCGTTGTCGGGAGAGGGCAGGTTAGCACGGCTTCGCGGCGATCGCGCGCCCGACTGAAAGGAAGGGCCGCAATCCTGAAAGGCTGCGGCCCATATATCCCCGGTTCATGCGCCGGACGATGCCGGAAGGCTTCAGTCGAGCAGTTCGGCGGGCACCTTGCCGCCATTCTCGGCGAGCGCCTTCATCAGCGCCTTGTGCAGCCAGACATTCATCGTGGCGGAATCGTTCTTGTCGCCGGTATAGTTCAGCTCGTCGGCCAGCTCCTTGCGGGCGGCGAGGCTCGAATCGAGGTCGAGTGCCTTCATCAGGTCGACGATGGAGCGCTTCCAGTCGAGCTTCTGGCCGTTGGCCTTGACGGCGGCGTCGAGGATGGCGGCGACGTCGACCGTTGCGGCCGGCGCCGATGCGGTCGCCGCGGGCTGGGTGGCGGAGGCCACGGCCTTGGCGCCCGCCGGGCCGCCGTCGCCGGTCAATGCGCCGGTCTTCTTCGGCGCGAGGTCGGCGGATACCGGGGTCGTGGCTTCCGTGACCGCGGCGGTTTCCGTCGGCGCGGCGGCGTCAGGCGCGGCCTTCTTGCCGAAGAGCTTGTCCTTGATGGAGCTGAAAATACCCATGGTGATCTCCTGTACGGGTTGGCTGGCGGCTTCCTGCACTCCCCCGCCAGTGGCGGGGCGAGGCGGAGCGCGCGCGACACCGGCACGCTACATGAGCGGGGGGGACAAGGCCAGCGGCAAAGCGGCGACCTACCACCGCTGATGTACATGCGGCTTGATCTTCTCTTCGTACACCCTCCGGACCTCCGTCATGATATCGGCGGGGAGGGGCGCGAGCGCCGACGCGGCGGCGTTCTGCCCGGCCTGCTCGCTGTTCCGCGCGCCCGGTATGATGACGGTGACGGCTTCCTGCATCAGGATCCAGCGCAGAGCGAACTGCGCCATGGTGGCGCCGCCGGGCGCGAGCGGGCGAAGCAGCTCGACGGCCTCGAGGCCGACATCGTAGGGCACGCCGGAGAAGGTCTCGCCCATGTCGAAGGCCTCGCCGTTGCGGTTGAAGAGCCGATGGTCGTCGTCGGCGAAGGCGGTCTTGGCCGTCATCTTGCCGGTCAGCATGCCCGAGGAGAGCGGGACGCGGACGATGACGGCGACATTCTTCGCCCGCGCCTCGCGGAAGAAGAGATCGGCCGGGCGCTGGCGGAAGATGTTGTAGATGATCTGGACCGAGACGACATTGGGATATTCGATCGCCTTCAGGCCTTCCTCGACCTTCTCGACCGAGACGCCATAGTGGCGGATCCTGCCCTTCGCCACGAGGCTTTCCAGTATCTCGAAGATATCGGGGCGGTAATAGAGTTCCCAGGGCGGACAGTGCAACTGGACGAGATCGAGCGTGTCGACGCCGAGATTGGCGCGTGAGCGGTCGATCCAGTTATCGAGGTTTTCGCGCGTATAGCCCCCGACAACCTGCTTCGGCAGCCGGCGGCCGGCCTTGGTGGCGACCATCGGGCGAGCAGCGCCGCGCTCGTTCAATACGTCGCGGATGATGCGTTCGGAGCGGCCGTCGCCATAGACGTCGGCGGTGTCGATGAAGGTCATGCCGGCGTCGAGCGCCGCATGGACGGCGCCTTTCGCGTCCCGCTCGCTGACGTCGCCCCAGGCGCCGCCGATAGCCCAGGCGCCGAAGCCGATTTCCGACACCGCCCAGGGCGTGCGGCCGAACTGTCTCGATTTCATGGTAAGGTCTCCGATCTGCGTTGCCGGCAACTATTCAACCGTCGAGAAACGAGTCAAGCCTTGGCG
>JAGRLJ010000411.1 GCA_020441805.1 Rhizobiaceae bacterium
TCGCCGAGACCATTCGGCGCAAGGCGGAAACGACGGAGATCCGCCGCGAGACAGGCCGGGTTCCGATCTCGGTCAGTATCGGCGGCGTTTGCCTGGGCGAGGGGTTCAGCACGCATCAGTCGATGGGCGACGCCGACCGGCGGCTCTATCGCGCCAAGCGCGGCGGCCGCAATCGTGTCGTTCTCGACGAGGCGCACGACAAGAGCGCGACGGCCGCGTAAGGCCGGCGCATAGTTACGGACGCCGGTCGCGGAAGAATTCCCGCAGCATGTCGCCGGCCTCGGTTTCCCCGATTCCGGCATAGACCTCCGGCACATGGTGGCATGTCGGCGCGGCATAGAAGCGGACGCCGCTTTCCACCGCGCCGCCCTTGGGATCGGCCGCACCGTAATAGAGCCTGCGGATGCGGGCGAAGGAGATCGCCGCCGCGCACATGGTGCAGGGTTCGAGCGTGACATAGAGATCGGCATCGACCAGCCGTTCGTCGCCGAGGCGCGCGGCGGCGGCGCGGATCGCGCCGATCTCGGCATGGGCGGTAATGTCGTTGAGTTCGCGGGTCCGGTTACCGGCGCGGCCGATCACCTCGCCGGCCTTCACCACGACGGCGCCGATCGGCACTTCGCCCCGCGCGCCCGCGGCCCTCGCCTCCGCGAATGCGATCTGCATGAAGCGATTTGCAGGCGTCACACGGCTTTTCCCTCTTAACCCGAAACCTTTGTCCTGATAGGAGACGGACAAACAAAAGGCAAATGCAATGAAAGACACGAGGAAACCCGGCGGCCCGCGCAGGCCCGGCGGAGCGGGCGGCAAGCCCGGACGCGCCGACAGACCCTTCCGCAAGGAAGGCCCGCGCAAGCCCGGACCGGCCAAAGCCAAGGCCATGCCGGTGGCCAATCCCAAGCATCTCGCCGTGACCGGCGAGGGCGAGCGCATATCCAAGATCATGGCGCGGGCGGGCGTCGCCTCGCGCCGCGATTGCGAACGCATGATCCTGGAAGGCCGGGTCAGCCTGAACGGCAAGGTGCTTGACAGCCCCGCCGTCAACGTCATGCCCGAGGACCGGATCGAGGTCGACGGCCAGGTGATCGGCGCGATCGAGCGCACAAGGCTCTGGATCTATTACAAGCCCGCCGGCCTCGTGACGACGAACCACGATCCGGAAGGACGGCCGACGGTTTTCGACAACCTGCCCGAGGACCTGCCGCGGGTGATCTCCGTCGGCCGGCTCGACATCAACACCGAAGGGCTCCTGCTGCTCACCAATGACGGCGGGCTTGCGCGGATGCTGGAACTGCCCTCGACCGGCTGGCTCCGGCGCTATCGCGTCCGCGCCCACGGCTCGATCGACCAGGCGCGGCTCGACGCGCTGCGCGAGGGCATCGCCGTCGAGGGCGTGCTCTACGGCGCGATCGAGGCGACGCTGGACCGCGAGCAGGGCCACAATGTCTGGATCACGATGGGGCTGCGCGAGGGCAAGAACCGCGAGATCAAGAACGTGCTCGGCGCGCTCGGCCTCGACGTCAACCGCCTGATCCGCATTTCCTACGGACCGTTCCAGCTCGGCGAACTGGAGGAAGGCCAGGTCGTCGAGGTCAAGAGCCGGACGCTGCGCGAGCAGCTTGGCCCGCGTCTCATCGAGGAGGCCAATGCCAATTTCGAGGCGCCGATCCACACCGCCGCCAAGCCCGAGAAGGAAGAGGCCGCCGAGGACTGGTCGGCACGCCCGCGCCGGGAAAGCCGCGAGGAGCGCCGCGAACGCGATCTCGCCCGCATCGACACCAAGAAGCCCGAGCGGGGCTTCTCGCGCGATCGCGACGGAGATCGGGGCGACAGGGCACGCGACGAAAGGGGACGCGACGGAAAGAGCCGGAGTCCTCGCGACGGCGACGACAGGAAACCGAAGCGACCGCCGCTGGGCACCAGCCGGACCGCCAATGTCTGGATGGCGCCCGGCGCCCGGCCAGTGGCGCCCAAGAAGGCAAAATCCACCGAGATAGCCGCCGAAACAAGCTCGAAACGCCGCGTCCTGCGGCTCAAGACGGAAGGCGCCGAGGCGTCCGAACCTGCCGGCCGCAAGACGAGAGCCGAGCGCCCGGCGCGATCTTCCGCAAAACCCGCGCGCGACAGGCAGGAACGCGGCGAGCGCGCCGGCGGCGAAGCCTGGCCGGACCGCAAGCCGCGCGCCGCTTCGGGGGACAAGCCGCGTTCGCGGCCGTCGGCGGCACGCCCGGACAAGCCGCGCGGCGACGGGCCGCGCAAAGGCCCGCCGAAAGGCCCACGCGGCGCGGGCAAGGGACCGGGACGCGGTGCGGATCGTCGGCGGTGAATTCCGCGGGCGCGCGCTCGCCACGCCGAAATCGGGCGACATCCGGCCGACCACCGATCGGACGCGCGAGAGCCTGTTCAACATCCTGGCCCATGCCTATCCGGAAGCGCTCTCCGGCACGCGGGTGATCGACCTTTTCGCCGGCACCGGCGCGGTGGGGCTCGAGGCGCTGTCGCGCGGCGCGGCGCAGGCGCTCTTCGTGGAAACGTCCGTCGAAGGACGCGGCCTGCTCCGCACCAATATCGAAACGCTCGGCCTGCAAGGCCGCGCGAAGATCTTCCGGCGCGACGCGACCGATCCCGGCGCACCCGGCACGATGCCGCCCTTCAACGTCCTCTTCGCCGATCCGCCCTATGGCAGGGGTCTGGGGGAAGCCGCTCTCGCGCAATGCCACCGGCACGGCTGGCTGGCGCCCGGGGCGCTCGCGATCCTTGAGGAACGCGCCGATATTGATCCCGCCGTCGGCGTCCCCTATCTTCCGCTGGAGACCCGCATTTTTGGCGACACCAAGATGCATTTCTACCGCTATGCGCCCTGAAATGCGCTCTGGCGCGCCTTGCAACCGGACGAAACCATGACCGAAAGCCCGACATCCGCTTCGCCCACCGTGGCGGTGGCCCTCGGCGGCGGCGGCGCGCGCGGGCTCGCCCATATCCACGTCATCGAGGCGCTCGACGAGCTCGGCATCAGGCCGGTGGCGATCACCGGCTCGTCGATCGGCGCGATCATGGGCGCCGGCATGGCGGCCGGCATGCGCGGCTCGGATATCCGGGACTTCACGCTCTCCACCGTGGGCCGGCCGCGCGAGGTGATGAACCGCATCTGGTCGCTGCGGCCGACGACGCTGAGCGACATGGTGAGCAACGGTTTCCGCATCGGCCAGTACAATCTCGAGCGGATCCTGCACGCCTTTCTGCCCGGGGCGCTGCCGGCGGATTTCCGCGACCTCGGCATTCCGCTCCATGTCACGGCCACGGACTATTACGGCAATTGCGAGCTCCTGATCGGCGACGGCGACCTCTTCCAGGCGCTCGCCGCCTCGGCCGCGATACCGGCGATCTTCATGCCCGTGCGGATCAACGGCCGGGTGATGATCGACGGCGGCATCTTCAACCCGGTCCCGTTTGAATATCTGTTCGACAAGGCCGACATCGTCGTCGGCATCGATGTCGTCGGCTGGCCGTCCGGCGACCCCGGGGTCGTTCCCACCCGGATCGACAGCCTGTTCGGGGCGAGCCAGCTCATGATGCAGTCGATCATCGCCATGAAGGTCAAGGCGCACCGCCCGCATATCTTTCTCGCGCCCGAGGTCGGCCGCTTCAAGGTGCTCGATTTCATGAAGGCCGCCGAGGTGCTGGAGAATTCGGCGGCGCTGAAGGACGATGTCAAGCGCGCGCTCGATGCCGAATTCGGCCGTCGGCACGCTGGCTGAGCGTCGCAGCATCGCCCGAAAACCCCGACGGCTTCCGGACGGATGCGGATCCGAGGCGCCTCAACGGTTCCGGAGCGAATCGCGGATCTCGCGAAGCAGCAGCACTTCCTCGGACGGACCCGCCGGCGCCGCCTCCTCTTCCTTCTTCGGCATCACGCGGGTCACCACCTTGAGCAGCATGAAGATGCACCAGGCGATGATCATGAA
>JAGRLJ010000067.1 GCA_020441805.1 Rhizobiaceae bacterium
AACATCACGATCAGGACGAGGCGATAGGGCGACAGCCGCAGCGATCCGACATTAAGGATCCAGGGAACGACGAGGGCGACGAGAAAGAGGAAGACGGGCAGGGGCAGCCGCTCGGCGGGAACGGCGGCGGTGTCCGTGACGCGCGCTTCCGAAGGCGCCCGCCCGCCCGCCGCCCGCCGCGGCGCCATCGCCCGCCCGTGCCCGATCGAGGCCGGGGCCTGGGGCCGGAGACGGCCGGCATCGAGGCTGCTGCGCTGATAGGACGGCATTCGTCGGCGCTCCTGTCTCTGGAGGGCGATGGTTTCATATTCCCGGGCCGGGGAGGAGACGACCGTTGGACCATCGCCCGATGCATTCGGCTATGCCCTCCCATCGGCAATCCTCCGAAGGCGGTAGGGGGATGCCCGACGCGTCCTCGCCTCACACACCGATTCTCGCCCGGCGCCAGCGCCGGACGACTTCCTTGAGCCGCCAATGCAGGGCGGGGATCGCCCAGAGCGGATGCAGCGGCAACGGCACCATGCCGAGCCGTTTTCGCCTCGCCAGGCTCCGTCCCATCCGGCTTTCTCCCATCAGCGGATCGATCTCCCTCGCGAAAGCCTCGAAGTCCTCGGAGGGAAAGTCCCTGAAACCTCGGGCATAGGCGTAATTGATATGTTCGAGAGCATGGCGCGTCATGGTCCTGCGCGCGGTCTCGCGTAATCGCGCGCCATCGGCGAGACTGCGCCCGACGCCATCGAAGACGGCCTCGAACGATTGCCATCGCTGCTTCAGGTCGATGAGCTGGCCCGTTTCCGATCCCGACCGGAATATCGTCCGGTTCATGTTGCGGCCATGGTTGCGATGATAGGCCTGGTCGACCCCGGCGAGGAACGCCACATCGGATATGGCCGCGGTGCGCAGCCACATCTCGAAATCGCCGGCATGCGGGAGATCGGCGCGATATCCGCCGGTCTCCCTGAGCACCGACGTCCGCATCACGACCTCGGGAGAGGCAATTACATTGTAGCCGGACAGGCAGCGATGACGCAGCCAGTCGATGCCGCGCCAGACGATCCAGGAGGGCGCACCCCTACGGGCGGGAGGCGGATCGCCCCGGAAATCCACCGCCCGGCCATAGACCATGCCCACGGATCGCTCCGCTTCGAGCAGCTCGACAGCGCGCGTCAACGCGCCGGGGGTCACGAGATCGTCGGCGGAGATCAGAAGGACATAGGGAGCGGTCGCGGCGTCAAGGCCGCGATTATAGGTTCTTATATGTCCGAGATTCACGTCGTTGGCGATGACCCGGACATTGGCACGTTCCCGTGCCAATGTCCGGGCGATAGCAAGGCTGTCGTCGGTCGACCTGTCGTCGACGATGATGGCCTCGACCGCGACGCCGGGCTGGCCGCACAGGACACTGTCGAGGCATTGCCGGAGAAACCGGCCATAATTGTAGCAGGGAATGACCACGCTGACCGGCACGGTCCCCTTCAGGGCGCGGGGCTCGCGGATCCGCCCGCCCGCGCGGCGCGCCGATATCCGGCCCAGTATCCCCAGTTCCGACGGTCGCACATGGATCATGACCCGGTCGCCGTCCGGGTCGGCTGGCTGCGGCCGGGCGGCCGGGCTTCATCGGCGGCGGGAGCGCGCAATGCCCGCCGCAGAATGGCGGCGACGGCCGACCCGGCGCTTTCCCAGGAAACGGAACCCACGCTCGCGGCGCCGTTTGCCGACACCGTATCGAGGTCAGGCCGGCAGAGGACGGCCTCGAGGGCCGCGACCAGCGCATGCGGCGTCGCGGCAGCGTACTGGACATAGGGGTTGTCGAGCACCATCCGGTTATGCGGCGCGTCGTTGACGACCGGAATGCAGCCGCAGGCGAGCATTTCATAGGGAACGAGCGAGACGTTCGTCAGCGAGAGGCAGAGGCCGGCCGCGCATCGGTTGTAGATTTCGTTGAGGCGCGCCGGCACCGTCGGCCCGTGAGCGATATGGCGGAAGGGAAGCCTGCCGAGGTCCTCCCCGAAGAGATGCAAATCCACCTCGGGATGCCGCCTCGAAAAGAGCTCCAACGCGAGGAGACCGAGCTCCACGCCGCGTCGGGGCGTCCCGAGACGGGCGTAGAAGGCAACGCCGGATCGGACCGAGCCCGCATCCCGCCGATACCGGCCGGTGTCGCATCCGAAGGGGAAGAAATCCGCCGCCATGCCGAAGTCGCGAGACAGCTTGTCCGACAGCCAGCGGCCGGCGGTGATTCCATGGAAATTCATGCGATAGGTGTTTTCGGCCAGCAGGC
>JAGRLJ010000412.1 GCA_020441805.1 Rhizobiaceae bacterium
GGCATCGGCGACTTCCGCTATATCCTGAAATGGAACGAATACAACGCGCCGCTACGCCGCACCGTCACCATCGAGGAGGTGGGCGATGTCGGGCTCTACATGCTCTCCGATCTCTCCCGCTCGGTGACGGGCGAGACCCATCACGCCGACAGCGGCTATCATGTCGTCGGCATGAAGGCGGTCGATGCGCCGGATATCTCCGTCGTCAAGGAGTGACCCCCATCCGAGTGCCGTCATGCCCGTGATTCACTATATCATCCGTCACGGGCAGACCGACTGGAATGCCGAGTGGCGGCTTCAGGGACAAAAGGATATCCCCCTCAACGATACGGGCCGGGCGCAGGCCCAAGGCAACGGGCTGCGCCTGAAGGCGCTGGCCGGCGACCTCGACGGCCACGACTTCGTGTCGAGCCCGCTCGGCCGGGCCCGCGAGACGATGGAACTGGCGCGGACCGCCGCCGGCCTGCCCGCCCGTCCCTACCGCATCGACGAACGGCTCAAGGAAATCTGCTTCGGCGACTGGGAGGGCTATACCGGCCGGGAGATCAAGGCGCTCGATCGGGAGCGGCATCGCGAAAGACGGATCAGGAAATGGGATTTCCTGCCGCCCGGCGATCTCGCCGAGAGCTACGAGATTCTCTCCTGGCGCGTCGGTTCCTGGCTCAAGTCGCTGGACCGGCCGACTGTGGCGGTCTGCCATGGCGGCGTGATCCGCTGCATTTTCAAGCTTGCCGGCATGGACCGCGAGCAGGCGGCCAATCTCGAAATCCCGCAGGACCGGATCCTCGCCTATTCCGATGCCGGGCCGGAATGGGCCTGACCGGCATCCCCGCCTCGAACCATCCCGGCGCATGTTCTAATTCTGCGAGAAGATCAGCGGCGGTACCTCGGCGGCTTGGGTCGCCGCCGGCTCGGCGATCAGGGAATATTGCAGGCTGCGCGGCCCTTCGCCGGTCGCGATCGAGCGCAGGTTCTCCGTGCCGGGAAACTGCCAGGCCACCTTCGTCTCGACGAAGGACAGGCAGTCCCCCGTGAGCGTGCTGCCGAAGGCATATTGCAGCATGTAGTAGCCGTCGGGGATGCCGCCCAGCGCGGCGCTGGCATGCGGATACATGTAGACCGCCGCGATCAGCCGTTTGGAGAAGGCGCTGCGGACCTTAACGATGGCCGCGCTCCTGGTGTTGTTGAGAATGGCGATCTCATGGCCCGGCGCGACCCTGGGATTGATGCGGTAGAGGACTTCGCCGTTCTCGGGCTCCTTCCAGCAACGGCGCGCCGCCGTCGCCGTCGTCTCGAATTCGTCATGGATGGTCGCGGTGGTCTCCACGGGAGGCACCGGGCTTGCCAGTTCGCGCGTCCCGGCCGCCGGCTCCGACACGGTCTTCATGGCCTGAAGGACAACGCCACCGATGCCGACCGGCAGGACGGCGGCAAGCGTCAGGTGGATCATGGCGGCGAGCGGCTTGATTCGCCACGGATCCTTGAGCCTGATCTTCCTGGGGTTGGCGCCGCGCGTTTCCATGTCGTGGACGAGTTCGCGCGCGCCTTCGGCGATATCGGGATCGGCGGCCTCGGTGAGCTTGGTCGCCAGCGCATAGCCGAGCTTGCGGTTGCCCTGGGCGGCGAAAGCGCGGCTGTTGCGCCAGAGAAGCTCCTGCTCCTCCTCCTCGTCGCGGACTCCGCCCATCGCATTGCGCGCGATCGCCCGAAGCGTCAGGAAGGGCGCGGAGGGCACCGCCCACCAGCCGAAGATCGACGTGCTGAAGGATGCCCGCACCGCCACGGTCTGGGCGCAACGGGTGCAGAATATTCCCGTCACCGGCCGCCGGAAGGAGAAGACCAGCAGGCTGTAGATCCGCTCGAATGTCAGGACGCGCGGCTGCGCCGTGACCTTGCCGCAGCGGGAGCATTCGACCGGATGGATGCCGAGCCAGGAATGTTCGGCATCCTCCAGCGTGAAGCGGCGGTCGTACCGCGCCCGCGCCGCATTGTCGGAGAGGATCTTGTAGGCATTGTAAATCTTGTGGAACTGGAAATCGGAGGCGCCGCTGCCGGTATCCGGATGCGTCTCCTTGGCGAGCCGGCGATAGGCGTTCTTGATCTCGTCGGTGTTCGCGGCGGGCGAAACTCCCAGGGCGCGATACAGGCCCTCAGGATCGCTATGTCGCATTCCGCCCACCCTCACGTGTCAACCGAAGCGAGACTAGACGAAAATCAAACTCTTTTCCACAGGAAGCACGCGGCATCGGCGGAAATCGTGCGGACCGGATTTGGGTATGGATGCAAGAAAATGCCCGCGCGGGACGGCGCGGGCATGGCATTGGATCGCGGACGCCGACGATCAGAGACGGGCGAAATGGGCCGCGCCCTTGAGCACGCCCCTGGCGATCAGAGCGACGATGGCGAGCTTGACCAGATCGCCGAGAAGGAAGGGCACGACGCCGCCGAGCCAGGCCTTTTCGGCGCCGATCAGTTGCGAGAGCCAGCCGAAGCCGAGCGCGAAAACGATGACTTCACCGACGAGGAGCACGGCGATCATGCCCGCCCAGCCACGCGTCAGGCCGCGATCGGCAAGGAAGCCCATGACGGCGGCGGCGATGAGGAAGCCCGCGAGATAGCCGCCCGTCGGGCCGACGAATTTCGCGTAACCGAAGCCGAAATTCGAAAAGACCGGCAGGCCGGCGAGGCCTTCGAGGAGATAGAGCGCGACGGTCGCCGTGGCCATGCGAAAGCCGAAGGTCACGCCGATCAGCATCACCGCGAGCGTCTGGAGGGTCATGGGAACCGGATAGAAGGGAACGGCGATCTGCGTCATCGCCGCGATGAAGAGCGAGCCCGCCGCGACGATCGCCGCCTTCCGGGCGGGCGAGCCGCCAGCGAGCGTTTCGAGGGTTGAAATGCCGGTTGCCGTCTGAGCCATCTGGATACTCCGTCCCAATGAAGATGGTTCTTTCTGTCACAAAAGCGCGCCGTATTGCAATCTCGAATTTGGCCGCAAGCGACCGGCCGGGGATTGTTGAAAACATCCGGCTTGCGATTTACGCAACCCGGCGGAAGCATTAAATTCCGCCCATGACGACGATCCTTTACGAGCATCCCGTTTTCCTGGAACATCACGTTCCGCCCGGCCATCCG
The DNA here is from genome assembly GCA_020441805.1 of Rhizobiaceae bacterium. Lineage (GTDB taxonomy): Bacteria > Pseudomonadota > Alphaproteobacteria > Rhizobiales > Rhizobiaceae > Rhizobium_E. Next base: position 3,136 of record JAGRLJ010000412.1, read on the forward strand.
GAGCGGCCGGATCGGCTCAGGGCGCTCAACGCCGCGCTGGAGCACGAGAATTTCCGGCCGCTCGAACGGCGCCCCGCCCCGACCGCCGGCGAGGACGCGGTGACGCTCGCCCATCCCGAGTCCTTCCTCCAGCAGGTCATGGGCATGATGCCCGACGAAGGCATGCGGCAGATCGAGGCGGATACACATGCGAGCCCCGACAGCCTCAAGGCGGCGCTGACCGGGATCGGCGGAGCCATGGCCGGCGTGGACGACGTCTTTTCCGGCCGGGCGGACAATGTCTTCGTCGCCAGCCGCCCGCCCGGCCATCACGCCGAACACGACAGGGTGATGGGCTTCTGCTTGTTCAACAACGCCGCGATCGCCGCCCGGCACGCCCAGAAGGCCCATGGCGCGGAGCGCGTGGCGATCATCGATTTCGACGTGCATCACGGCAACGGCACGCAGGATATTTTCGAGGCCGATCCCAGCGTGCTCTATTGCTCCACGCATCAGATGCCGCTCTATCCCGGCACCGGGGCGAAGGGCGAGACCGGCATGGGCAATATCGTCAACGCGCCGCTCAATCCCGATGACGGCAGCGCCGAATTCCGCGACGCGGTGCGCGCGCGGATCCTGCCGGCGCTGCACGATTTCCGGCCCGATCTCGTCATCATCTCCGCGGGCTTCGACGCCCATCACCGCGATCCCCTCGCCCAGATCCGGCTTGTCGGCGACGATTTCGACTGGATCACCGGCCAGCTCATGGACGTGGCGAGCAAATATGCCGGCAACCGGGTCGTCAGCGTCCTGGAGGGCGGCTATGATCTCGAAGGACTCGCCGAGTCGGCGGGGCTGCATATCTGCCGCCTGATGAAGGGATGACGATGGACACCGCGACGGATAGAAACGATGTAGGCGCCCTTTCCTTCGAGCAGGCGGTGAGCGAACTCGAAAGCATCGTCGCAAGCCTCGAGCGCGGCGACGTTCCCCTCGACAAGTCGATCGAGATCTACGAGCGCGGCGAGGCGCTGAAGAAGCATTGCGAGGCGCTGCTCAACGCCGCCGAGACCCGCATCGAGAAGATCCGGGTCGACCGCAACGGCAAGCCGGCCGGCACCGAACCGCTCGACCGGGAATAACCGCTCCGGGCGGACGCGCGGCGCCGCCTCCGGCATGCTCCAGCGCCGCCGTAAATGGAGGTTCCCGATGAAACGCGCCGCCCTGCTCTCCGCGCTCCCGCTTCTCGCCGCGGCTCCCGCGCTGGCCAACGATACCATTGCCGAGCTCAAGACCGGCGGCCTGGTCTACATGCGCAGCGATTCGATCTCGATGGAGGAGGAAAAGCTCTCGATCTCCCCCAGGGAGGTCCGCGTCGATTATGTCTACCGCAACATTTCCGACAAGCCGGTGGAGACCTATGTCGCCTTCCCCATGCCCGACATTCCCGGCGGCCCGGAGCAGAATATCGATGCCGGCGATACGGAGAGCGACAACTTCCTCGGCTTCACCGTGACCCAGGACGGGGCGGCCATCGAGCCCCTGCTTCAGCAGCGCGCCTATGTCGGCGATCTCGACATGACCGACATCGTCCGCGACGCGGGCGTTCCGATGAACCCGCAGAGCCAGAAGGCGCGCGATGCGATCGCCGGATTGCCGAAGGAGACGATCGAGGATTGGCTGACGCGCGGCCTGGTGATCGCCGACAGCCATGACGACGGCTCGGGCTGGACGACGGACTTCACACCGATGTGGACGCTCAAATCCGCCTATTACTGGAAGACCGGCTTTCCCGTCGGCAAGGATATCCACGTCTCCCACCGCTACCGGCCGAGCGTCGGCGGAACGGTGGCGACGACCTTCCTCGACGAGGACGACCAGCCGAGGGGCGAACGCTACGCGGACTACAAGAAAAAGTTCTGCATCGACGACGCCTTCGTGAAGCTCGCGCGGAAATCGAACGAAGCGATGCAGCAGGGCGAGCCCTACCTGGTCGAGAACTGGATTTCCTATATCCTGACGACCGGCGCGAACTGGGCCGGCCCGATCAAGACCTTCACGCTGGTGATCGACAAGGGCGAGCAGGACAATTTCGTGAGCTTCTGCGGAGAAGATGTCCGCAAGACAGGCCCGACCACGTTCGAAATGACGAAGACGGACTTCTATCCGGAAAAGGATCTCGACATCCTGCTCCTGGTGCCGACCGGCGCGCCATGACCCGAGGTCGGGCCAACCCAGCCCGCCGGCGGGTCTCCTGAAACAATTGAAACAAAAAACCGCGCGGCCAGACATCATGCTGAAGCGGGAGACGCGTATTTTCATGCTTCAGATTTTGACGCCGGCCCCCGGCCGCCTCGACGCAAGACACGTCCGGCGGGCGGGATTTTCTAATTTAACTATTTGATATTGTTATCAATTTTTAAAAAACCTGTTCCCTCGGAAACACCGCTGTCAGCTGTTCGTGAAGACAATGGCGGCATGAGGCAGGCGCAAGGTGCCCTGCCGGACGGAGGATGCAGGAATGCCGAAGACCATCAAGAATGATCGTGTCACGACGTGGGAGATCAATGGCGACCACGACACCTGGACTCTCGAAAAGCAGGCGAGCATCGTCGTCGACGACCAGGCCGCCATCGACGTTCTCAACACCAGCGTCGCCAACACGCTTCGTCTTTTGGGCGATATCCTCGCCACGGGCGAGGACGGCCAGGGCGTGCACGTATCCGGAGTGAACACCAAGATCGTCGTCGGCAAGTCCGCCGACATCGTCGCCGACGAGGCGATTCACGCAACGGCCGGCGGCCTCTCGGTCGTCAATCGCGGCGATATCGACGGCTTCACTTACGGCATATCGAATTCCGCCGCGTCGACGATACGGAATTTCGGCGATATCGGCGCCAATATCGGTATCAGCACGCTCGGTACGAGTAAGGTCGTGAACGGTGAGAACGGCGTGATCCAGGGCGACTTCGCCGGTGTCGTCATGACCGCCGGCAGCGACAGCGTGCTGATCAACCACGGCCTGATCGCAGGCAACGATTTCGCCATACGCCTGCTCAACGGCGGCGAAACCCGTCTCGTCAACACCGGTTCGATCCATGGCGACATCGTGTTTAGCACCGGCAACGACCTCTTCGACACCCGCAAGGGAACGATGGACGGAACGGTCACCGGGGGCGCCGGCGACGACACCTACAAGATCGGAAAGAACGATATCGCCATCGTCGAGGCGGATGACGGAGGACATGACGCGCTCTATTCGAGCGCCTCGATAGAGCTCGCCGACCATATCGAGGACCTGTTCCTGCGCGGCAAGCAGAATATCGACGGCGAGGGCAACGATGAGGACAACCGGATCTTCGGCAATGCCGGCGACAACTTCCTCTACGGCAAGGAAGGCAACGACACGCTCGGCGGCAATGCCGGCGACGACGCCCTCTTCGGCGGCGACGGCGACGATGTCTTCGTGTTCAACCGAGGTGACGACCATGACCGGATCTACAATTTCATATCCGGCGAGGACACGATCCAGATGAACGGCTTCGAGGGCATCGACAGTTTCGCCGACCTCTCGACCAAGATGTTCAAGAACGGCAGCGATGTCTGGATCCAACTCGGCAAGGGTGACCGCCTGGTCATCAAGGGCATCGATACCAGCGATCTCGACGCCGCCGATTTCGACTTCAACGTCCTCTGAACAGGGAGAGCGACATGGTAAAGCACACGATCAAGCAGGACCGGAACACGACCTGGACCATCGACGGCGACAACGAAGTCTGGACGCTGAAGACGAAGGCCGAAATCTCCACCTTCGGCACGGCAATCGACGTGCTGGCGACCAGCGAAGGCAACGACTTGCATCTTCTCGGCGACGTCAAGGCCAATGGCGCCCTTTCCCGGGGCGTCCAGGTCCTCGGAGACGACACCACGATATTCATCGGCGAAAAGAGCACGATCCAGGCGCGCTCGGGCATATGGAACAGCGCCGAGGGGTTGACGATACAGAACGAGGGCGAGATCGACGGCGGATTTCGTGGCATCGATACGAGCGAAGCGGCGCTGATCCGCAATGCCGGAACGATCTCGGGACGGATCGGCATCGAGGCGGTCGGCTCCTCCCGGATCGTCAACCGGTCGGACGGCGAGATTTCGGGCGAGACCAGCGCGATCGACATTGTCAGCGGCTACAATGCGACCATCGTCAACCGAGGCTTGATCTCCGGAGACGATGCCGCGATCACCATCAGCGGCATCGGCTCCAATCTCGTGAAGAACTTCGGCACGATCGTGGGCGATATCGTCGGCGGCAACGGATTCGACATCATCGACACGCGCAAGGGAACGGTCGAGGGCGCGCTTCGCGGCGGCGCCGCCGCCGACGTCTACCGTATCGCCGATTCCGACACGACGATCGTGGAGCTGGCGGGAAACGGCAATGACCGCGTCGAATCCTGGGCCAGCTATGCGCTGGCCGCCAATCTCGAGGACCTGATCCTGAAAGGCAAGGGCGATTTTTCGGGCCTCGGCAACGGTGAGGACAATGTCATCTACGGCAACAAGGGCGACAATACGCTTACCGGCGGCGGCGGTGACGACGTCATCAATGGCTGGCATGGTGACGACATGATGAATGGCGGCGCCGGCGACGACACCTTCGTCTTCCAGCGCGACGGCGACCATGACCGAATCAGCGGTTTCGAACATGGCGCCGACAAGATCACCATGATTTTCGACGGTTTCAACGAATTCGCCGACATCCAGGACCGGATCAGCCAGCACGGCGATGACGTCTGGATCAGCATGGGTCAAGGCGACCGGCTGATCCTGCTCGACACCGACATTGCCGATGTCGATGCCTCCGACTTCAATTTCGAGTACACGAGTTCGGCATGAACGCCCGCCCATGGCGGCAAGCGCGGGCCTGCTTGCCGGGGCTTGCCTGGTGGGCGCCGGTTATTCGGCCGCTCCGACCGCCATCGGCTTTCGGCCGAGAATATCGAAAACCGCGGCCACGATGCCCTTGCGGTCGAGCCCGGCCGTGGCGTTCATCGTCTCTGGCTTGGCCTGCTCCACGAAAAGATCGGGCATGGTGAGCGGCCGGACCCTGAGCCGGCCGTCGAGCAGGCCCTCATGGGCGAGGAAATGCAGGACGTGGCTGCCGAAGCCGCCGATCGCGCCCTCCTCGACGGTGATCAGCACCTCATGGTGGCGGGCGAGCTGACGGATGAGATCGTGGTCGAGCGGCTTGGCGAAACGGGCATCGGCGACAGTGGTCGAGAGACCGGCCGCGTCGAGGTCTTCCGCGGCGAGCAGGGAATCGGCGAGCCGCGTGCCGAAGGACAGGATCGCCACCCTGGAGCCCTGCTTGACCACCCGGCCCCTGCCGATCTCCAGGATCGAACCGCGTTCGGGAAGCTCGACGCCGACGCCCTCTCCGCGCGGATAGCGGAAGGAGATCGGACCCTCGTCATAGACGGCGGCGGTGCGGACCATGTGTTTCAGCTCCGCCTCGTCGGCGGCGGCCATCACCACGAAACCCGGCAGCGTCGCCAGATAGGTCGTATCGAAGGAGCCGGCATGGGTCGGTCCGTCGGCGCCGACATAGCCGGCGCGATCGATGGGGAAGCGTACCGGCAGCTTCTGGATCGCGACATCGTGGACCACCTGGTCATAGGCGCGTTGCAGGAAGGTGGAATAGATCGCGGCGAAGGGCTTGAAACCCTCGGCGGCGAGGCCCGCCGCGAAGGTCACCGCATGCTGCTCGGCGATGCCGACATCGAAGGTGCGTTCGGGAAAGACGCTGGCGAGCCGGTCGAGGCCGGTGCCGTTCGGCATGGCGGCGGTGATGCCGATGATCTTCTCGTCATGCCGGGCTTCCTCCACCAGCGCCTCGGCGAAGACCGACGTATAGGCCGGCGCATTGGGCTTGGCCTTGGCCTGCGCGCCGGTGATGACATCGAACTTGTTGACGCCGTGATATTTGTCGGCGGCGGCTTCGGCAGGCGGATAGCCCTTGCCCTTCTGGGTCACCACATGGATCAGCACGGGGCCGTTGCCGTTGTCCCGGACATTGCGCAGCACCGGGAGCAGATGATCGAAGGAGTGACCGTCGATCGGACCGATATGGTAGAAGCCGAGTTCCTCGAAAAGCGTGCCACCAGTGACGTAGCCACGGGCGTGTTCGACGGCGCGGGTGATGGCGCGATCGATATTCTTGCCGAGATAGGCGGTGAGCTTCTTGCCGATTTCGCGGAAGCCGAGATAGGTGCGACCCGAGGCGAGGCGCGCCAGATAGGCGCTCATGGCGCCGGTCGGCGGAGCGATCGACATGTCGTTGNNTCGTTGAGGATGACGATCAGCCGCGCATCGAGCGAGCCGGCATTGTTGAGCGCCTCGAAGGCCATGCCGCCCGACATGGCGCCATCGCCGATCACGGCGATCACGTTGCGCCCCGAACCGTCGAGCTCGGTCGCCACCGCCATGCCGAGGCCGGCGGAAATCGAGGTCGAGGAATGGGCGGCGCCGAAGGGATCGTATTCGCTCTCGGCGCGGCGGGTAAAGCCGGAAAGCCCGCCCTCCTGGCGCAGCGTGCGGATGCGCTCGCGCCGGCCGGTCAGGATCTTGTGCGGATAACACTGGTGGCCGACATCGAAGATCAGCCGGTCATGCGGCGTGTCGAACACCTTGTGGATGGCGATGGTCAGCTCGACGACGCCGAGCCCGGCCCCGAGATGTCCGCCGGTCCTCGAGACGGCATCGATCATTTCCTCGCGCAACTCGGCGGCGAGCTGCGGCATGTCCCTGTCGTCGAGCGCGCGTAGATCTTCCGGCAGATGGACCTTGTCGAGGAGAGATGTCGTCGATGTTTCTGTCACGATGGTTCCTGTTGACCCGGCATGCGCTCGGCCGGGCGCGTTGATCTGCCGCGGTAATTAACCCTTCCCGGACTTTTTTCAACCGACAACGGGCAATTTATGACGTTGCGGTGGAAAGTACAAACTCTACATTGCTTTCCGCCGCTACACTTTGCCGCGACCGGAACCTAACCGAGCGCGACCCGAATAGCGCGGATCGCGGCGAGCGCGGCGCGGCTGCGGCCGGAATTGAGGAAGTCGGGCCAGGTTGAGAGCTTCACCGCGACAAAATCCGCCGCGCAATCGATATAGATGAGCTGGCCGAACACGCCCCGGCACAGGACGACCGGCTTTCCCGCCTCCTCGATCCAGAACTGGTTGTGATAGGCGCCGTCGGGCAGGACGATCCTGTAATCGGAGCCGAAACGCGCGTGATCGCCCCGGGGCAGGTCCTCGATGAAGCGCCAGGGCACGACCTGGCGGCCATGCGCCGCGCCGCCGCCGGCGATCAGCCGGCCGAAACGCCCGTAGTCACGCAGCGTCGCGTTGAAACCGCCGTCAGCAAGCCCGTAGCCCGACCGGTCGACGGTGAAATAGGCGTCTTCCTCCGCGCCCATCGGCGCCCAGAGCTCGCGGCTGACCAGTTCGGACAGCGGAAGACCCGACACGCGCTGGAGAATGAAGCCGAGAACATCCGTCTCGATCGAACGGTAGCGGAAGGACTGGCCGTGAGCGGCCTCGGCTTCCGTCAGTTCGAGAATGAGCTGCCACATCGTTTGCGGCCAACCGGGCACCGGCTCCTTCCAGCCGCAGGCGCGATCGACCTTGGCGATATGGGAATCGGGCGCGGTATAGGTCTCATCGAACAGGACGCCGCTCGTCATGTCGAGGACATGCTGGACGGTGGCGCCGCGATAGGCCGTCTTCTCCAGCTCCGGCAGATAGGCGGTGACCGGCGCGCCGAAATCCAGTTCGCCGCGTCCGTGGAGAATGCCGGCCACGGTGCCGACCACCGATTTCGCCACGGATTGCGACAGATGCGTGGTGCGGCGCTGCATGCCGTTCATGTAGATCTCGGTGACGATCGCGCCCTTGCTGAGGACGAGAAAACCGTCCGTGTCGCTGTCGTCGAGGAACTGACCGACGGTCCGGGTCACGCCGTCGATCTCGAAATCGAGTTCCGTCAGGCTCTGTCGCGCCTCCGGCAGCGGCAGGGCCGGTCCCGGACCGCGCCACACTTCGGCGGTCGGCATCATCTGCCGGACATTGAGGAAGGTCCAGCGATTATAGGGCGCCGCGTCCCAGTCGCTGCGGGGAATGAGCGGTCCGCCGGGATTGCGCGGGTCGCGATACTGCGTCAGGTCGGTCATGCATGGATCCCCGGTTGGTTAGCCTTCAGGCATCGGAGTGAATTCTTCCTCGTCGCCGGGAACGATGTCGAAGCGGCCGGTGCGCCATTCCTCCTTCGCCTGCTCGATCCGCTCCTTCGAGGACGACACGAAATTCCACCAGATATAGCGTTTGGATTCCATCGCGGCGCCGCCGAACAGCATGACATGGCAGGCCTCGTCGCCGGTCGCCAGATCGACGGTGTCGCCGGGGCGGAAGACGAGAAGCTGGTCCGGCTCATAGCGGATGCCCGACACGAAGAGCGGACCCGACAGGATATAGGCCGCGCGCTCCTCGGCGCCGGCATGGAACGGACAGGCCGAATTGGGCTCGATGCGGAGATCGACATAGAGCGTGTCTGTCGGCGTCGGCACCGGCGACGAGAGCCCCAGGAAACCGCCGATCACGACCCGGCCGGAATAGCCCGGCTCCGCGAAGGCGGGCATGGTCGCAACGGACTGGTGCAGGAAGGCGGGATCGCTCTCCTCACGGCTCTCGGGCAAAGCGAGCCAGGTTTGCAGGCCCGACAGCGAGAACTCGGTCCCCCTCAGGTCGTCCGGGGTGCGCTCGGAATGGACGATGCCGCGCCCGGCGGTCATCAGGTTGAGATCGCCCGGGCGGATGACCATGCCGGTGCCGAGGCTGTCGCGATGACTCATCGCGCCGTCGAAGAGATAGGTCACGGTGGAGAGGCCGATATGCGGATGCGGCCGGACATCGATCGCCTGACCCTGCCGGAAGACCGCCGGTCCCATGCGGTCGAAGAAGATGAAGGGACCGACCAGCCGGCGCCTCGCTGTCGGCAGCGCGCGCCGGACCTCGAAACCGCCGAGATCCGACGTCCTCGGAATGATCAGCATCTCGACCTTGCCGACAGCCGCGCTGTCTCCCGGCTGGGGATCGGGACAGGGAAAGAAGGACATGAGATTCTCCTCATCGGACCTGGAATGTCTGATATAGACAGCGCCGAAACCTGTTCACATACCTGCATTCCGGACCCGAAATTGCAATGGCCGATCTTCTGCGCCTCGACCAGCTTCTCGTTCTCCGCGGCCTGTTCGGCAGCCGGTCGCGGGCACGCGATGCGATCGGGCGCGGCGCCGTGCGGGTCGCGGGCGCCGCCGCCGGCAAGGCAGGGCAGATGGTTGCGAGCGATGTGGAACTTACGATCGACGATCCGGCGCGGGCCTATGTGTCGCGCGCGGCGCTGAAGCTGATCGCCGCGCTCGATCATTTCGGGCTGTCGCCGTCCGGCCTCTCCTGCCTCGATATCGGCGCCTCGACCGGAGGCTTCACCCAGGTGCTGCTCGAACGCGGCGCGCGGCATGTGACGGCGCTCGATGTCGGCCACGGGCAGCTCGACCCGAGGATCGCCGGCGACCCGCGCGTCACCGGCCTCGAAGGCGTCAATGCGCGCGCGCTCGACGGGGATATGCTCGCGGGGCCGGTCGGGGCGGTGGTGTCGGACGTCTCTTTCATTTCTCTGACGCTGGCGTTGCCGCCGGCGCTGGCGCTCGCCGAACCCGGCGCATGGCTCGCCGCGCTGGTGAAGCCGCAATTCGAGGCGGGACGGGAGGCGATCGGCAAGGGCGGGATCCTGAAAGACCCGGCGAGGGGTCCGAGGATCGCCGCCGATCTCGAGGACTGGCTGAATTCGCTTGGCGGATGGCGGAGCCTCGGTGTAATCCCCTCCCCGATCGCGGGCGGCGACGGAAACCGGGAATATCTGCTCGCCGGAAGGAAAGCATGAGCACTGAGACATTCGACATCGCGGCGGTCGGCGCCGAAGGCGACGGCATTGCACGGACCGCCGACAGGCCCGTCTTCGTTCCCTTCACGCTGCCGGGCGAGACTGTCGCCGTGGCGCGGGTGAGGAACCACGGCATGCCTCTTTCCTGGTCGCGGACCTCGCCGGAGCGGGCCGCGCCGCGCTGCCGGCATTTCGGCCCCGACGGCAAGGGCGGCGCCTGCGGCGGTTGCTCCCTGCAACACTGGGCAGACGAACCCTACCGGGATTTCAAGCGGCAGCTGGTGATCGACGCACTCGAATCGCAGGGTATCGAGACGGAGGTGGCGCCGCTGGTTCCCTGCCTGCCGGGCGAGCGGCGGCGCGTCACCATGACGGCGCGGCTGACCGAAAAGGGCGTCGCGCTCGGCTTCTTGCAGGCCGGCACGCATGCGATCGTTCCGGTCGAGGAATGTCCCATCTCGATGCCGGCCATCGTCGGCCGCCTCGATGCCGTGCGGCGGCTGGTGGCGGCGCTCGGCTCGGGCTCGGCGCCGTTCCGGATCGCGATCGGCGCGACGCTCACCGGCCTCGACGTCAACATGATGGACATGAGGAAACCGGACCCGCGGAAGCGGCAGGCGGCGACCGACATCGTGCTGCGCGAGAAGGGCTTCGCCCGTGTCTCGGTCGAGGGCGAGATCGTCATCGAGCCGCGGAAGCCGGTGCTCGATATCGGCGGCACGTCCGTCGTGCTGCCGCCGGGCAGCTTCACCCAGGCGACGGCGCGGGCGGAAGAGGCGATGGCGGCGCTGGTGGCGAACCATCTCGGGCGGTCGAAGCGCGTGGCCGACCTCTTTTCCGGGATCGGTACCTTCGCGCTCAGGCTCGCGAGGAAAAGCGCGATCCATGCCGTGGAATTCGACGCGCCGGCACTGGCCGCGCTGGACCAGGCCGCACGCCACGCGAAGGGCCTGAAGCCGGTTTCCATCGAGCGGCGCGACCTTTTCCGGCGGCCCTTGCAGCCCATGGACCTCAAGAGCTTCGACGGCCTGTGCTTCGACCCGCCCCGCGCGGGCGCAGAGCAGCAATGTCGCGAGATCGCGAA
>JAGRLJ010000068.1:0-4947 GCA_020441805.1 Rhizobiaceae bacterium
CCTCGCCGCGTCCCACGGCGAAGCCAACGCCGAGCAGCGCCTTGACCGCGCCGTAACTCTTGCTGACACCGAAAAGGCTCAGGATCGGTTCATCGCTCATCGGACATTTCCCGACTCATTGTTTTCAAGCAATTCCGGACGCAAAACCGCTTCGCACTGTTTCCGGAATTGCTCTAAGGAATGAAAGGGCCGCTCCCGCGCCTAGCGGGAGCGGCCGGACTGCCGTTCTCAGAACTTGGGCAGGCTTGCGCGCATGAAGTGCTTGACGTTTTCCTGGTCGATCACCTCGGTTCCCATATAAACCGCCGCCGGGAATGGATTGACGCCGGCCGCCTTGTTGTCGTCCGAGATCGGCACGTCGGCGAGGCCCACCTTCTTGTCGTTGTAGGCTTCCAGCATCTCGACCGCCAGATAGGCCTGAAGCGCGGTTTTGTTGATGATCGTGGCATCGATCACGCCGTCATTGATACATTCGAGCACGGCGTCCTCGCGGTCGTGGACGATCACCGTCAGACCGGAAATGTCCTTTTCCAGCTCCTCGGCGGCAAGGCAGATGCCGCTGCCGGACGAGCTGTCCAGGCCGACGACCGCCGTGAGGTCCGGATAGGTGTTGAACATGGTCTTGGCGGCGTCGATAGCCGTCGAGGTCGTGGCCTTGTCATCCACGCGGCCGACGATTTCCCACTTGCTGTTGGCGGCGAGATAGTCGGTGAGCCCCTTCAGCTTGGCGTCGGTGTTCGACGCACCCCAGTTGCCGGAAACAACCAGCTTGCCGGAGTCGCCGCCGCGCTTGATGAGTTCCTTCGCCGTATCCTCGCCGGCGGCATAGTTGTCGAGGCCGATGAAAGTCAGCGCGCCGCCGTTATCGGGCGTGACCGCCTCGATCACGATGACGGGAATGCCCTGCTCCATCGCGCGGCGGATGCCCGGCACGGCGCCCGGCTCCCAAAGCGTGGTGATGATGCCGTCGGGCTTGCGCGCGATCGCCTGTTCGACCGCCTCGGCGCCGGCGACCGGATCCCAGCCCTGCGGCCCAAGCCGCTCGACGGTCACGCCGAATTTCGACTGCGCATAGTCCATGCCCAGCAGGCTGTCGAGCAGATAGGGATGGCCCTGGAGCTGCGAGGCATAGATGTAGGTGCGCCCCTTGGCGTCCTGGGCGAGGGCCGGGCCGCAAAGCGCGAGCGCGGCCACGCCGCACAGAACGGCGCGCCGGACGGATGAACGGATGGCATTGGATATCATGGTGCTTCCTCCCTTGATTGAAAAGCGCCGGGCCGGAACCGACCTTGCCTGGGGCAAGAACCTTCTCGTCCTCCCGGGTCCCGATGACCAAAACGCTAACAGCTTGAAATTTTGCTGTCTATAAAATTTTTGATCTTGAAAGAAATTTACATGGATGCGAAATTTCACCGTCTGGGAAGAGAGGACCGATCGAAGATCGCGCGGGAAGATGAACGTAAAAGTCGGAATACTCCAGCATATCCAAAGCCTTAGGGGAGGGATGAAGCCGGCGCTGCAAACGGTCGCCGATTCCATACTCGCCGACCCCGAAGCGGCTCGGTCGAAAAATATCAAAGGCTTGGCTGCCGCCTGCGCCGTCTCCGAGGCCTCGATCAGCCGTTTCGTGCGCGGCGTGGGTTTCCCGAGCTACCGTGCTTTCCAGCTGCGCATGGTCGAGGAAGGCGCCTTCAGCCTGCCCCCGCGCGCCCTGTCCCCCGACGAGGGGCAGATCTATGAAAATATCGGCCGGCGCGACAATGCCGCCACGATCCTCAACAAGGTGGCGCATCGCACCGCCGATCTGGCGCGGGACTGTCTTTCGACTCTCGACCCCGCGGCGATGGAGCGCGCCGCCCATATGATCCGCGCCGCCGAGGTGGTCTATTTCTTCGCGGCGGGTCTGTCCGCGCTCGCCGCCGAGAATGCGCTGCTCCGGTTCGCCCGGATCGGCAAGCCCGCGATCTTCCACCGCGACCGCAACAACCAGCTTCTGATCGCCGGCTCCCTGCGCAAGGGCGCGCTGGCCATCGGCATCAGCGATTCCGGACGGACGCACCAGACGGTCAGCGCGCTGGCCGCCGCCCGGCAGACGGGCGCCCGCACCATCGCCATGACGGCCTTCCCGGAATCGCCGCTCGCCCGGCAGGCGGAGGTGACGCTCGTCACGCCGGCGGGTTACATGCCGGCCGGCGAGGAGCCGATCTATGAAAGCATGATCAGCAAATTCGGCCAGTTGCTGGCCATCGATGCGCTCTATTCCCTCACCGCGGTGCAGGACTTCGACGCATCCGCCGCCGCCGTCCGGCGGGGCGACCCCGTTATCCAACAGAGCCGCAGTGCGAGGCGATATAATGAACAGGAATGAACCCGCGCCGGCGACGAACCGGCGCTGGCCGCACCGCGGCGGCTCCTTCGACGCGTTGATGGACGCCCGGCCCGAGGAGAGCCCGGTCTCGGCGCCCGCCGACGACGAGGTGATCGCGCGCGTCGAGGCGGTCTCGATCTGCTCGTCCGACATCAAGGTGGTGCGGATGGGCGCGGCGCATCCCCTGTTCGGCGCCGGCGCCGGGAAGGTGGACACGGTGCTGGGCCATGAGGTCTGCCTGCGCGTGCATGCGGTCGGGCGCGACCAGCGGGCGCGCTTCCGGCCCGGCCAGCGACTGGCCCTGCAACCCGCCATGGTGGTCGCCGGCAGGCGCTCGATCATCGGCATGGACCAGCCGGGCGGTTTCGCACAATTCCTGCGCCTCGGCCCCGAGGCGCTTGCCGGCTATGTGCTGGATGCGCCGGAAACCGTGTCCGCCGCGGCCATCGCGCTGCTGGAGCCCTATGGCTGCGTCGAGCGGGCATGGCGGCAGAATGTGCGCTGCGCGTTGAAGCCCGGCGGCCGGGCCCTGGTCGTCGCGGCGCCGGATGCGGATTTCGACCTGCCCCAACCGCCGGACTGGGCCGAGACGGTGGCGGTCGGCCCCCTGCCCGGCTTCCTGCGCGGCAGGAAGGTGACGCATGTGGAAAGTCTGGATGCCGTCAGCGGCGCCTTCGACGATATCATCGCGCTCGGCGCGCTTTCCGCCGACGATCTGTCGCGGGCGGTCGCGCGGCTTGCCGTGGACGGGCTGCTGCTTCAGGGCCGCACGGCGCCATCGCCGGGGCCGGTCGCGCTGGATCCGGCGCGGGTACATTACGACAGGCTGTCTTTTCTCGGCACGCGGGACCGCAATCTCGAGGCCGCCCTGGCGCCGGAGGCGCGGCGGTTCGACGCACGGCCCGGCGGCGTGGCGCTGATCCACGGGGCGGGCGGCGCCATGGGCCGCATCCATGTCCACCGACTGCTGCAATTGCCCGACGGTCCGACCACCGTCATCGCCTCGTCCCGCAAGGGGCAGCGGCTGAACGACATCGCGGCGGATTTCGGCGCGCTCGCCGCCGCCAACGGACGCCGGCTCGTGGTCGCCGATGCCGGGGACCTGGCGGCGACCGTCGCACGCCACGCGCCCGGCGGGCTGGACGACGCGGTCGTCGTCGCGCCCGATCTCGAGGCCATGCGGGCAGCGGCGTCATGGCTGGCGCCGGATGGCCTGCTCGCGCTTTTCGCCGGCTTCCCCTATGGCCAGTCGCTGGATTTCGATCTCTCGGCCGTTGCCCTCTCCGGATGCCGGCTGACCGGATCGACCGGCTGCTCGCTGGACGATATGCGCGATGTGCTCGCGCGGGTGGAAGGCGGATCGCTGGACCTCTCGGCCAATATCGCCGCCGTCGCCGGGCTCGATGCCCTGCCGCAGGCCTTGCGCGCGGTGGCCGACGGCGCGGTTTCCGGAAAGATCATCGTATATCCGCAACGGCCCGGCCTACGGCTTTCCCCCGTGCGGGGCTGGAACATGACGGACGAACAGGGCCTGACCGGCTGGCAGGAAAGGGAGGAAAACCCATGAAAGACCATGTGATCGGCATCGACATCGGCACGACCGGCACCAAGACCGGCGTCTACGATACCGAGGGCCGCATCGTGGGCGAGGCCTTCGAGGAATCGATCCTGCATTACCCGCGCCCCGGCGAGGTCGAACAGGATCCGGAAGATATTTTCCGCTCGGTCCTGCGCACGGTTTCGGCGGCGATGGCGCGCGCCGGCATCGCGCCCGACCGGGTCGCGGCCATCGCGCTCGACGGCCAGATGGCCGGCATCATGGCGATCGACGAGCAGTGGCGGCCCGTCACCCACTACGACAGCTGGCTGGACACGCGCTGCGCGCCCTGGCTGGAACAGCTGCGGCCGCACGAACACGACATCATCCAGACATGCGGCATGGCGCTGGCCTTCAATCATGCGCCGAAGATCCTCTACTGGCGCGACCGGCCGGATGTGTGGAGCCGCATCGCCAGCTTCATCCAGCCGGCGGCCTATGTCGCCGGCAGGCTCGCGGGTCTCCAGGGACGCGACGCGTTCATGGACCGCACATATCTGGTGTTCACCGGCTTCGGCAGCGGCGAACATTCCGTGTGGAACGAAGAGCTTCTGTCGCGCTTCGGGCTGGATACCGGGAAACTGCCGCGCATCGTCGAACCGTGGGACATTATCGGATCGGTGCGGCCGGAATGGGCCGAGGCGCTCGGGGTGGCGGCCGGCACGCCCATCGCCGCCGGCTGCGGCGACCAGAGCGCCAATGTCCTGGGCGGCGGACTGGTCGATCCGGGCGCGGTCTTCGACACGTCGGGCACGGCATCGGTCTTCGCGACGGTCATCGATACCTTCGGCACCGACACCACCTATCGCTGCCTCATGACCTGCCCGCATGTCGTATCCGGTCTTTATTTCCCGATGGCCTACCTGGCCGGCGGCGGCCTGAACCTGCGGTGGTTCCGCGACGAGATCTCGCCGCGGGAAAAGGCGGACTGGCAGGATGCGGGAATCAACCCCTATGACGCCCTGGCCGAAGCGGCCGCCAC
>JAGRLJ010000068.1:5110-8382 GCA_020441805.1 Rhizobiaceae bacterium
CTGCGCGCGGTGCGCGAGATCGCGCCGGGCTACGATCCGCGTTTCGCCGTCAATATCGGCGGCGGCGCCCGCTCGGCGGTGCTCAGGCAGATCAAGGCCGACGCGCTCGGCCTCGATTACCGCACACCCGATCGCGAGGAATTCGGAACCCTCGGCGCCGCCATCGTCGCGGGCCATGCCGTCGGCCTGTTCCCCGACCTGCGGGCGACCGCGCGGCGCTTTGCCGGCGAAGCGCGCCCGGCGGCGACGTCCCGCCCTGACGTCACCGCCGCCTATGCGCCCTATGTCGATTCCTACATCGACGCGATGGAGACCCTGTCGCCGCTCTTCGCCCGGATGAACCGGCGCCTTCAGTGAAATCACAGGAGTGAAAGTTTCGCACATATGTGAGATTCTCTTTGCAAGATCGAAAAAATGCCGATACAACATCCGTGATTTAAAATCACAAATGTTAAAGGAGAAACCATGCGCGCCATCGTTCTGCATGCACCGAAAGATATCCGTCTGGAAGACCGGCCTAAGCCCACGGCCGGGGCGGGCGAGGTCCTGGTCCGGGTCGCCGCCGTGGGCGTCTGCGGATCGGACCTGCCTCGCATGCTGGTGAAGGGGGCATGGAAGATGCCGCTGATCACGGGCCATGAATTCTCCGGCCATATCACCGAGATCGGCGAAGGCGTCTCGGGCTGGGAGATCGGCGAGATGGTCGCCATCGCCCCGTTGATCCCCTGCAATCACTGCGACCAGTGCCGGACGGGCAATTTCTCGCGATGCCGGGACTACGACTATTTCGGCAGCCGCCGTGACGGCGCTTACGCGGAATTCGTGGCGGTGCCGGTCGGAAACCTGCTGAAGGCGCCGCAACACGCCGATCCGCGGGCCATCGCCATGGCCGATCCGGCCTCCATCGCGCTGCATGCGATCTGGAAGGCCGGCGGCATCCGCATCGGTCAGGTCGGTGGCGTCGTGGGCTGCGGCCCCATCGGCCTGTTCGCCATCCAGTGGATGCGGCTGATGGGCGCGGCCCAGGTGATCGCGATCGACGTTTCGGAGGAAAAGCTGGCGCTTGCGCGCGAGGCCGGCGCGACCATCACCGTGCTCTCGCAGGACCTCGCCGCCAATACGGTTCGCGCCGACGTGGTCATCGAAGCGGTCGGCATCGATCCGACGATCAACGCGGCCGTGATGCTGGCTGGGCCGGGCGGCCATGTGGCCTTCATCGGCATTCCGGTGCCGGATGTGAAACTCGCCAATGCCACGTTCCAGTATTTCCTCCGTCAGGAAATTTCGCTACATGGGTCCTGGAACAGTTTCGGCCCGCCCTTCCCCGGCCCGCAATGGACGGTGACGCTGGAGAAGTTCGGGACCGGCGAATTGAAATGGGAATTCATGATCTCGCACGATCTCGATCTTGCCGAGCTTCCTGAAATCTTCCGTCGCTTCGACGCAAAGGACCTGCATTTCTCGAAGGTCTTGTTCCGACCCTGACGATCGCCGTCCGGCCGCGCATTTGGGAAGGTTCTCATGACCGTCGTTCTGACGCTCGATCTCGGCACCAATGGCGCAAGGGCAGGCGTGTTCGATCTCGACGCCCGGCGCCTGATCGGCAAGGCCGAGGCCGGTTATCCGACCCACCACCTGCCGCCCAACCGCGCCGAACAGGATCCCGATGACTGGTGGCGCGCCCTGGGCCAGGCCGTCCGGGCGGCCCTCGCCGAGAGCGGCCGGCCCGCCATCGGCGCCATCACGGTTGCGACTTTCTCGTCGACCGTGGTGGCGGCGGACCGCGCCGGCCGGCCGCTTGCGCCCGCCATCCTCTGGATGGATGCCCGCGCCGCCGCCGAAGCGGCGGAATCCGAAAGCATCGAGCACCCGGTGCTGCATTACAGCGGCGGCTCCAACGCCGTCGAATGGCTCGTGCCCAAGGCCATGTGGCTGGCGCGCCACCAACCCGACCTCTGGGCGCGGACGGAGGTGATCTGCGAGGCGCTGGATTTCGTCAATTACCGATTGACCGGCGAATGGGCGGGCTCGCTGATGAACGCGACCTGCAAGTGGAACTACGACAGCCGCGCCCGCGCCTTCTGCCCCGACCTCTACGAGCGGTTCGGCGTGCCGGAACTCGCCCGCCGGCTGCCGCAGCGCATCGTCGAGATCGGCGGCGTGATCGCGCCCCTCAGGACCGATGTCGCGCGCGATTGGGGGATCGAGGGCAGCCCGCCGGTCGTGCAGGGCGGCATCGACGCGCATATGGGCAGTTTCGGCGCCGATTGCATCATGCCCGGATCGATGCTGCTGATCGGCGGCACGTCGAACGTGCACATCACGCAGGTGCCCGACGATGGCGCGCCGGTGGCCGGGGTCTGGGGTCCCTATCCCCATGCGCTGACGCCGGGCCTCAGGATGATCGAGGGCGGGCAGGTTTCCGCGGGATCGATCCTGAAATGGCTGTCGCAGGATATTTTCGGCATCGGCAACGACGACCTGCCGGCGCTTCTGGCCGCGGCCGGCGCGATCGATCCCGCCGAAACCCGGCTTCTGGCGCTGGATTTCTGGATGGGCAACCGCACGCCCTATCGCGATGCGCGGCTGCGCGGGGCCTTTCTCGGCCTGTCGCTGTCGCATGACCGCGCCGCCATCTACCGCGCCGCCGTGACGGCCGTGGCACTCGGCGCGGCGAATGTGGTGTTCGACCTCGAACGCCAGGGCGTCGCGATCGACCGGATCGTCATCGCCGGCGGCATCATGCGCAACCCGCTTTGGCTGCAAGCCACCGTCGATGCCATCGGCAAGCCCGTCGGCCTCGCGCCGGACGACAACCTGACGCTCTACGGCAATGCGGTGGCGGCGGCCGTGGGGCTGGGATTGTGGCCCGATCTGGAGACGGCGGCGCGCAACCTTGCCGTTCCCGTCTCCATGCTGGCGCCGGACCCGGCGCGCCACGCGCGGTACCGCCGGCTGCTCGCGCAATACCGGCGGGCGGTGGACTTGCTGGCGCCTCTCCTTCACGGTCTGGCCGACGGAACGCTCGAGGACGCGACATGAAGGAAGACACGTCTCGCGGCGCCAACCGCCTGCCGCTCGACGAAAGCCGCGATCACCTCATGGTGCTCATCGCCAGGATGACCTACCAGCAGGACAAGACGCTCACCGAGATCGCCACCGAGACGGGGCTGAACCGCTGGCAGGTCAGCCGGCTGTTGCAGGAGGCGCGCGATCTCGGCGTCGTCCGCATCGATATCGTGCCGCGCGCCCTGCGCCGACCCGATCTGGAG
>JAGRLJ010000413.1 GCA_020441805.1 Rhizobiaceae bacterium
CCGGCAAGGACGCGATGGACGAACTGTTCAACCAGACCCGTGCCGTGTTCGTTTCCGACCCGGTCGAGAACCACAAGTTCCCGAAGCGGATCGCCTTCAACGCCATCCCCCATATCGACGTCTTCATGGAGGACGGCTACACCAAGGAAGAGTGGAAGGTGCTGGCCGAGACCAAGAAGATCCTCGATCCGGCGATCAAGGTCACCTGCACAGCCGTCCGCGTGCCGGTCTTCATCGGCCATTCTGAATCGGTGAATATCGAGTTCGAGCGCGAGATCACCGCCGAGGAAGCCCGCAGCATCCTGCGCGACGCGCCGGGATGCCAGGTCATCGACAAACAAGAGAACGGCGGCTACATCACGCCTTACGAGAGCGCCGGCGAGGATGCGACCTATATTTCCCGTATCCGCGAGGACGCCACGATCGAGAACGGCCTCAACATATGGGTCGTTTCCGACAATCTGCGCAAGGGCGCGGCGCTCAACGCCATCCAGATCGCCGAGCTGATGGTCAATCGCGGCCTTCTCAAGTCGAAATAGACCGGATTGCAAGTTTTCACCGGTACAGGCGAATAAATACCCCGCGAGAAACGTTCACTCGCGGGGATTTGTATTGAAGATTTTCCCGACGCTGCTAAGAGACGGCCCGGGAGCCCGGCCGCCGGGCGATCGTGAAGCATCGGACGCAATCAGGCCATGAAGGAGCCGGGAATGAGCGCAAAGGAACTGTGCCTTTCAATCGCATTGACAGCGGCGTTCGCCGCGGGCGCCGCGCCGGCATGGTCGGCTTCCTGCTCCAAAAACGCCTCGGGCTTCGACACCTGGAAGACCGAGATCCGCAGCGAGGCGCTGTCGAAGGGCATAAGCCAGCGCACGGCCGACAAGGTTCTCGCCAGCGTGTCCTACAGCAAGGCGACGATCCGCGCCGACCGCGGCCAGAAGAGCTTCAAGCTCTCGCTCGACGAATTCATGCGCAAGCGGGGCGCCACGACCATCGTATCGCGCGGCAAGAAGATGAAGGCGCAGAACGCGGCGCTCTTCGCCTCGATCGAAAAGCGCTTCGGCGTTCCCGCCGGCCCGCTGATCGCGATCTGGGGCATGGAGACGGGCTTCGGCAGCTTCATGGGCAAGGAACACACGCTTTCGGCGGTCGCAACCCTGTCCTTCGACTGCCGCCGCACCGCCTATTTCACCGACCAGTTCATGGCGGCGCTGAAGCTGGTCGATGCCGGCAATCTGCCGATCAATGCCAAGGGCGCCGCCCATGGCGAGATCGGCCAGACCCAGTTCCTGCCGAAGAACGTGCTGCTCTACGGGATCGACGGCGACGGCAACGGCCATATCGACATGGTCGGCTCGCGCGCCGACGCGCTTGCCTCGACCGCCAATTTCCTGCGCGGCCACGGCTGGCGGCCCGGTGCCGGCTACCAGCCGGGCGAGCCGAATTACGCGGCCATCAAGGGCTGGAACGACGCCAAGGTCTACCAGCAGGCGATCGCCATCATGGGCGCCCAGATCGACGGTGTGAGCCGGTAGG
>JAGRLJ010000414.1 GCA_020441805.1 Rhizobiaceae bacterium
CGGACTGCCTGGCGACGCCCGAGGTCCGCGCGCGCTCCGCAGGGGTTATCGCATGGCACCCGCAATCCGCATCCTTTCCCGTGACGTGATTCACGTGAAACCTTTTGTTAACCGTCCGGCTCAGTCCGGAGGCGTGCCGTTCTCTTCGAGAATGTTGCCGGCGAAATAGAGCGAGCCGCCGATCAGGATACGCGGCGGCCGTTCGTCGCCGCCGGCAAGCTGGGCGATGCGCGCCAGCGCCTCGACGGCGGAGCTGGCAGGTGCGGCGGACAGCCCGGCTTCCGCGGCATCGTGCGCCAGCGCCACGGGATCGATCGTCGCGTCGGAATTGTGGATGCCGACGGTGAAGGCCTGCCGGGCCAGCCCCACGAACGCCTCGAAATAACCCTTGGGATCCTTGGTGTTGATCATGCCGGTGATCATGTAGAGCGGTCGCGGATCGCGCTCCTCGAAGGCCGCCATGGCTTCCGCGACGGCACGGCCGCCATGCGGATTATGTCCGCCGTCGAGCCAGATCTCCGAGCCCTCGGGCGCCAGCGCCACCAGCGAGCCGGTCTTCAAACGCTGAAGCCGCGCCGGCCAGGTCACGCCCTTCATCGCCCGCGAGGCGATCTCCTCGTTGACGGCGAAGCCGGCCGCCTTGACCGTGCGGATGGCCGCGCCGGCATTGGAATATTGATGCCGGCCAGGCAGCGCCGGCAGCGGCAGGTCCATCAGCCCGCCGTCGTCCTGGTAGAGTAGCCGGCCGTTTTCCTCATGCGCCAGATAGTCCTGACCATAGACGAAATAGGGCGCCCCGAGCCGTTCGGCACGGTCGATCAGCACGCCGAGCGCCGCTTCCTCGTCCTGTCGGCCGAACACGGCGGGCACGCCGCGCTTGACGATGCCGGCCTTGGCGAGCGCGATCTCCTCGATCGTCTGGCCGAGCCATTGCTGGTGGTCCATGGCGATGGGCATGATCAGCGACGCGGCGGGCCGCTGGAGCACATTGGTCGCGTCATACATGCCGCCCAGCCCCACCTCGATCACCGCGGCGTCCGCCGGGTTTTCGGCGAACAGGATGAAGGTCACGGCGGTCAGCAGCTCGAAGACGGTGATTGGCCGGCCGGCATTGACCCGCTCGGCCTTGAGCACGGCATCGCGCAGCGCTTCGTCGCTCACCAGCCGGCCGGGTCCGCCCCTGACGCCGATCCGGTAGCGCTCGTGCCAGCGCACCAGATGCGGCGAGGTGTGGACATGGACGGCAAGGCCCTGCGCTTCGAGCAGCGCCCGGGCGAAGGCGGTCGCCGAACCCTTGCCGTTGGTGCCGGCGACATGGATCACGGGCGGCATCGCGTCCTGCGGCCGGCCGAGATCGTCGAGCAGCCGGGCGATGCGGTCGAGCGAGAGATCGAAGCCGCGCGGGAAAAGCCCGAGCAGGCGATCGATTTCCTGTTCGGCGCGGCTGGGCGACAGATTGGTCATGGATGGGTCCGTGGGTTGGTCAGAAGAGATATGTCTTCTCCCTGTTCGGAAGACAGGGCGACCGACAAAGCCTCCTTCGTCATGCTCGGGCTTGTCCCGAGCATCTGATCACGTGAGATAGGGTACGAACTGTCCTCGGAACCGTGATCAGATCCTCGGCACAGGGCCGAGGATGACGTCGCATGCTTCGTTGGCCGTCCAGCTCCCAAGGGAGAAACGCCCGACCGGGCGTCCGATGCCGGTCCTAAACCGTCACTCCGCCGCCAGCGCCAGGTGCTGCGGCTTCTCCGCCGGCATATGCGTCATCATGCGGCAGAGCCGCGCGACGGTATCGGGAATGTCGTGGCGGTCGACCACCATGTCCACCATGCCGTGCTCCATGAGATATTCCGAGGTCTGGAAGCCCTCGGGCAGCTTCTCGCGGATGGTCTGTTCGATCACGCGCTTGCCGGCGAAGCAGATTTCGGCGCCCGGCTCGGCAAGATGGATATCGCCCAGCATCGCATAGGAGGCGGTGACGCCGCCGGTGGTCGGGTTGGTCAGCACCACGATATAGGGCTGGCTGGCTTCCTTCAGCATCTCGACGGCGACGGTGGTGCGCGGCAGCTGCATCAGCG
>JAGRLJ010000415.1 GCA_020441805.1 Rhizobiaceae bacterium
AGATCGGCGTCCTCCATCACATAGCCGGGATCCTTGCCGCCGAGCTCGAGGCCGACGCCGGAGAAGGTGCCGGCGGCCGCGCGCTCTATCGAGCGGCCGCCCGCGACGGAGCCGGTGAAATTGATGAAATCGAACTGGCCGTCGGCGATCAGCGCCGAGGTCGTGCCATGGTCGAGGAAGATGTTCATGAAGACATCGTCCGGCACGCCGGCTTCGTTGAAGGCGCGCACCAGCCGCTCGCCGACCAGGATCGTCTGGCTCGCATGCTTGATGACCACGCTGTTGCCGGCCATCAGCGCCGGGGCCACGGTGTTGATCGCGGTCATGTAAGGATAGTTCCACGGCGCGATGACGAGGACGACGCCATGCGGCTCGCGGGCGATGTAGCGCTCGAAGCTCTCGCTCTTCTCCACCACCAGCGGCGCGAGCGCGTCATGGGCGATCGAGGCGACATAGTTGGAGCGCTCGTTGAAACCCTTGAACTCGCCACCGTAGCGCACCGGCCGGCCCATCTGCCAGGCGAGCTCCTGGACGACGTCATCCGCCATCTCGTTGAGGCGGGCAACGCCCTTGAGGACGAGCGAGACGCGCTCTTCGAGCGGCCGGGCCGCCCAGGCCTTCTGCGCCTTGCGAACCCGCGCGATCGCGGCCTTCGCATCTTCGAAACCCATGGCCGGGCGTTCGGCGTAGACCGAGCCGTCGACCGGCGAAATGCATTGGATCATGGTCATGATCATCTTCCCGTCTGTTGAATTTGAAACGGCCGGTCCCTCCGCCAACGCCCGCCTCCAATACCTCGAGGGCATCGCGGTGGGCCTGACGGGCTTCGGTCCGATCTGAGAAATCAGGCTCTCTCGAACCCTCGCGCCACCTCCCAGTCGGTGATCTTGCGGTCATATTCCTCCTGCTCCCAGCGGGCGGCGCGGACATAATGGTCGATCACATCGTCGCCGAGGGCGGAGCGCAGGAACTTCGACTTGTCGAGCGCCACGGTCGCATCGCGCAGCGTCTTCGGAATCTCGCGGACCCTGCGCGCGCCGTAGGCATCGCCTTCGAACGGTTCTTCGAGCTTCATCTTCTTCTCGATGCCGTCGATGCCCGCAGCAAGGAGAGCCGCGAAGGCGAGATAGGGGTTGAGATCGGACCCACCCACGCGACATTCGATGCGGATGCCCTTGGTGCCCTCGCCGCAGAGCCGGTAACCGGCGGTGCGGTTGTCCTTCGACCAGATCGCCTTGGTCGGCGCGAAAGTGCCCGCCACGAAGCGCTTGTAGGAATTGATGTAGGGCGCGAGGAAACAGGTGATCTCGCCGGCATGGGCGAGCAGGCCCGCCACATAGTGCTCCATCAGCTCCGACATGCCGTAGCGGCCTTGTTTGTCGAAGAAGAGCGGCTTGCCGTCCAGCGACCACAGCGACTGGTGGACATGCGACGAGGATCCGGCCGCGGCATTGCTCCACTTGGCGAGGAAGGTAATGGCCTTGCCCTTCGACCAGGCGATTTCCTTGCAGCCGTTCTTGATGATCACATGCCGGTCGGCCATGTCGAGCGCCTCGGCATAGCGGACATTGATCTCCTCCTGGCCCGCCGACGCCTCGCCCTTGGAATTCTCCACGGGAATGCCGGCGCCCTGCAAGCCGTTGCGGATCGCCCGCATCACATCCTCTTCCTTGGAGGTCTGGAAGATGTGGTAGTCCTCGTTGTAGCCGGAGACGAGCCGCATGTTGCGGTAACCATCCTCGCGGGCGCTGTCATAGGTCTGGTCGAACAGGAAGAATTCGAGCTCGGTCGCCATGAAAGGCTTCATGCCCATGGCTTCCAGCCGCTTGACCTGCTTCTTGAGAACCGCGCGCGGCGAATGCGGCACGTCCTCATGCGTATGGTGATCGAGCACGTCGCAGAGAACGAGCGCGGTGCCCTCGAGCCAGGGAATGCGGCGGAGCGTCGCCATGTCCGGCTTCATCGTATAGTCGCCATAGCCCTTTTCCCAGCTCGTCGACGTGTAGCCGGGGACGGTCTCCATCTCCATGTCGGTGGCCAGCAGGTAGTTGCAGCTATGGGTTTCCTCATGCGCGCCGTCGACGAAATATTGCGCGTGGAACCGCTTGCCCATCAGGCGGCCCTGCATGTCGACGAGGCAGGCCAGGACCGTGTCGATCGTGCCGGCCGCGACGTCCTTCTTCAGTTGTTCGAATGTGTAGCTGGTGCTCATATCGGTCTTCCGCGGGCTCTGGCCGCCTCGATGTTGGACGGCCCGGCGACCGGCGCCGGGCCTTTCGTTTCACTATGCTCAGCCCTGGGTATAGGGAGGGCCGGCCTTCTCGATGGTGGCGTTGTACTCCTCGAAGATCTTGACGATCTTGGCCGCCGTCTCGCCCTGCTCGGCGATCTCCTTCCAGAAGACCTTGGCCGCGTCCTCGACCGCCTTCCATTCCTCCTTGGGAATCGAGGTCAGCTTCAGCTTGGTGCCCGTGGCGCGCAGTTTGGCTTCCCCACCCCAATACCACTGGTTGCGATAGGTATGGCTGGCCTCGATCGCGTTCTGCACCAGCTTCTTGAGATGCTCGGGAAGTTCCGCCCACTTCTTTTCGTTGACGAAATAGGAACCGATCCAGGCGCCGGAAATATTGTTCGTCAGAAAATGCTCCGTCACGTCCGCCCAGCCGACCGTATAGTCCTCGGTGATGCCCGACCAGGCCATGCCGTCGAGCTCACCGGTCTGCACGGCAACCTGCGCGTCCTCGTAAGGGATGGTGACCGGCACGACGCCGAACTGGCTCAGGAACCGGCCGGCCGTCGGGAACGTATAGAGGCGCAGACCATCGAGATCCTTGAGCG
>JAGRLJ010000416.1 GCA_020441805.1 Rhizobiaceae bacterium
TCCGCAAGGTGCCGGTCACGGTGCTCTCCCGTTGCCAGCGCTTCGACCTGCGTCGCATTCCCGCCGCCGATCTCGCCCGTCTCTTCGGCACGATCGCCGGCAAGGAGGGCATCGAGGCCGAGCAGGAGGCGCTGGCGCTGATCGCGCGCGCGGCGGAAGGCTCGGCCCGCGACGGACTTTCCCTGCTCGATCAGGCGATCGCCCACGGCTCCGGCCATGTCGGGGCGGATGCCGTCCGCGCCATGCTCGGTCTTGCCGACCGCGCCCGCATCGTCGATCTTTTTCGCGAGATCGTCAAAGGCGATGTCGCGTCGGCGCTGCGCGAGTTCAACGCCCAGTACGAGGCCGGCGCCAATCCGGTAGTGGTCCTGACCGATCTTGCCGATTTCACCCATCTCGTCACCCGGCTGAAATTCATTCCGGAAGCCGCCGACGACGCCTCGCTCAGCGAGATCGAACGCCGAGAAGGCGCGGAATTCGCAGGCGCGATCGCGGTGACGACGCTTTCCCGCATCTGGCAGATGCTGCTCAAGGGCATTCCGGAGACCGAGAATTCGTCGCGGCCGCTCGGCGCCGCCGAGATGGTCATCATCCGCCTCGCCCATGCCGGCAACCTGCCGGCCCCCGAAGACGCCGCCCGCCGCATTGCCGGGCTGGCAGCCCGCGACGCGCCGGCAGCCTCCGCTCCGCGTCCGAATGGCGGCGGGGCAACCGCCGAGGCCCGATCCGCGATGGGCGCGCGTCCGACGGAAGCCGTGGCGCGCAGCTCGTCCGGCGGCCCCACCGCGATGCTCGCCGCCGTGCCGGCATCCAGGCCGGAAATGCGGCTGGAAACACATGCGGCGCCCAAGGCGGAGGAAAGGCCCGAGCCGAAGGTCCATCTCAAGTCGCTGGCCGACATCGCCAATCTCGCGGGCGATAACCGCGACATGAAGCTCAAGGCGCAGATCCGCCAGTTCGTGCGGCCGGTGCGCATGGAGCCGGGCAAGCTGGAATTCGCGCTTTCGCCCGACGCGCCGAAGACGATCGCCAACGATCTCTTCGTCCGGCTCAAGGAATGGACAGGCATTCACTGGAATGTCGGCGTCGTTCCCGGACCCGGCGGCCTGACCCTGATCGAAACCGAGGCCAGGCAGCGCGACGAACGGCTGACCGACGCCCGCTCCGACCCCGATGTCGCCGCCATCCTGGCGCGCTTTCCCGGCGCGCGCATCACCGACGTTCGCGTCACCCGATCCGATCCCGACGAGGAAGCCGAAGCGGCCATCGAGCCCGAGCTTCCCGATGACATTGAATAGGAGATCCCGATGAAAGACCTCATGGGCATGATGGGCAAGGTCAAGGAAATGCAGGCCAAGATGGAAAAGGTACAGGCGGAAATCGCCGGTCTCTCCATCGAGGGCAGGTCCGGCGGCGGGCTCGTCACCGTGACGCTCGACGGCAAGGGCCAGATGAGCGCGATCAAGATCGACCCGTCGCTCTTCAGGGAAGACGATGTCGAGATCCTGGAGGATCTCATCGTCGCCGCCCACAAGGACGCCAAGGACAAGGGCGAGGCGCAGGCCCAGGAAAAGATGGCGTCCCTGACCGCCGGTCTGCCGCTGCCGCCGGGGATGAAATTCCCGTTCTGATCCGGGCCGTCGGAGCCACCGGCAAATCATGTCCGCCATGATTGGGGCTTGCCAAAACCGGCGATCCGCGCATCATCGGCGGGGATCATCCGGGAGGACGCCATGACCCTTGCATCGCTTGCCATCTTCGCCGGCGCGCTGCTCATCGCCGCCGGCTCGCCGGGCCCCAGTGTCGCCGCGCTGATCGCGCGCGTCCTGACGCGGGGACCGCGCGACGTTTTCCCCTTCCTCGCGGCCATGTGGGTGGGTGAGGCCATCTGGCTCTCGCTCGCGGTCATGGGCCTTGCCGCGATCGCCGAGACCTTCCACTATCTCTTTGTCGCCATCAAATGGATCGGTGTCGGCTACCTGCTCTATCTGGCCTGGAAGATGTGGACGGCGCCCTCGGATACGGACGGCGGCGCCTTGCCGGAGGCGAATTCCGCCGGCAAGCTCTTCTTCGCCGGACTGACGGTGACGCTCGGCAATCCGAAGATCATGATGTTCTATGTGGCGCTGCTGCCGACCATCATCGACCTCAACGCGGTGACGGTCGCCGGCTGGGCCGAACTGGTGGCCGTGATGTTTGCCGTGCTGGTTTTCGTCGACCTCGCCTGGGTGCTGTTCGCCGCCAAGGCCCGCCGGTTCCTGAGAAGCCCGCGCGCGGTCAGGATCGCCAACCGCACCAGCGCCGGCCTGATGGCGGGCGCGGCGGCTGCGGTGGCGGCGAAGTGATCAACGCCGATTGAGGGCAAGTGCCAGAGACAAGTGCCGGAGAAAGGATTCACAAGCCTATCCCTTATCGGCTAGAACACGCCCATGGCAAAGCGAGTCACCGGACCGGAAATCGAAAAGCTTATCCAGCTGCTGGCGAAGGTCCCGGGGCTAGGGCCCCGTTCGGCCCGCCGAGCGGCATTGCATCTCGTCAAGAAGAAGGACCAGCTTCTTGGCCCTCTCGCCGGCGCGATGGCCGAGGCGCATCAGAAGGTCCGCATCTGCTCGCGCTGCGGCAATGTCGATACGATGGACCCCTGCACGGTCTGCACCGACGACCGGCGCGACCATTCCGTCATCATCGTGGTCGAGGATGTCTCCGACCTCTGGGCGCTGGAGCGCGCGGGCGCGATGAATGCCGCCTATCACGTGCTCGGCGGCACGCTCTCGCCGCTGGACGGGATCGGCCCGGACGATCTCAACATTCGCGGCCTCGTCGATCGTGTGACGCAAGGCGGTGTGCGGGAGATCATCGTCGCGGTCAACGCCACCGTCGAGGGCCAGACCACGGCGCATTACCTGGCCGACCAGCTTGCTGGCAGCGGGGTAAAGGTCAGCCGTCTCGCCCATGGCGTGCCGGTGGGCGGCGAACTCGACTATCTCGACGAGGGCACGC
>JAGRLJ010000069.1:0-13925 GCA_020441805.1 Rhizobiaceae bacterium
GCGGCTGGTGGTTCTGGGACCCGGTGGAAAACGCGTCCTTCATGCCGTGGCTGGCGGGCACGGCGCTGCTGCATTCCGCGCTGGTGATGGAAAAGCGCGATGCGCTCAAGATCTGGACCGTGCTGCTCGCGATCCTGACATTCTCGCTGTCGCTTCTCGGCACGTTCCTCGTCCGCTCGGGCGTCCTGACCTCGGTCCATTCCTTCGCCTCGGATCCGGCGCGGGGGCTTTTCATCCTCTGCATCCTCACCGTCTTCATCGGCGGCGCGCTGTTCCTGTTCGCGCTCCGGGCGGGATCGCTTGCGGCGGGCGGGCTGTTCCAGCCGGTGTCGCGCGAGGGCTCGCTGGTGTTCAACAACCTGATCCTCGTGGTGGCGACGGGCGCGGTGCTGACCGGCACGCTCTATCCGATGCTGCTGGAGGCGCTGACGGACCAGAAGATCTCGGTCGGCGCGCCCTTCTTCAACATCGCCTTCGGCTGGCTGATGGTGCCGCTCATTCTCGTCCTGCCGTTCGGGCCGCTGATGGCCTGGAAGCGCGGCGACCCGATGGCGGCCGCGCGGCGGCTGCGGCTCGCCTTCGTCCTGTCCGTCGTTCTCGGCATCGTCGTCTGGATGGCGCGGGGCGACGGCCCGGTTCTGGCCGTGCTCGGCGTCGCGGCGGCCGTCTGGCTGATGGCGGGGTCGCTCACCGATCTCCGGGGCCGCGCCGGATTCGGCAAGGCGCCGCTATCGACGGCGCTGCGCCGGCTCAGGGGCCTGCCGCGCTCCGCCTTCGGCACGGCGCTCGCGCATTTCGGCCTCGGCGTCACGGTGCTGGGCATCGTCCTGGTCACGTCCTGGGAGACCGAGCATGTGCTGGAAATGGCGCCCGGACAGACGGTGGAAGCGGGCGGCTATGTCGTTCGCTTCGACCGCGAGGCCGAGCGGCAGGGGCCGAACTATTCGGAGGAGGTCGCTCATTTCTCGGTGCTTTCCGGGGGCGTGGTGATCGCGGAAACGGACAGCGCCAAGCGCGTCTATCCCGCCCGGCAGATGCCGACGACCGAGGCCGGCATCCTGTCCTTCGGCGCTTCGCAGCTCTATGTCTCGATCGGCGACAAGACCGAGGCCGGCACGATCGTCGTCCGGGTCTGGTGGAAGCCGTGGATCCTGTGCATCTGGGGCGGCGCGCTTCTGATGATGGCGGGCGGCTTCGTATCGCTCTCCGACCGACGGCTGCGCATCGGCGCGCCGTCGCGCCGGGCAAGGCCGGTCGAGGCCATGGGAGCGGCGGAATGAAGCGGTGCGCGGTCATGCAGGGCGCGCGCGCATGGCACGGCCTGCGGCTGACAGCCTTCATTGCGATGTTGCTGGCCGCCTTCCTGCGGCCCGCCTTCGCCGTCAATCCCGACGAGGTGCTGCCGGATCCGGCGCTGGAGGCGCGGGCGCGGGCGATCTCGGCGGAGCTGCGCTGCATGGTCTGCCAGANNAGTCGATCGACGATTCCAACGCCGAACTGGCGAAGGACCTGCGCCTTCTGGTGCGGGAGCGGATCAAGGCGGGCGACTCGGACCGGCAGGTGATGGACTACATCGTGTCCCGCTACGGCGAATTCGTGCTGCTCAAGCCGCCGGTCGCGTTCAACACGATCCTGCTCTGGGGCATGCCTGTCTTCCTGCTCGCGGCCGGCGGCGCGGTGCTGGTCCGACAGGCCGCGCGGCGTCGCGGACGGGTCGCGGCCGCGCCGTTGAGCGCCGAGGAGCAGAAGGCGCTGGACGACATACTCGGCCGCGACGGCAAGGCCTGAACATCGATCCGGGCGCGGCCGGGCCCGGATGGGCGGACATTACCAATTTTTCATCATCCGGAAATGTTGCCGCAAGGTGGCGGTCCCTAATGATTTCCTCATCAAACGGTTTCACCGGGCCGCCCGGCCCGGACCAAGCGAAGGAAATATGACATGACCAGCAGGTTTGCTTCCGTCTCCTCTCTCCTCAAGGCCGGCACCATCGCCGGCGCCGCCGTGGCGGTGACCATCACCGGCATGCCGTCGATCCGCCAGGCCTTCGCCGAACCGGTCAAGATCCAGGCGCAGCAGCTGCCCGGCTTCGCCGACGTGGTCGCCGCCGTGACGCCGGCCGTCGTCTCCGTCCGGGTGCAGTCGCGCGCCAGCCAGGTCAATGACGACACGGCCTTCAATTTCGGCGGTCCGGACAACTGGAACGATCTTCCGGACGATCATCCGCTGAAGCGCTTCTTCCGCGAATTCGGCCCCGACCAGTTCGGCAACCAGATGCCGGGACAGCGTCGCGCCGATCGCTGGCCGGACCATCGCAAGAACAAGCCCCGGCTGCGCCCGACCTCGCAGGGCTCCGGCTTCTTCATCTCCGAGGACGGTTTCCTCGTCACCAACAATCACGTGATCGACGGCGGCACCGCCTTCACCGTGGTGATGAACGACGGCACCGAACTCGACGCGAAGCTCGTCGGCCGGGACCCACGCACCGATCTCGCCGTGCTGAAGGTCAACGATAAGCGCAAGTTCACCTATGTGTCCTTCGCCGACGACAAGAAGGTCCGCGTCGGCGACTGGGTCGTCGCCGTCGGCAACCCCTTCGGCCTCGGCGGCACGGTGACGGCGGGTATCGTCTCGGCGCTCGGACGCGATATTGGCGCCGGCCCCTATGACGACTTCCTCCAGGTGGACGCCGCCGTGAACCGCGGCAATTCGGGCGGCCCGACCTTCAATCTCAGCGGCGAGGTCGTCGGCATCAACACCGCGATCTTCTCGCCCTCGGGCGGCAATGTCGGCATCGCCTTCGCCATTCCGGCCTCCGTCGCCAAGGACGTGGTCGCCAAGCTGATGGCGAATGGCGAGATCGCCCGCGGCTGGCTCGGCATCAAGATCGAGCCGGTGACGGCCGACGTCGCCGAATCGCTCGGCCTGTCCGAGGCGGCCGGCGCGCTGGTCAACGGCCAGCAGACCGACTCGCCCGGATACAAGGCCGGCCTGAAGGACGGCGATGTGGTGACGGCGGTCGATGGCGATCCGATCAAGGGGCCGAAGGAACTCGCCCGCAAGATCGGCTCGATGGAGCCGGGCAAGCAGATCGAGCTTTCGGTCTGGCGTGACGGCAAGTCGATGAGCGTCAAGGTGACGCTGGGCAAGCTCCAGGACGAGAACCGCCTGGCCTCCACCGAGCAGAACAACCAGGGCGGCTCCAACGGCATGGACGACGGTCAGGCGCCCGTCGAGCAGACCCTCGACAAGCTCGGCCTCCGCGTCATGCCGTCCGACGACGGCAACGGCGTTCAGATCGTCGATGTCGATCCGGACTCCGACGCCGCCGACAAGGGCCTGAAGGCCGGTGAGAAGATCACCGCGGTCAACAACCAGGAAGTCAAGTCCGCCGCCGACATCCAGAAGGTGATCCAGGACGCCCAGAAGGACGGCCGCAAGAAGGCGCTCTTCCAGATCGAGGACCAGAACGGCAATCGCTTCGTCGCGCTCGGCCTCGGCTGATCCCCGCGGCTGATCCTGTCGCGCCCTTCCCCGCCGGACGGGGGAGGGCTTCCGGACGGAATGGTTTTGGCTATGCTCCAGTCCATGAAGATTCTCATCATCGAAGACGACCTGGATGCCGCGAGTTACCTCGTGAAGGCATTCCGCGAGGCGGGCCACACGACGGAACATGCGAGCGACGGCGAAAGCGGCCTGTTCATGGCCGGCGAGAACAGCTACGACGCGCTGATCGTCGACCGTATGCTGCCGAAGCGCGACGGTCTGTCGGTGATTTCCGAACTGCGCAAGCGTGGCGTCAACACGCCGGTGCTCATCCTGTCGGCGCTCGGCCAGGTCGACGACCGCGTGACCGGCCTCAGGGCCGGCGGCGACGACTACCTGCCCAAGCCCTATTCCTTCACCGAACTGCTGGCGCGCGTCGAGGTGCTGGGCCGCCGCCGCGGCTCGCCCGAGCAGGACATGATCTATCGCGTCGGCGATCTCGAGCTCGACCGGCTGTCTCACAATGTCCGCCGCAACGGCAAGGAGATCCTGCTCCAGCCGCGCGAATTCCGCCTGCTGGAATATCTGATGAAATATGCCGGTCAGGTGGTGACCCGCACCATGCTGCTCGAAAATGTCTGGGACTATCATTTCGATCCGCAGACCAATGTGATCGATGTCCATGTCTCGCGGCTGCGCTCGAAGATCGAGAAGGATTTCGACAGGCCGCTGCTGCGCACCGTGCGCGGCGCCGGCTACATGATCAAGGACGATGCCTGATGGCCGACCGGGGCCTTGGCGCCGCGCCCGGCCGCTTCCGCATGCTTTACCGGAATACCGCCGTCCGCCTGTCGGCGCTCTATCTGATCCTGTTCGCCGTCGGCGCCGCGAGCCTCGTCTTCTACGTGACCTCGATTTCGGAAAACCAGCTCCAGCGGCGCATGAAGGCGTCGGTGGAGGAGGAGGTCGGCGTGCTGGACGAGATCTTCACACGCGGCGGCATCCAGAGCCTGCTGAGCGTGCTGGAGAGTCAGTCCCACCAGCCCGGCGCCAACCTCTATGTGATCGCCGGCCCGAACGGCGAACTGCTGGCCGGCAATGTGGCGAAGCTCCAGCCGGGCGTGATCGACCGCGAAGGCTGGACCGACCGGCCTTTCCTCTACAGCCGGTTCGGCGATCGCGCCGGCGGTGAGAGGCACATGGCGGTGGCCCATGTCTTTTTCCTCGAAAACGGCATGCGCATCCTGGTGGGTCGCGATCTCGGCGAGCCGGAAAACGCGCGGCTCCTGGTGCGCCGGGCCCTGATGCTCGCGCTCGGCATCATGGGCGCGGGCGCGCTCGTCATCTGGTTCGCCATCGGCCGAAGCGCGCTCCAGCGCATCGACCGGATGTCCGGCGCCGCGCAGAACATCATGGCGGGCGACCTCTCCCAGCGGCTGCCGGTCACGGGGTCGGGCGACGAGTTCGACCGTCTGTCGGTTTCGCTCAATGCGATGCTGGCGCGCATGGAGCGGCTCGACGAGGGGCTGAGGCAGGTTTCCGACAATATCGCCCACGACCTCAAGACACCGCTGACCCGGCTGCGCAACCGCGCCGAAGCCGCGCTCGCCAGCCAGAGCGAGCAGACCCATGCCTCGGCGCTGGAGGATGTCATCGCCGAGAGCGACCAGTTGATCCGCACATTCAACGCCTTGCTGATGATCTCGCGCGTCGAGGCCGGTTCGGCGGTGGCCGAAATGTCGGATGTCGATCTCGGCGCGGTGGCTGGCGAGGTCGCGGAACTCTACGAGCCGCTGGCGGAGGACGAGGGCCTGGCGATCCGGCGCGACCTTGCGCAGGCGGGTCCGGTGCGTGGCAATCGCGAACTGATCGGGCAGGCGATCTCCAACCTCCTCGACAATGCGATCAAATATGGCGGCGGCGGCGAGCCCCCGGAAATCGCCGTGACGGTCGGACGTGGGGACGGCGCCGTCGTGCTCGCCGTCGCCGACAACGGCGCGGGCATACCCGAGGAGAAATATGGCGACGTGACCAAGCGCTTCGTCCGTCTCGACGAGAGCCGCAGCAAGCCGGGCACCGGCCTCGGCCTCGCGCTCGCCGTCGCCGTCATGGAACTGCATGGCGGCCGGATCGAATTTGCCGCCACCGAGCCCGCGCGGACGACAAATCGTGGATTGACGGTGCGGATGGTGTTCCCGGAGCCGAAGGTCGGGTAAGAGGGTAGGGACAGGCGCCGCCCTCAGGCTCGCCTCCGGAGGAATGCGCGTGAAGGAAATGCCCGGCGGCCGGCTGGCCGATATCGTGCCGAGGGTCTTGAAGCCGTTCAGCCAGCAGGAACTGAAGTCGGTGCTGGCCGATTTCCGCGACTGGGCGAAGTCCGAGCCCGGCATCGCGCGGCTGAACGAGGCCGGCGGTCCGATCCGCGATTTCCTCGCAGCCGCCCTCACGTTTTCCCCCTATCTGCGCGATACGGCGCGGTTGATGCCCGGCCTTCTCGCCGAGGCGTTGGACGGCGATTTCCGGATGTTGCTCGACCGGCATGTCGGCGCGGCGCGGGACTGCTGGCGCGAAGCGAGCGAAGCCGAGGTGATGGCGGCGCTGCGCCGGGCCAAGCGCAGGACGGCGTTCCTGATCGCGCTCGCCGACCTCGCCGGCATGTTCGATGGCGCGGAAGTCACGGAATGGCTGACCCGTATCGCCGAGGCCTGCATCGCGGCGGCCTTCGACCACCTGATGCTGGCCGCCCACGACGGCGGCAAGCTGAGCCTGCCCGATCCGGCGCGCCCCTGCGAGGGCACGGGACTGGTGGTGCTCGGCATGGGCAAGCTCGGCGGGCGCGAGCTCAACTATTCCTCGGATATCGACATCGTCGTGTTCTTCGATCCCGAGGCGGACATCGTCGCCGATCCGGGTGAGGCGACCGAGACCTATGCCCGCATGCTGCGTCGGCTGATCCGCATCATGCAGGACCGGACGGGCGACGGCTATGTCTTCCGCACCGATCTCCGGCTGCGGCCCGATCCCGGCTCGACCCCGCTCGCCATTCCGGTCGAGGCCGCGATGCTGTATTACGAGAGCAGGGGCCAGAACTGGGAGCGCGCCGCCTTCATCAAGGCGCGGCCCGTGGGTGGCGATATCGTGGCCGGCGAACGATTCCTCAAGGACCTCGTGCCCTTCGTTTTCCGCAAATATCTCGACTACGCGGCGATCGCCGACATCCACTCGATCAAGCGGCAGATCCATGCCCATCGCGGCCATGACGCGATCGCGGTCAAGGGGCACAATATCAAGCTGGGTCGCGGCGGCATCCGCGAGATCGAGTTCTTCGCGCAGACCCAGCAACTGATCGCCGGCGGACGGATGCCCGCGCTTCGCGCGAAGCGCACCGAGGACGCGCTGCGCGCGCTTCAGGACGCCAAATGGATCGACGCCGCGACCCGGGCCGAACTGACCGACGCCTACTGGTATCTCCGCGCGGTCGAGCATCGCATCCAGATGGTTCGCGACGAGCAGTCGCACAGTCTGCCGGACACCGAGACGGAGCTCAAGCGCATCGCTTTCATGATGGGCGACGACGGCACGGCGACCTTCTCGTCCAAGCTGGTGAAAGTGCTTCGCAGCGTGGAGAAGCGCTATGCGCGGCTCTTCGAGCAGGAAGCGCGGCTTTCGACGGAGACCGGCAACCTGGTCTTCACCGGCCGCGGCGACGATCCCGAAACGCTGGAGACCCTGCGCCGGCTGGGATTCGAGCGGCCGGAAGCCGTGTCCTCGACGATTCGGGCCTGGCATTACGGCCGCTATCGCGCCACCCAATCGGTCGAGGCGCGCGAGCGGCTGACCGAACTGATGCCCGATCTGCTGCGCATCTTCGGCGAGACAACCCATGCCGACGCGGCGCTGCTGCGCTTCGACCAGTTCATGTCCGGCCTGCCCGCCGGCATCCAGCTCTTCTCGCTCCTGTCCTCCAATCCCTCGCTTCTGTCGCTGATCGCCACCATCATGTCGGCGGCGCCCAAGCTTGCCGGCATCATCGCCGCCAAGCCGCATGTCTTCGACGGCATGCTCGATCCCGCCCTGATGTCGGAGCTGCCGACGCGGGACTATCTCCAGGGGCGGCTCGCGACCTTCCTGTCCGGCGCCGCGCATTTCGAGGAAGTCCTCGACCGGCTCAGGATCTTCACCTTCGAGCACAAGTTCCTGATCGGTATCAGGCTGCTCACCGGCGTCATCGGCGGCCCGGCGGCGGCCTCGGCCTTCACCCACCTCGCGGATCTCGTGATCGGCGAGGCGCTCACGGCGGTGATGCGGGAACTGGAGACGGTGCATGGCGCCTATCCCGGCGGCCGCGTGGCGGTGATGGGGCTTGGCAAACTCGGCAGCGGCGAACTGACGGCCGGTTCGGATATCGACCTGATCCTTCTCTACGACCATGACGACGATGCCCCGGAATCCCTCGGCCCCAAGCCGATCGACGCCAGCCGCTACTTCACCCGTCTCACGCAGCGGCTGATCGCGGCACTCTCGGCGCCGACGGCGGAAGGCGTGCTCTACGAGGTGGACATGCGGCTCAGGCCCTCCGGCAACAAGGGGCCGGTGGCGACGCGGCTCCGGGCCTTCGAGAAATACCAGCTCGAAGAAGCCTGGACCTGGGAGCATATGGCGCTGACGCGGGCGCGCTTCGTCGCCGGCGACGCGAGCCTGATCGCGGCGGCGGACGCCATCGTCGCCACCGTCCTCGGCCGCAGGCCGGACGTGAAGAAGGTCGCGGCCGATGTGGCCGAGATGCGGACGCTGATCGAGAAGGAAAAGCCGGCGCGCGATATATGGGATGTGAAGCTGATCCCCGGCGGCATCGTCGACATCGAATTCATCGCGCAGTATCTGTCGCTGATCGCCCCGGCCGATGGCATCGGGCCGGAGGAGCGGGTGCCGGGGACCGATGCGACGCTGCTCCGGCTCGGCCCGCGCTTCCTGTCTCCGTCCGATCTCGACGAATTGTCGGATGCGCTTCGCCTCTATTCGGACATGGCCCAGGCGGTGCGCCTGTGCATCGACGGCCCCTTCGAGCCGGCCACGGCGCCGGAAGGGCTCAAGGATTTCCTGTGCCGGGTCACGGAATTGCCTGACCTCCGGGTGCTGGAGGGCGACCTCAAGCGCCGCTCCCACGCCGTGAGGGCGATTTTCCGCGCGACGCTGCGTTAGCGTCCCGTCAGATCATGCGGAAGAGGATGTCGTCCACCCCGATATCGGTGCCAGGTTTGACATGCGCGATCAGGACGGCTTCGACCTCGAACCTGCCGGCCGCGTCCTCTTCGTAATGCATGGCGAAGATCGAGCCGGTTTCCTTCTCGTAGCGGGCCCAGATCTCGGGAACGAGGATGTCGTCATCCGTGGAGAAGCTGCCGGGGTCGAATTCGCGGCCGTGATTGTACGAGACATATTTGTTCAGCGCCGGCCCGATGCCGTAATGCCCGTCGCCATAGCCGCGCACCGGAAGCGGGGAGACTTCGGACTCCCATTCGTCGTCGATTCTCTCGAAGAAGAAATTGATCTGCGCGACGTCGATGGAAAGGAGTATCTTGTCCTGGCCGGCCTTGAAGTCGGTGATCTCGGTATATTGATATTTATTGGTGATCTGGAAGTGGAAATAGTCGCCGCCCGAGCCGCCGGTGACGATATTGTGCCCTTCGCCGGCATGGATGAAGTCCGCTCCCTTCCCGCCCTTGACGATGTCGTCGCCGGAGCCGGTGAAGACGAAATCGTCGCCCGCCCGCATGTCGACGCGGGCGTTGCCCGAGCCGATGACGATCGTCTCGATACCCTTCTGCTTGTCGGAGCCGAGGATCGTCTGCTTGGACTTGACCGACTCGAAATTGTAGATGAATTCCTCGACGTTCCTCACCGACACCGACTCGAAGATCGCGTCGACTTCCGACACGCGCCGCGCCGCGGAGAGCTCGACCACCATGATGTCGTGATTGCCCGCGCCGCCGTCGATCTGCGCCCGTCGATTGTCGGATCGGAGAACATTGTTGAGGTCGAAGGCAAAGCCGGCGATGAGGTCGTCGCCGCTGCCGGCCTTGATGATGTCGGCGCCGCCGGCGGTGAAGAGAAGGTCATCGCCGCCGAGCGCCTCGATCCTGTCGTTGCCGGCGGTTCCTATCAGCGTATCACCCCGGTTCGAACCGCGCATCTTCATCGGCATTCTCCTCACAGCGATTGCGTGGCGGCCTCGCGCAATCGCGTAGGTCGGCCCGGATGCACAATCCTTGGATGAGATTCGTTAAGGGAGATTAAAGCGCGCTTTAAATCCTGACGCCGATGATCGTCCCGCAACCCTCCTTGGAGCGGATCTTCATCGCGCCGCCGTGAAGTTGCGTCAGCGACCGGGAAATGGCGAGGCCGAGGCCCGAACCGCCCTGGCTCTTGGCATACTGGCTCTGGACCTGCTCGAAGGGCTGGCCGATCTTCTGCATCGCCGTCCTGGGGATGCCGATGCCCGTATCGGCGATGATGAGCGAGATCGAGCCGGCGGCCTTCTGCGCCCGCACGATCACCCGGCCGCCCTTGTTGGTGAATTTCACGGCGTTGGAAAGCAGGTTGAGCAGGATCTGCTTCATGGCGCGGCGGTCGGCCATCAGTTCGAGGCCGGGCGCGATGTCCTGCTCGACGGCGATGCTCTTGCTCTCGGCCATGACGGAGATATAGCGCAGGCTCTCCTCGATCAGGACCGCGAGATCGGTCGGCTCGGGCTTGAGCTGGAGATGGCCCGCCTCGATCTTCGACATGTCGAGAATGTCGCTGATGACGTTGAGCAGGTGCAGCCCGCTCTCATGGATGTCGGACGAATATTCGTGATATTTGTCATTGCCGAGCGGGCCGAACATCTGGCTGCGCAGGATTTCCGAGAAGCCGAGGATCGCATTGAGCGGCGTACGCAATTCATGCGACATGTTGGCGAGGAATTCGGACTTGGCGCGGTTGGCGGCCTCCGCCCGCTCCTTTTCGGCGAGATAGGCTTCGTTCGCCGTCGACAGTTCCGCCTTCTGCCGTTCGAGCTTGACGCGGGAGGCCGAGAGGTCGCCGATCGTCGCCATCAGCCGGCGCTCGGATTCGCGCAGGCGCTCCTGGTGGCGCTTGAGCGGCGTGATGTCGGTGCCGACGGAGACTAGCCCGCCGTCGCGTGTGCGCCGCTCGTTGATCTGGAGCCAGCGGCCGTCGGCGAGCTGGACCTCCGTGGTCTGCGACTGACAATTCTCGGGGTCCGGATCGGCGAGGCGGCGCTCGATGACCGGCCGGCAGGCGGCGGCCATGAGATCGGCGCGCTCGACGCCGGTCACGAGCAGGCTGTCGGGGAGGCCGTAGGCCTGCTGGAAATGGGCGTTGCACATCACCAGCCGGTCGTTCCTGTCCCAGAGCACGAAGGCCTCGGACGTCGAGTCGATGGCGTCGGCGAGACGCTGGTCCGCCTCGGCATAGCGCTGCGCGAGCTTGGTCTGCTCCGTCACGTCCATGCCGATGCCGATGAGATGTACCCGGCCCGAATGGGCGCGAATGATCTGCGCGCGGGCGCGCAGCCACACATAGTGTCCCGCCGCGTGACGGACGCGGAAGATCTGGTCGACCTGTCCGACCTCGCCGCGCGCGATGCTGCGCGCCAGCGCATAGATCGACCCGTCGCCCGGATGCATCAGGCGGGCCATGTCGCCGAAGGACATGACGCCGTTGCGCGGCTTCATTCCCAGCATTTCGTACATCGACCGCGACCAGAAAAGCCGGCCGTCCTGCATGTCGTAGTCCCACAGCCCGCAGCGGCCGCGCGACAGCGCCGTCTCGACCCGGAGATTGGACTCGACGAACACCTCGTCGGCGTCGCGCGCCCGCTTGGCCTGGGTGTAATAGGCATAGAGCAGCACGAGAACGATCGCCGACAGGCCGGCGAACAGCGTGACATTGAGTGCGATCTCGTCGCGCAGATGGCCTGAAATCGCCGCCAGCGGCGTCGCCGCGAGCACATAGCCGGCCCGGTCGGGCAGGGGCACGAAGGCGGCGAGATGGCTGTGCCCGGCCAGGACGAGCTCGACCGGCCCCATATGACGCGGGTCGCCCGTGAACAGTTCCGGCGCCAGCACCTGGAGATAGTGTCCCTTCAGGAAGAAGCCGTCGCCGGTCCCGGCGGTCACATAACCCTTGCGGTCGGCGAGCAGCGCATAGGCGCGGAGCGCGCCGGGGCCTGGCGAGGCGATGCCGGCCAGCAACGCCTGCGCCTCGGCGGCCCTGGAGCGCCGGGCGAGATCGGGCTCGCCGGCGAGCTTCATCGAAACCAGGGCGGCGGCATGCATCGCCTCGCGCCCGGCCATTTCCTCCATCCGCAGCACCTCGCCATAGATGCCGGCGATGCGGGCTGTGGCCACCACGAGCAGGAAGGCGACGATCAGGACCGGAATGGAACGCTTGAGCGCGGGCTCGGCCCGGGCGATCTCCGCCGGGCCGGGCGGCGCCCAGCGCCCGATCATCGGCTCCAGCCTGCGCATGCCGATCAGCGCGCGTCTGAGCCAGCCGCCGGCCACGCTTCCCCGATGCGTTTCCGCCATGAATCCCGCCTTGATTCTCTTGCAGATTCGGCGCGCCGCTCGCCCGAATCATCCATAATGAATCACTGGTCCGGGACCTTGTCCAGACGGATGCGGTAACGGAATTTTAACACCTTATTTTGACTCGCAGATTTCTTCGGCGGTGCGGCCGGAGGAGCGGTCAGCCTCTCTGCATGCGGTCGATGAGGTCGCGCACATCGGTGGAGAGCGGCCCCGACTGGTCGATCGTCATGAGCGCGTGGCGAGCATGCGCCGCCCGCGTCTCCTCCAGCGAGCGCCAGGAGCGCATGGAGGTCAGGATTCGGGCGGCGACCTGCGGGTTGCGCTTGTCGATGCCGATGATCTGCTCGGCCAGGAAGCGATAGCCGGCGCCGTCCCGGCGATTGAAGCCGGTGGGGTTGGCCATGGCGTAGGAGCCGATCAGCGACCGCAGCCGGTTCGGATTGTTGGGCGCGAAATGCGGACCCTCCATCAGCGCCCCGATGCGCTCCAGCGTATCGGCCCCGGGAATGGTCGCCTGGATGGTGAACCATTTGTCGATGACGAGAGGATTGGTCCTGAACCGTTCCTCGAAGGCGGCGATCGCCGAGCGCGCTTCCGCCGAGCCGGGGAAGCGATGTGCGAGCAGCATCAGGGCATGCGCCAGCTCGGTCATGTTGTTGGCGCCGGCGAAGGCGGCGGCGGCGCGCGCCGGCGTTTCCTCGGCATAGGAGAGCCAGGTGAGCGCCGCATTGGAAAGCGCGCGCCGGCCGGCGCTGGCCGCATCGGGGCTGAAGCCCGCCTCGCCGCGCGTTGTCCCCGTCAGGCCGGCCAATTCGCCCTGCGCCGTGCGCGCTACGGAGCGGATGACGCTGTCGCGCACGGCATGGATCCGGTCCGGATCGATATTCGCGCCGATCTCGCGGGCGATATCGGCTTCCGACGGCAGCGCCAGGACCTGGGCGCGGAATGCGGGCTCCAGCGCCGCGTCGGCGATCGTCGCCCTGATGATCGAGGCGAGCGTTTCGGAGGCGGCGGGTTCGGCATCCGCCGATGTCACGCCGGCCGTGAGATCCTGCATGGCGAGATGGCTGATCGCCTGCCAGCGGGAGAAAAGATCGCTGTCGTGGCGGGCGATATGGACGATATCCTCCGCCGGCTGGTCGAAATGGAGGTTGATCGGCGCCGAGAAGGAGCGGTTCAGCGACACGACCGGACGCGCGGAAATGCCCTCGAAGACGACGTCCTGCCGGCGTTCCGTCAGATGCAGCACGCCGTCCGCATATTCGCCGCCGGTCACCGCGCTCGGCGCGGCATCCGCGCCGTTGTCGAGGATGAGGCCCATGGCGAGCGGGATATGCATCGGCTCCTTGACCTGCTGGCCGGGCGTCGGCGGAATCATCTGTTCGAGCGAGAGCTTCAGGCTGCGCGCGGCGCCATCATAGCTCGCCGAAACGCTGACCACCGGCGTGCCCGCCTGGTTGTACCAGCGCGAGAACTGGGTCAGGTCGCGGCCGCTGACGTCCTCGAAGCAGGTGGCGAAGTCCTCGATCGTCACCGCCTGACCGTCA
Organism: Rhizobiaceae bacterium; assembly: GCA_020441805.1. Lineage (GTDB taxonomy): Bacteria > Pseudomonadota > Alphaproteobacteria > Rhizobiales > Rhizobiaceae > Rhizobium_E. The sequence goes on from JAGRLJ010000069.1 coordinate 13,631, forward strand.
TGGCGCTCGAAATAGAGGTCCATGCCCTTGCGGAAGGTCTCGCGGCCGAGAAGCGTCGCGATCATCCGCGTGACTTCCGAGCCCTTCTCATAGACCGTGGTCGTGTAGAAGTTGTTGATCTCGCGATAGACATTCGGCCGGACGGGATGGGCGAGTGGCCCGGCATCCTCGGCGAACTGCTCGCTCTTGAGGTGCCGCACCTCGGCGATGCGCTTGACCGGGCGCGATCGCTGGTCGGCCGAGAATTCGTGGTCGCGATAGACCGTCAGGCCCTCCTTGAGGCAGAGCTGGAACC
>JAGRLJ010000069.1:13949-14074 GCA_020441805.1 Rhizobiaceae bacterium
CAGTTGTGGAAATATTCGTGCGCGACGATCGCCTCGATATTGGCATAGTCCTGGTCGGTCGCGGTCTCGGGATCGGCCAATATGTACTTGTCGTTGAAGACGTTGAGACCCTTGTTCTCCATCGC
>JAGRLJ010000417.1:0-489 GCA_020441805.1 Rhizobiaceae bacterium
TGCGCGAAATGTTCGACCGCTACGGCAATGTCGCGGCGATGCTGGCGGCCTACAATGCCGGTCCCGGCCGCTATGACGAATACCTTGCGACCGGCCGCACCCTGCCGGCCGAAACGCGGGCCTATGTTGCCGCGCTCGCGCCGATTCTCGGCGGCGCGACTGCAACCGAACCGCCGTCATCGGCACCGCCACCGCCGCCAGATTGGCGCGAGGCACCGCTGTTCGTCATGCGTCCGGGCGACGCGCGGGCTGTCGCCGCGCCGCCGTCCGACACACGATCCGGCGACGGCCGCGCGACCGTTCCGGCGCGCGATCCCGTCGATGCGGAGTCAAGGGGCGACAGCATTTTCGTCGCCGACGCGAGCGGATCGGGAACGCCATGAGGGCGGCGTTCCCGCGCTCGGCGGCGCTCATTCCGGTGTCCAGTCAGGCAGGTTTTTGCCCGGCTGGATTCCCGGCAGGAAGGGCAGAAAAGGCAGAAAGGGCGGA
>JAGRLJ010000417.1:593-1587 GCA_020441805.1 Rhizobiaceae bacterium
TGAGGGGCCGCGTGCCGCGATTTCGAGCAAAGCCTTGGCTTTGCAGGGTTTCGAGCGGCACCATAGGCCCATATCGGCCTGTTTTCGGCGGTTTTGGCTGGAGTCGCGCCTTTGAGCGCCGACGACGAAAACCGCTTCCGTCCGAAGCCCGGCCGCATCCGATCCGACACGCCGAAGACCGGCAAGACCAAGAGCTTTTTCACGCAGGTCAAGAAGATCACCCGCCAGCATCAGGCGGCAGCCTCCCGCGATCCTTCCATGCCGTCATCCGCTCGCCCGTCATCGCCGGGGCGGTCCCGTGCCGTGGTCGCCAGCGGCAAGGGCGTGAAGCGCGGCCGGGGCGCGAGCTTCGTGCGAGCCCGTAACATCTCCGGCGAATGGCATCATCGCCAGCCCGGCAGCCGCCGCGTGATCGTCAAGCAGCGCAGCGTCCGGGCAGCGTGGAAGGGCGGACGCGCCCGCGCGCATCTGCGCTATGTCCAGCGCGACGGCACGTCACGCGATGGCGAGCGCGGCCGGCTCTATTCGGCGACCGAGGACCGCGCCGATGGCGACGCCTTCCTTGATCGCGGCAAGGACGACCGCCACCAATTCAGATTCATCATCTCGCCCGAGGACGGCGCGGAGCTGTCGGACCTCACGGCCTACACCCGCGATTTCATGCAACAGGTGGAAGCCGACCTCGGCACNNAAACTCGATTGGGTTGCCGTCAATCACTACAACACCGGCCATCCCCATGTGCATATCGTCGTCAACGGCCGCGACGATGCCGGCGGGGATCTAGTCATCAACGGCGACTACCTTTCCGCTGGCCTGCGCGAGCGCGCCAGCGAGCTTGCCAGTCTGGAACTCGGCCCCGTCACCGAGATCGAGCAGACCCGCAAGCTGTCCGCCGAAATCGACCAAGCCCGTTTCACCAGCATCGACCGCGCCATGCTCGAGCAAGCCGATGCCCGTTTCCTCGACCTGCGCCATGAACGGGCGCAGCCGAAG
>JAGRLJ010000418.1 GCA_020441805.1 Rhizobiaceae bacterium
GTCTCATCCCTTCGTCCCGCTCGGCGACCAGACGGCCGGCGCGCGCAGCGAAGGTCAGGGGCGGCCATCGGCCGGCGCTTGCGCCTTGCCCTTGACCGCAGCGAGCACGCTGGCAGGCTGGCGGCGAAGCGGAGACAGGCCGGCATGGCATTATGCCGTCCTGCTGCTGGCGGGGGCGCTTTCCGTCTGCATCGGATCGGGCGTCGCTGTCGCGCAATCCGCGTCGGTCGAGCGCCCGGCCGCCGCCCATCCTTATGCGGCCCACATCGCCGAGGCGTCGCAGCGTTTCGGCATCCCCGAGTATTGGATTGTCGCCGTGCTGCGCGCCGAAAGCGCGGGCGACGTGCGCGCGATTTCGTCGGCCGGGGCGATGGGATTGATGCAGGTGATGCCCGACACATGGGCGGGCCTGCGCGTCCGCCATGGCCTCGGCCGCGATCCCTACGACCCGCGCGACAACATCCTCGCAGGCACGGCCTATCTGCGCAAGATGTTCGACCGCTACGGCGATGTCGGCGCGATGCTTGCGGCCTATAACGCCGGCCCCGGCCGCTATGACGAGCACCGTGCGACGGGCCGCCCGCTTCCCGCCGAGACACGCGCCTATGTCGCCGCGCTCGCCCCGATCCTTGGCGGCGCGGCTTCATCGGATGCGCCGTTGCAACCACCGGCACCGCCGCCCGACTGGCGCGAGGCACCGCTATTCGTCATGCGCCCGGACGACACGCGAGCTGCCGCCGCGCCGCCGTCCGAGGTGCAAACAGGCGACGGCCGCGCTGCCGTTCCGGCGCGCGACCCCGCCCGTGCGGAGCCGCAGGACGGCAGCATCTTCTTGGCGAGCGCCAGCGACGGGGGAACGCCATGAGGGCGGCGTTCCCGCGCTCGGCGGCGCTGGTTTCGGCATCCGGTCGGGCAGGTTTGCGCCCGACAGGATTCTTGGCAGGAGGGGCAGAAAAGGCAGAAAGGGCGGAGGGCAAGATTAAAGAAGACGGCACCATATCGGGCCGCTTCTGGAAATTATTGTTGTCTGCACACTGGTTAGGTGGCCGGTTCCGGCACCATGGTTTTGAGGGGTCGCGTGCCGCGATTTTTCGCAAAGCCTTGGCTTTGCAGGATTTCGAGCGGCACCATAGGCGCAGATCGGCCGTTTTCCGGTGGTTTGGGCTGGAGTCGCGCCCTTGAGCGCCGACGACGAAAACCGCTTCCGTCCGAAGCCCGGCCGCATCCGATCCGACACGCCGAAGGCTGGCAAGACCAAGAGCTTTTTCACGCAGGTCAAGAAGATCACCCGGCAGCATCGGGCAGCGGCCTCCCGCGATCCTTCCATGCCATCATCGGCCCGCCCGTCATCGCCGGGCCGGTCCCGTGCCGTGGTCGCCAGCGGCAAGGGCGTGAAGCGCGGCCGGGGCGCGAGCTTCGTGCGCGCCCGCAATATCTCCGGCCATTGGCATCATCGCCAGCCCGGCAGCCGCCGCGTCATCGTCAAGCAGCGCAGCGTCAGGGCCGCATGGAAGGGCGGCCGTGCCCGCGCGCATCTGCGCTATGTCCAGCGTGACGGAACCTCACGCGACGGCGAGCGGGGCCGGCTCTATTCGGCGACCGAGGACCGCGCCGATGGCGACGCCTTCCTTGATCGCGGCAAGGACGACCGCCACCAATTCAGATTCATCGTCTCGCCCGAGGATGGCGCGGAGTTGTCGGACCTCACGGCCTACACCCGCGATTTCATGAAGCAGGTGGAAGCCGACCTCGGCACCAAACTCGATTGGGTTGCGGTGAACCACTACAACACCGGCCATCCCCATGTGCATATCATCGTCAACGGCCGCGACGACACGGGCGGGGATCTAGTCATCAACGGCGACTATCTTTCCGCCGGCCTGCGCGAGCGCGCCAGCGAGCTTGCCAGTCTTGAACTCGGCCCCGTGACCGAGATCGAGCAGACCCGCAAGCTGTCTGCCGAAATCGACCAAGACCGCTTGACCCGGATCGACCGCGCCATGTCCGAAGAAGCCGATGCCCGTTTCCTCGACTTGCGCCATGAACCGGCAGCGCCGAGGCGGCAGTTCGAGCGCACCCTACGCCTGCGCCGTCTAGCCAAGCTGGAGAAGATGGGGCTTGCGACCGAGCACGCGCCCGCCGTTTGGGAATTGAGCAAGGACATGGAACCGGCCCTGCGCGAGCTAGGCGAGCGTGGCGACATTATCCGCACCATGCAGAAGGCGCTCGGCCCGCAGGGAGGCGAACGCGATCCCATGAGCTTTCAAATCCATGACGGAGCGCCCGAGACGCCCATTTTCGGCCGCGTCGTGGACAAGCATCTGTCCGACGAGTTGGGGGAGAACCTGACAATCGTGGTGGACGGGATCGACGGCAGGACGCACCACATCGCCGGTATCGCCCCAGAGCGGCTGGAGGACGCCCGCATCGGCAGCGTCATCCAGATCGGCCTGGCCGAGGCGGCACCCCGGCCGTCCGACCGCACCATCACATCCATCGCCGAGAACGGCATCTACCGGCCGAGCCGTCATCTGGAGCAGGCGAAATTCGAGGGTCGCGTTCCGGGCGGCGACTATGAGGGCTATGTCGATGCCCATGTCCGGCGACTGGAGGCATTGCGCCGCGCCGGGATCGTCGAGAGGATCGACGCCGACCAATGGCGCATCCCCGATGATCTGGTCAGCCGCGCCGCCGCCTATGACGCCGGCCGTGACCGGCAGGCCAGCGTTCGCGTCCTGTCCCCGGTCGATCTAGGCAAGCAGATCGGATCGGACGGCGCGACATGGCTGGACCGGCGATTGGTCCATGGCGAAACGGCCGACCTTGCACCGACCGGCTTCGGCCAGCAGGTGCGTGAGGCGATGGACCAGCGGCGCGAGCATCACATCGAACAGGGCGATGCTACCCGAGCACGGAACGGCCGAATCTTCTACCGGCGCAATCTTCTCGCCACCCTGCGCGAGCGGGAAGTTGCGCGCGCCGGTGCGGAGATGGCCGAGGGCAAGGCGCTGCCGTTCCGTGCCGCCACGGACGGCGAGAACGTCAGCGGCAAGTTCACCGGGAC
>JAGRLJ010000070.1 GCA_020441805.1 Rhizobiaceae bacterium
CGCCGACCCCGATCACCAAGGACAACCTGAACCTCGTGATCGATGCCGGCTGGGTCGACAAGGCCACCGTCTGCGCGGGCGTCGCCGCCGGCAGCGTGCCGGCTTGCAACTGATCCGTCACGCATGCGTGATTGAACCCGCGCCGCCCTTTGCCAGAGGGCGGCGCATTTTATAAGCGGCTGATGCGGGCCGATGTCGGAAGCGGCATCGTCGGGGAGCCGCAAGCGCAGCGACAAGGGATCTCCGGATCCCGCAGGGAGGCGAGCGATGAGCGACGCGCAATCATTGACTGGTGGACCGGCCATGGTCCAGGAGGGGCCCGTGAGGACATTCCTGCGGGCGACGGAAATCGATACCCGAATGCTGGGGATGATCGGCGCGCTGCTGGTGATCTGGCTCGGCTTTCATCTCTACGGCTATTTCGTCAACGGCTTCGGGGCGTTCCTGACCACGCGCAACCTCTGGAACCTCTCCGTCCAGACATCCGCCATCACCGTCATGGCGACCGGCATGGTGCTCGTCATCGTTACCCGCAATATCGATCTCTCGGTCGGCTCGATGCTCGGCGTTACGGCGATGCTGATGGGCGCGCTACAGGTCTGGGTCCTGCCGAACTGGCTGGGCATCGGCCATCCCGCGATCTGGATCATAACCGTGGTCTTCGGCCTCGGCGTCGGCATGCTGGTCGGCACCTTCCACGGCTGGCTGATCGCCTATCGCGAAATTCCATCCTTCATCGTCACGCTCGGCGGCATGCTGGTCTGGCGCGGCGCGGCCTGGTGGGTGGCGCGCGGCGAGACCATCGCCCCGATCGACGCCAATTTCGCGTTGATCGGCGGCGGTCCCTACGGCTCGATCGGCGCGACCTGGAGCTGGGTGCTCGCGATCATCGCCTGTGTCGGCATCGTGGCGCTGCTGGTTTCGGCGCGGAGCCAGCGGCGGCGCTTCGGCTTTCCCATGCGGCCCGTCTGGGCGGAATACACGATCGGCATCCTCAGCAGCGCCGTCGTGCTCGGCGCCACCTGGGTCATGAATTCCTACGCCTGGCCGAAAGGCATCGTCAACGAATATGCCAAGGCGCACAATCTCGATCCCGCAACGCTCGGACCGATCGGCCATGGCTGGGCGATCCCGGTCCTGATCGCCCTTTCCGTCGTGCTCGCCATGACATTCGTCGCCACCCGCACGAAATTCGGCCGATATGTCTTCGCCATGGGCGGTAACCCCGAGGCGGCCGAACTCGCCGGCATCAACACCAAGCGGCTGACGATGTTCATCTTCACGGTGATGGGCTTCCTCGTCGGCATATCCGCCTGCATCTCCTCGGCGCGCCTCAAAGCCTCCACGGTGGCGCTCGGGCAGTTCGACGAGCTCTATGTCATCGCAGCGGCGGTCATCGGCGGCACATCGCTGGCCGGCGGCTCCGGCACGATCTATGGCGCGATGATCGGCGCACTGATCATGCAGTCGCTCTATTCGGGCATGGTGCTCATCGGCTTCGACGCAGCCATCCAGGCCATGGTCGTCGGCGCGGTTCTCGTCTTCGCCGTCTATGTCGACACCGTCTATCGCAAGCACGCCAAGTAAGGGAGGGATGCATCATGGACGCAGCCGCGAAATATCAGAAGCCCTCCGGCACGCCGCTGGTCGAGATGCGCGACATCTCGATCGCCTTCGGCGGCATCAAGGCGGTCGACCACGCCTCGGTCGACCTCTTTCCCGGCGAGGTCGTGGCCCTGCTCGGCCATAACGGCGCGGGCAAGTCGACGCTGATCAAGATGCTGTCCGGCGCCTACAAGCGCGACCACGGCGATATCTATATCAATGGCAAGAAGGCCGCGATCGACAATCCGCGCGACGCCAAGGCCTATGGCATCGAGACGATCTACCAGACGCTGGCGCTCGCCGACAATGTCGACGCCGCCGCCAATCTGTTCCTCGGCCGCGAGATCCTCACGGCCTGGGGCACGCTGGACGATGTGGCGATGGAGGCCGAGGCCCGCAAGGTCATGGGCCGCCTGAACCCGAACTTCCGCCGCTTCAAGGAGCCGGTGAAGGCGCTTTCGGGCGGTCAGCGCCAGTCGGTGGCGATCGCCCGCGCCATCCTGTTCAATGCCCGCATCCTGATCATGGACGAGCCGACGGCGGCGCTCGGCCCCCAGGAAACCGCCCAGGTCGGCGAGCTTATCAAAGAGCTCAAGAAGGATGGAATCGGCATCTTCCTGATCAGCCACGATATCCACGACGTCTTCGATCTCGCCGACCGCGTATCGGTGATGAAGAACGGCCAGGTGGTAGGCCATGCCCGCACCACGGACGTGACGAAGGACGAGGTGCTCGGCATGATCATCCTCGGCAAATGCCCGTCGGCCGCCGAACCCGGCCCCGGCGCCATGGTGTGACGGCGTATTCACCGGCCTGCCTGGAAGGGCGGCGCATCCCGCGCCGTCCTTTTCCTTTTGTTAACCGATTCTCCGCGCCCCAAGCGCGGGGCCGGCGGCGAAAAATGTCCGGATCGAACTCGGAATGATACGGGTCCGTACCATTTTATTCATTGATTTCAAGGATTCACGCGGAAGTGAATCCCTCCTGCTTGCTATCGGTACGACTTGGCGCATTGTGGAGCATCCAGACACCGGAACCAGGAATGCGGCAAAATTCCAAGCCCTCCCTTATTCCATTAAAATACGGAATACCGGAAGAAACGTTTGTTAGAAGATTTCTGGCATTCTCCATGAAGCACCCTTGGCTCGGGAGAGACACATGATCTTCGCGGTCGCATTGGCGACAGGCCTTTTCACGGCGATGCTGCGCTCCGCATTCGCCGTGATCGCGGTTGCCTTCATGATCGGCCTGATCTTCCTGGCGGCCTTCCTGATTTCCGGCGCCAGCGTCGTCGGCCTCCTGATGTCGCTTCTCGGTTTCAATGCCGGTCTCGTCACCTATGGCGCGGGCTACCTGATCTTTTCCGGCGGCTCATCGGCCTGAATATCGTTATCGCATTAGAATTCCCGGATTTTTCGCAATTGCGAAACGATTGAATATCCGACGCGGCATTGACCGCGACGGCGGTTCCGGCAATATCGCTGCCGCCGAACCTGCCGGCCGAGGCAGGAACGAAAAAGGGAAGGAACTCGGGATGGCGCGCATCACACTCAGGCAATTGCTCGACCACGCCGCGGAACATGGCTATGGCGTTCCGGCGTTCAATATCAACAACATGGAACAGGGCCTCGCCATCATGGAGGCGGCGGCCGCGACCAATTCGCCGGTGATCATCCAGGCGAGCCGCGGCGCCCGCTCCTATGCCAACGACATCGTGCTCGCCAAGCTGATCGATGCGCTCGTGGAGATGCATCCCGATATTCCGGTCTGCATGCATCTCGACCACGGCAACAACGAGGCGACCTGCGCCACCGCCATGCAGCATGGCTTCACCTCGGTGATGATGGACGGCTCGCTGAAGGAGGACGGCAAGACGCCGGCCGACTACGACTACAATGCCGGCATCACCCGCCGCGTCGTCGACATGGCGCATTGGGGCGGCGTCTCGGTGGAAGGCGAGATCGGCGTGCTGGGTTCGCTCGAGACCGGGATGGGCGACAAGGAGGACGGGCACGGCGCCGAGGGCAAGCTCAGCCACGACCAGCTCCTGACCGATCCCGAGCAGGCCGCGCAATTCGTGCGCGACACCCAGGTCGATGCGCTGGCGGTGGCCATGGGCACCAGCCACGGCGCCTATAAATTCTCCCGCAAGCCAGACGGCGAAGTCCTCGCCATGAACGTGATCGAGGAAATCCACCGCCGCCTGCCCGACACCCATCTCGTCATGCACGGTTCCTCGTCCGTTCCCGAGGACCTACAGGAGATCATCAACAAATATGGCGGCCAGATGAAGCCGACCTGGGGCGTGCCGGTCGAGGAGATCCAGCGCGGCATCAAGCACGGCGTGCGCAAGATCAATATCGACACCGACAACCGCATGGCCATGACCGGCGCGATCCGCAAGGTGCTGACGGAAACCCCCTCGGAATTCGATCCGCGCAAATATCTCGCGCCCGCCATGGCGGCGATGCGGAAGCTCTGCACCGAGCGTTTCGAGGCTTTCGGCACGGCCGGCCATGCCGACAAGATCAAGGTGATCCCGCTCGCGGACATGGCCAAGCGCTACAAGTCGGGCAGTCTCGCGCCGAAGATCGCCTGAGGTTTCCCAGAGACGAACCGGAGCCCGGTGGCGGTGACGCCGCCGGGTTTTTCGTATCCCGAAACGCGCGCGGCATGAAAACGTCCGAAGGGACGACCCTTGCCGGAGCGATAGCGGCTCCGGGTCGATCGCCCCCTGTCCTCCCGATCCGCTTTACGATGCCTGTCGCTGTCACAGGGCCGGGAGAACGGAGGTGGCGCCACTCTCAATGCACGGTGCCGCTCTGTTCCCGATCGCGCCGCAGGGCCTCGGCCTGGTGCCGATGGCCCAGGGTCTCATAGCCGATCACGGTGACGATCGGCGCAAGCATCAGGATGATCAGCGTATAGGTCAGATTGACCCCCGCAAGGGCGGCGACCAAAGATGTCGCCATTATCACCAGGGTCCCCGCGATCAGCAGGACATGAAAACGATCGCCCTCCTGCACCAGATAGGTATAGAGCGCGTAGATGGAGCCGAGATAGAGGAGAACGGGCACGGCGACCGTCATCAGCGTCGCCACCGGCCCGATATGCGCCTTGTGCTCGATATAATAGGCGGCGACATGCAGCCCGGCTCCCGTCGCCACGATCGCGGCGAAGATGACCATATGCCCGTAACCCCAGACGAAGGAGCGTTCACGGTGCATATGCAGCACATGCGCGCTCGGAATCATGTAGTAGATCCACCACATGGAAAAGGTGAGCCCCATGCCGGCGATGCAGATGAGCGCCGCATCCATGGTCCAGCCCTGTTCCTCGACCACGGCGGAAATGCTCGCCACGGTGCCGACCACCCCCTTGCCAAGCGCAATGATGGCGAGCAGGCCGTAGCGTTCCGAGATGTGATGGGCATGCCAGGGCGTACCGCCGAAACGGGTCTCGGCGATATAGGGGCCGCCCATTTCGATAAGGATGAGGATCGCGGACAGGGCGAAGGTCTCGATCAATGAGAAGTCCACGAAGATCAGGACGACCCAGCCGATCTGCGCAATGGTGATGGCGATGACATAGGCCATGCAGGCGCGGCGGCGCGGCGGATCCTGCCTGGCCGCCCTCAGCCATTGGAAAATCAGTGCGACGCGCATGATCACATAGCCGAGCACCATGATGCCGTTGTCGAAATGGGCGCCTTCCTCGATCGAGGCGAACATGCGCGGCAGGCCGATGGCGAGAACCGTGACCCCGCTCATTTGCACCATGGTGACGATCCGGAAGATCCAGTCGTCGGTGTCATAAGCCGAGGCGAACCACGAAAAGTTGATCCAGGCCCAGCAGATGGCGAAACTGGCGAAGCCGAACCCGACCAGACCCGAGAAATAATGCCCTTCCGCCAGCGCATGGGCGAGTTGCGATGCAGCGAGCCCGAAGGCGATGACAAAGGTCAGGTCGAACAGCAGTTCGAGCGGCGTCGCCGTGCGATGCTCCTCATGCGGATCGCGCCCGCCCATTGCCGTCAGGTGGTGATGAAGCTCCTTGGACTCCGGTGGCTGCGGACTGGACGACATGCGGTTCCCTCTCTTTTGAGGCCAGAGTAGAGAGCGACGGCGGGCATGGTCAATATATCGGGAGGCCGGTCATCGCTTATCCCACAGGCGATGATCGCCGTTCCGTGTCCTGGCGGCCGTAGTTGCCGAAACCCTCGAGCACGCCGGCGATTTCATCGTCGGGGAGGATCACCGGCCCGCCGATGAGCAGCGTGTGGTAATATTGCCTGGCGATGGTCTCGAGTTCGATCGCGGCCCACATCGCCCTGGGCAGATTGGCCCCCGTCACCACCATGCCGTGATTGGCCATGAGGCAGGCGCTGCGCCCTTCGAGCGCCTTCAGCACATTGACGGACAATGCGCGGGTGCCGTAGCGCGCATAATTGCAGACCTTGACGTCATGGCCGCCGAAGGCGGCGATCATGTAATGGCAGGCGGGAATGGGTTTTCGCGCCATGGCGAGGATCGTGGCGAAGCTCGAATGGGTATGCACCACCGCCCCGGTCTCCGGCCGCGAGCGCAGGATGTCGAGATGGAAGCGCCACTCGACCGAAGGATTCATCGGCCCTTCCCAGGCCTCGCCCTCGCCGTCGATGGCGAAGGAGGCGATCATCTCGGGCTCCATCTCGTCATAGGGAACGGCGCTCGGCGTGATCAGCATCCGGCCGCCATGCCGAACGCTGATATTGCCGGCCGTGCCCTGGTTCAGCCCCGTCGCATTCATCTGGCGGCAATGGTCGATGATCGACCGGCGGATGTCCAATTCGCGCATGGCTTCCCTCGGTGTTCGAATGAGCGCGCCCACAATAGGACAACCCACGGGAATCGGCATCCGCAATCGAAGACTCTCCACGCGATTCCAACATGTTACGGAAATGATTCGGCTTTTGACCCTGAATCCGGCGGATCCTCCTTGTAAATGTTCTCTTTTTGTTCTAGATTTTCCGCATGTCCATTCCTCTCGATCCAGTTGCGTTGCGTCTCGTGCGGGTAACCGAAAAGGCCCCGCCCGAACTGACATTCGAGGGATTGCGGCAGACGATGGCGCCCGCGCCGCTCATCGAAGTCATGCCGGCCGCCCATGGCGACCATGTCTCCGCGCTCGGCTTCGCGCTCGCCTGGGCGCTGATGGCCTCGGAGGGCGGGTTGATCTTCTGGGCGGCGCCGGAACAGGATTTCTTCGAGGACGGCCTGCCCAATGCGGAGGGACTGGCGCAATTCGGCATTCCGCTCGAACGGCTGCTGCTCGTGCGCGCGCAATCGCAGCAGGATGCGCTCTGGGCCACCGAACAGGCGCTCTCGACCCCCGGTATCTTCGCGCTTTGCGCGATCACGCCGTCCCGCAAGGGCGTGAGCCTGACGGAGACCCGGCGACTTCTGCTGACGGCGGAGCATTATCGCACGCGCTGCCTGCTTCTGAGGCTGGATGCGGCGGGATCGAGCGCCGCCCGCGCCCGTTGGCGCGTGCGCGCCGCCCCCAGCCAGGGAGAGGAGATCGAGCTTGGACCGCCTGCTTTTGCCGTTCATCTGGCGCGCAATCGCGCCGGTCCTCACGATCTTTCCTTCAATCTTCGCTGGAGCATTCACGATCATGCTTTCCACCTCCTGGAAGACGGGATCACGCTGGATGGCCTTGTGGCTGCCGAGGCTCCCCGCCGACCGGCTCATCCGGTCCGGCAGGGTGCCGCCGGGTGACCGGCCGCTGATCGTCTATGCCAAGACGGGCAATGCCTTCACCGTCACCTCGCTTGACCGCCGCGCTTCCGACGCCGGCCTCCGGGTGGGCATGCCGGTGGCGGATGCCCGCGCGATCAAGCCCGATCTCGTCGCCGTCGAGGCGGATCCGGATGCCGATGCCCGCCTGCTCGACACCATCGCCGCCTGGTGCGACCGCTATTCGCCCGTCGTCGTCAGGGACCCGCCGCACGGCCTGTTCGTCGACTTGACCGGATGCTCGCATCTCTTCGGCGGCGATGGCGTCGTGCTCGCCGATATCGGCAAGCGGCTTGCCGGGCAGGGTTTCATCAGCCGAGCCGCGATCGCGCCGACACCGGGCGCGGCCTGGGCGATGGCGCGCGCCGGCCGCGCCCGGCTGGCCGAGGAAGACACTCTGCGGGACATGCTCTCCCCTCTGCCTGTCAGCGCGCTCAGGCTCGAACCGGACGCGGCGGCCCTGCTCCGGCGCCTCGGCCTCGAAACCATCGGCCAGATCCTGGACGCGCCACGCAAGCCTTTCGCCGCACGGGCCGGCCGGCATGCCATGCTGCGCCTCGACCAGGCGCTCGGCCATGCGCGGGAAGCGCTCACGCCCCGCCGACCGCCGCCCGGGCAGTTCGCGCTGCGCCGGCTGGCCGAACCGATCCTCAGCATGGAGGCGGTGATGACCGTGGCGGACAGCCTGACCGGCGAACTCTGCGGCCGCCTTCGGCAGGAGGGCAAAGGCGCGCGCATTTTCCGTCTCCACCTCTTCGGCGTCGACAACAGGACGCGGGAGGTGGAACTCGGCCTCAGCCGGCCGGAAAACGATGCCGGCATCGTCCTGCGCCTCATGGAAGAGCGCTTAGGCATGAGCCCGCAGGCGCTGGATGCCGAATTCGGTTTCGATGCGCTGCGTCTCGACGCCCATGAGGTCCTTCCGGTCATCCTGCGGGCCATCGACCTCGCACCCGTATCCGCCCGCGACAGGGAGGCCGAGGCGCGGCTGGTGGACCGGCTCGGCATCCGCCTCGGCGACAGGAGCATCGGCCGCCCCTCCATCCGGCTCGTCCATGCGCCCGAGCGCGCCAATCATTGGAGCCTGTCCGTTCCGGAGGCGGCCAACCAATCCGCCATAGCCCCGGACGGCGTCGTGCGGCGGCCGTTGACGCTCTTCGGACGGGCCCAGCCGGTGGATGCGATTTCGCCCATGCCGGACGGTCCCCCCAAGCGCTTTACCTGGCGGCGCATCCCGCATGACGTCGTGCGCGCCGAAGGTCCCGAGCGCATCGCGCCGAACTGGCTGCGCGCGCCGGGTGGCCATACGCGCGATTACTATCGGGTCGAGGACAGGGAGGGACGCCGTTTCTGGCTCTATAGCGAAGCGCCGCGCGACGGCATGGCGCCGAAATGGTACCTGCACGGACTCTTTCCATGAGCGGCTTCGTCGAACTCTGCGCCACGACCAACTTCTCCTTTCTCCGCGCGGCCTCGCATCCGGAAGAATATGTCGAGCGTGCCGGGGAGCTCGGCTATCCGGGCATCGGCATCGCGGACCGCAACACGCTGGCCGGCATGGTACGCGCCCATGCCAAGGCGAAGGAAATGTCCGCCCAGGCAAAGGAGGAAGGCCGGAGCCGGAACGTGAGGCTCGCGGTCGGCGTGCGGCTCGTCTTTCGCGACGGAACGCCGGATATCGTCGTCTATCCCAGGGACAGGGCGGCTTATGGGCGGCTAACGCGACTCCTGACCCTCGGAAACAAGCCGGCGCCGAAGGGCGAATGCTGGCTCGATTTCCCGATGTTTCTCGACTATGCCGAAGGCCAGCAGGCGATCGTCATCCCCGACCTCGCACCGGGGGCGCTGCCGGACGAGAAGCTCCGCCATACCCTTCTCGCCGTCAGGCAGCGCTGCGGACGGGCCTGGCTCGCCGCCCGCTTCGTCTTCGACGGCGAGGATCGCCGCCGCCTGCGCATGCTGAGCGAACTCGCCTACGAGACCGGCGCGCGGCTGGTCGCGACCACGGAACCCCTCTGCCATCATCCGGCGCGCCGGGCGCTGCTCGATGTCCTGACCTGTATCCGGGAGAAGACCACGCTTGACGAAGCCGGCCGGCGCCTCGCCGCCAATGCCGAGCGGCATCTCAAGCCGGCGGATGAAATGGAACGGCTCTTCAGGATGGCGCCCGGCGCCGTGGCCGAGACGGTGCGTTTCGCCAGCCGGCTCGCCTTCACGCTGGACGACCTGAAATTCAACTATCCGCTGGAACTCGTCCAGGGTTACGCCTCGGCCCAGGCGGCCCTGGAAGCCATGACCTGGAAAGGGGCCGAGAGCCGCTATCCCGGCGGCATCCCCGACAAGGTGAGAGCGTCCCTCGAACGCGAACTCGAAATCGTCGCGGAACTCAAATATGCGGCTTATTTCCTCACCGTCGCCGACATCGTCCGCTTCGCGCGCAACGAATGCGGCATCCTTTGCCAGGGGCGCGGCTCGGCCGCCAATTCCTCGATCTGCTATTGTCTTCGGGTGACGGAGGTGAACCCGGCGGAGAACACGCTGCTCTTCGACCGCTTTATCTCGACCGAGCGCAACGAGCCGCCCGATATCGACATCGACTTCGAGCATGAGCGGCGCGAGGAGGTGATCCAGTATGTCTACGGGAAATATGGACCGCGCCGCGCCGCGCTGGCCGCAACGCTGATCTGCTACCGCAGGCGCAGCGCGCTGCGCGACGTCGCCAAGACCTTCGGCTATTCGGAAGATCACATCATGTCGATCTCGAAAACGTTTCACTGGTGGTCGAAGGGTATCCGGAGGGACGATCTCAAGGCGCTCGGCCTCGATGCCGGCGACAGGAAGCTTGCGACCTGCCTGAAGCTGGTCGAGGAACTGATGGATTTTCCGCGCCATCTTTCCCAGCATGTCGGCGGCATCGTGATCACCCAGGACAATCTCGACGAGGTCGTGCCGATCCAGAATGCCCGGATGGACGACCGGATCGTGGTCGAATGGAACAAGGACGACCTTCAGGAGCTCGGAATCCTGAAGGTCGACATGCTGGCGCTCGGCATGCTGACCTGCCTGCGCAAGGCTTTCGACCTGATCGATGCGACCTATCCGGACTGGCATGAAGGCTATTATTCCGAAGCCAGGCCCCTCACCCTCGAAAGCCTGCCCAAGGAAGAGCCGGCCGTCTACGACATGCTGTCGCGCGCCGATTCCATCGGCGTCTTCCAGGTCGAGAGCCGGGCGCAGATGTCGATGCTGCTCCGCCTCCGGCCCGAAAAATTCTACGATCTCGTCATCGAGGTCGCCATCGTCCGACCGGGGCCGATCCAGGGCGGCATGGTTCATCCCTATCTTCGGCGAAAGCAGGGACTTGAGGACGAGAGCTATCCCAGCGACGAACTGGAGGAAGTCCTCAAGCGCACCCTCGGCGTGCCGCTCTTCCAGGAACAGGCAATGCAGATCGCCATCGTGGCCGCCGGCTTTTCGGCGCCGGAGGCCGACAAGCTGAGGCGCGCCATGGCGACCTTCCGGCGGGTCGGCACGATCGACAAGCTGCGTGGCAAGTTCATCGAGGGCATGGTCGCCAACGATTATGAGAGGGAATTCGCCGAGCAATGTTTCAGGCAGATCGAGGGGTTCGGCGACTATGGCTTTCCGGAAAGCCATGCCGCGAGCTTCGCGCTCCTCGTCTATGCCTCGTCCTGGCTGAAATGCCACTATCCGGACGTCTTCGCCGCCGCCCTGCTCAATGCCCAGCCGATGGGCTTCTATGCGCCGTCGGAGATCGTCCGCGACGCGGTCGAGCATGGCGTGGAGGCCCGTCCGCCCGATATCAACCATTCGGACTGGGACAACGGCCTGGAACCGGGGCCGGCTGCGGCGGAAAGGCTGCAATCGCGTCACCGGGAGATGGCGGGAGATATCCGCTCCGGCCATGCCCTCCGGCTCGGATTCCGCCAGATCAAGGGTTTGAACGAGGATGAGATCAGGGCCTTCGCCGCCAATCGCGGCGCGGGCTACGATTCCGTGCGCGATGTCTGGCTGCGCGGCGGGCTGGACCCCGCGACCATCGAAAGGCTCGCCGATGCCGACTGCTTCCGATCGCTCGGGCTCGAACGGCGCGACGCGCTCTGGGCGGCGCGTGGGCTGAACCGGGTCGGCGGCCAGGAAGACCTGCCGCTCTTCGCCATCCGGAGGGCGCGGAACATGGAACCGGATTTCCACCTGCCGGGCATGGTCCTCGGCAAGCATATCGTCGAGGATTACCGGACGCTGGGCCTGTCGCTGAAAGGCCATCCCGCCGGGCTGCTGAGGGATGAGCTCGAGGCACGCGGCGCGATCCGGGCCGAAGAGCTCACGGATATTCCCAATGGCCGACAGGTCCGTGTCGCCGGCCTCGTTCTCGTCCGCCAGAGACCCGGCACCGCCTCCGGTGTCATCTTCATGACGTTGCAGGACGAGACGAATATCGCCAATGTCGTGGTCTGGTCGAAAACCTTCGAGCGTTTCCGCCCCGAGGTTCTGGGCGCCCGGCTATGCGCGGTGGACGGGCTGGTCCAGAAAGAAAGAGAGGTCGTTCACGTCATCGCCAGCCGGCTGCATGACTTCAGCCCGCTTCTCGCCAGCCTCGTCGGCGCGCCCGACGCCGGGCTCGCCGCCATGGAGAGGATTCATCGCCCCGCCGATACCGCCGGCCACACCCATCCGCGCAATATCCGCCATGACCTGAGCTACAGGCCAGCGGCCCATGTCATGCCGAAGGGGCGCAACTTCCATTGAAGCGAAACGCTTGGCGTTTCAATGTTTCGAGGGGTCGACAGGTGTCGGCTCGGCCATGGCTTCCATGTGATACCATGCCGGATCGAGCGCCGCCGCCACGCGCGGATCGATCGTATCCGTCATCGCCCGCCGCTGCGCCGGAAAGCGCCTGTCGAGGGGAAATTCTATGATCTGGGCGCTCTCGCGCTTCTCATTCAAACGCATCTCGAATTCACTCCAGCCATCGTCATGTTCGCATTGGAACCCCTTATACACGATCCCGCCTCACATTGCACAAAAAAAATTCAATATGCCTAAAATATAGGCATAATTTCTTCGCGCTTATCCTTCCAGCGTTTGCAGCCCGCTTGGGCAGTCGCCGACAATGCCTCGAAACCACCCATGACGAAGAAAAAGATGTCTGGAACGAACCGGCGTCGGGATTTGGCACGCCATATGCATTCTCTCTATCGGCCCAGGAAGCCGGCATGGCCGGCGGCCAGAAATCGGGGAGCCTTCGGATGGCTTCCAACACCCATGAGAGGTCTGAAATGACGAAATTCAAGCTCGAATATATTTGGCTTGATGGCTATACACCGGTCCCGAACCTTCGCGGCAAGACCCAGATCAAGGAATATGACGTCTTCCCGACGCTCGAACAGCTTCCGCTCTGGGGCTTCGACGGTTCCTCGACCATGCAGGCCGAAGGCCGCAGTTCCGACTGCGTCCTGAAGCCCGTCGCGCTTTATCCCGACCCGGCCCGCACCAACGGTATCCTGGTCATGTGCGAAGTCATGATGCCCGACGGCGTCACACCGCATGCCTCCAATTCGCGCGCCACCATCCTGGACGACGAGGGCGCCTGGTTCGGCTTCGAGCAGGAATATTTCTTCTACAAGGACGGCCGTCCGCTCGGCTTTCCGGAGCATGGCTATCCGGCCCCGCAAGGCCCTTACTATACCGGCGTCGGCTACAAGAATGTCGGCGACATCGCCCGCACGATCGTCGAGGATCATCTCGACCTCTGCCTCGCGGCCGGCATCAACCATGAAGGCATCAATGCCGAAGTGGCCAAGGGCCAGTGGGAATTCCAGGTATTCGGCAAGGGCTCCAAGAAAGCCGCCGACGAAGTGTGGATGGCGCGCTACCTGCTGCTCCGCCTGACGGAGAAATACGGCATCGACGTCGAATTCCACTGCAAGCCGCTTGGCGATACCGACTGGAACGGTTCGGGCATGCATTGCAACTTCTCGACCAGATATATGCGCGAAGTCGGCGGCAAAGCCTATTTCGAGGCACTGATGGCGCAGTTCGAAAAGAACTTGCAGGCGCATATCGACGTCTACGGCCCCGACAACCACATGCGCCTCACCGGCAAGCATGAAACCGCGCCGTGGAACAGGTTTTCCTACGGCGTGGCCGATCGCGGCGCCTCGATCCGCGTCCCGCATTCCTTCGTCAAGAACGACTACCGGGGCTATCTCGAGGATCGCCGCCCGAATTCCCAGGGCGACCCCTACCAGATCGCCTCCCAAGTGCTGAAGACGATCTCGGAAGTCCCGACCTCGGTGTCGGCCGCCGCCTGACCGGCCCACCGCAATGCGATACGGCGCGGGCGGGAACGTCCGCGCCGTTTTCGTTCCCCACGCCCCGAACCCATGTTCAGGCCCGCCGCCGCACATGATAGGTCAATGCGCGGCCAAGCATGAATTCGAGCGGCCCACGCTCGCCCGCGCCCGCCTCCGGCAGCAGCACCGCGCGATTGCCTTCATAATCGAAGGCGGCGCCGAACCGGTCCCGGAATTCATCCACCAGCGTCGTGCGGCAATTGAAGAAGATCGCCGGCCGCCCGGCCGCGGTCCGCGAAACGCCGAGGCGGATCGTACTGCCGCTCCCGCTCGTCGCCGTGAGATAGGCCGGCTCGCCCCATTTGAGGGTCTCGGAGATCGGCCCGATCGCGGGATCCTGCCCGGCGAGATCGAAGATCATGGCGCGAACGGCATGAAGCCGTTCCCGCGCCACGCGCGGAAAGGCGTCGAAAGCGGCCCGTACATCCGGCGGCATCGGTTCCATCTCGTGTCTCCCGCGACGGCACACCGCCGCCGGCCTGTTTCGGCCATCTCTCAATGCCCACGCGAAAAATAAGTCCGGCCTTGTGACAATTCCCGTCAGCGTCACCGGCCGTCTGGAGATCATAGCTTGCGGAACGCCTTTCCATAGCCGTCCGCCGCGCGCGCGACGGCGCCCGACGGGAAGCGGCCCTCTGAAAGGTAACGCTCATGGCAACGCCTCAGCGCCTTCCGGTCGAGGACCACACCCAAGCCGGGACCGTCCGGAAGCGGCGTGACGCCATTTTCGAGCGGCAGCGGTCCGCCTTCGATCACATCGTCGGCATACCAGTGGAACAGCGTCTGGCTGGCGCCGCGCACATGCTCGGTCGCGGCCGTGACCTGGAGATAGGCGGCGCTCGCCACGCCCGTCTCGCCGGAATGGAACCTGAAGCCGACATCCATGGCAGCACAGGCGGCGATGAATTCGACGGTTCCCTTGATCCCGCCATGCTCGTTGATATTGGTCACGATCGCATCCGGCGCACCGAGCCGGACAGCCTTCGGCAGGTCCACGACATGGCTCGAGAAGGAGCAGGGCACGACCGCCCGCAGCGCCGCCATGTCCTCATACCGTTCGCATGGCTCCTCGAACCAGGCGATGTCGAACGGCTGGAACCGGCGCAGCGCCTCGCGCGCCGTCGGCAGCGTGTAGACCCCGTTCGCATCGAGTTGCAGCGAACGGTCGCCGATCGCCGCGCGCACCTCGCGGACCATCCGAACCTCCTCGTCCAGGCCGACCGTGCCGACCTTGCCTTCGAAGATCATGGAGCCGTGGCGCTCGATCATGCGGGCGCAATACCGGGCGACATCCGCCGGCGACGCCTCGCCGGGATCGTCGCCTCCCGGCAGCCGATAGCTGAAATATTCCGTCAGCGGAATGTCGGTCCTGACCGGCCCGCCGAGCATATCGGCGATGGCGAGGCCTTCCGATTTTCCACGCGCGTCCCACATCGCCATTTCGATGCCGCCGAAGACGCGGCGCGCCGACACGATATTGTCCCAGGGCGTATATTGCATGCCCGGAACCAGAAGCCGGCGCGCGCCGTTGATCGCCCTGATATCGTGGCCGACCAGCCGGTCCGCCACCCGCGCCACGGCCGCGGACTGGTCTCCGTCCGCGCATTCCCCCAATCCGACGACCCCGTCCTCGGTCTCTAGCTCGATGATGGTCTTGGTCAGCGAACCGATCGAGCCGTAGCTGAAACGATAGGGCGCGCGGAACGGAATGTTGACGGGCGTTGCCCGGATGGAACGGATCTTCATGTCGTTGGCCTCGTCGGTCGCTGTTCATGACCGGAACGACCGGTCGCAGCGCTGTCTGCGCCGACGCTCCGGCATCGTCTCCGATAATGGGCGACAGCTTACAGGCTTTGACGCGGAACGGAATCGACATCTGAGAACCGGTTCCGGTCAGTAGATTTCCGGAACATACATGTCCTTGGGCACGTCGGAGCGGCGATAATCGGCGTGACGCACGCGTTCCGGCAGATCGATCGCCGGCTTCCGCACCTCGTCATAGGGCACCTGCGAGAGAAGATGGGCGATGCAATTGAGCCGCGCCCGCTTCTTGTCGTCCGCCTCCACCACCCACCATGGCGCCTCGGCCGTATGCGTACGCGCCAGCATCTCTTCCTTGGCCTTGGTATAGTCCTCCCAATGGACGCGGCTTTCGAGATCCATGGGCGACAGCTTCCATTGCTTCAGTGGATCGTGGAGGCGCATGCGGAAGCGGAATTCCTGCTCCTCGTCGGTGATCGAGAACCAGTATTTGATCAGGATGATGCCCGAGCGGACCAGCATGCGCTCGAATTCCGGCACGGAACGAAAGAACTCTTCCAGCTCCCCCGGCGTGCAGAAGCCCATGACGCGCTCGACACCGGCCCGATTGTACCAGGAGCGGTCGAAGAGCACCATTTCCCCGGCTGTCGGCAGATGCGGCGCATAGCGCTGAAAATACCACTGGTTCCGCTCGCGCTCCGTCGGCGCCGGCAGGGCAACCACGCGGCAGACGCGCGGGTTGAGCCGCTGGGTGACACGCTTGATCGCACCGCCCTTGCCCGCCGAGTCGCGACCCTCGAAGAGAACCACGACCTTGAGCTTGCGATGCTGGACCCAATCCTGGAGCTTGACCAGCTCATGTTGCAACCGGAAAAGCTCGCGAAAATAGATCTTGCGGTCGAGCGTATCGGTAGCCGGCTCCGTCATGCCCTCGGCAACCAGCGCGTCCAGCCGGTCCTCCTCAAGCTGCATTTCCAGTTCCTCGTCGAAACTGTCGGCGATCTCCGCCTTGATGCGCTCGAGTTGTTCGCGATGATCGATGGTCATGGCCGGCTCCTGTCATGTCCGCGGCACAGAAGCAGGTCCATGCGACAGTCTTGTGACAGGCAGGAGGAAGAGCAGTGGCAAGCCGGCGGCGCGACGGCAAGCGTGCTTGAAGACCGGCATGTCGGGCGGACCGATCGTCTTTGCGTCACCGGCCGTTTCCGACCGTCGCGTCGGTCCGGTGAGGGTCGATCCCCAACTCGGCGTTTCCCTCAAGTTTGGGCGACGCGAACTCGTCCGGTCCGAAACCCGGCTTGGGACCCGGCTGCCGGGCCAGGTGCGGACGGTCGGGAGCGCCGCCTTCGCCGCTATCGTCGATGGTCGCGAGTTCCGCGATCGGATCGGGATCGGGCCGGTCGCCCGCGGCCATATCCTGACCGCCATGCGGATCGTCGGCCGAACCGGTATTGTCGAGGGCATCGGTGGTGGGGCGTGTCATGTTGATCTCCATGATCGAGGTTGAAACGCTCTCCAGGGAAAGTGGTTCCTTGGGGACATGGTTTTCAAGGGCCGGAACGGCATTTGCCCGCCGATATGCCGCCGGCGACAAGTCGGGCTTCGACGTCATGGAAATGGCTGGCGCCCGTCATCGACAAATTTCAGACAAGCACCCTTCACGGGCGCCTACAACTTCCAGGTCGCTTTCGCGAGCAGGCCGCAGGCCAAAGCCGAAATTGCATGCGTGAGAATCAGCAGGAGGGTGAAATCCTCCCCCGCCTTCTCCTCGACCTTAAAGGGGAACCCGGCCAGAAGTCCCGCCAGGACAGGCACGACCAGTGACATCCGCCGCGTCGCCGCCGCGAAGACAGCCATGGCCAAACCGGCGGCGAACGCCTGAAGTCCACCGACGAACCAGGAAAAAATGACCAGGAACAAACCGCTATAGAGGAACATGCCGGCGGTGCCCTCCGGCTGGCTCGTCAACACGGCGCTGGCCGCGCCCAGGGCGCCGAAGGTCAATGCCCCTATCGGAGGACCGAGGAAAAAGAACAGCACCACGATTCCGAACAGTTTTCCGTATGTCGAAGACCGGTTCGTTCGTGACGCTTCATCCGTGCTCAATGCCATTCGGTCCATGGTCTCGTCTGTCCAGCACCCGCACCGTGGCCCACGACCTGGCGAGAAGTCAAGACGACAGAGCCGGTCGCACGACCGTCCCGGAAAAGACGGTCCAGAGCCCCTGCGGCGGATGAGCGGGACAACGGCGCCGACCCAGCCCGCGGCCCCGATACCGAAGGCAAGGCGGAAGCGGCGGCCGGCCATGGGAGGGGCTGTCCTGGCGACACCCACCACGACGGCGGAACCCGCCGATTGCACAGGGTCCATCCAGGCCCGGACATGGCCGAGGCCGGCGTCAATGGATGACGTCGGCGCCGGTTTCCACATCCATGGTGCGGTCGCCCGGATTCCAGGTTCCGGTGACGAGCCGGAAGCGGTGACCATCCTCCTTCGAGGCCAGTTCGATCGTCTGGCCCCGCGCCATTCGTCCCAGCACGAGACTGTCGCCCATCACATGGCCGCGTCCGACGACATTGCCGGCGTCGTCCCTGTAGACATTGATCTCGAAGGCGCAATGACCGGCCGCATCGTCATCGATATAGACCGGACCCGTGCCGCTCACGGTTCTGATTCTTTCCATTTCGGAACCTCCGTGCATCGCCTCAAGGCCGGAACAGGATCGCGCATCGGGATAACGAATGCAAGACGGGCCGGTTCCGGCGGCCCGTCCACCATGTCATGCCGCCTCAGGCGATGAGCGCGGCCCGGTTTTCCTCGAAGAAGGCGCGGAAGGGTCTGGGCTTCCTGCCGGTCAGCTTTTCGAAATCGCCGGTCAGCGCCCCGAGATGGCCGGCCCGGGTGGCGGCATCGAAGCTGACCAGCGTCGGGATCAGGAAATCCGGAACGCCCGCCGCCTTCATGCCGTCGGCGAGTTGTCCGTCGGTGAGATGCACCACCTGGATCGCCTTGCCGGTGATTTCGCCGGCAAGGGCAGCAATCTCGTCGGTCGTCCGCAGCGTATCGCCGGTCAGCGTATAGGTTGCGTTCTCCGTGGTTCCGGAGGCGAGCGCGGCGGCGATGGCATCGGCGCAGTCGGCCCGCGCGACATGCGCGATCCTTCCGTTTCCGGCGGACGTATACCATTGGCCGCTCTTGAGAACCTGCGGCAGGCTCATGAACATGTTTTCCTGATACCAGGTGTTGCGGAACAGCGTATGGGAAAGGCCGGAAGCCCTGATCGCCTTTTCGGTGGCCAGGTGATCGGGCGCGAAGATGACTTTGGAAATCTCCGGATCCGGCAACGACGTATAGACGATATGCTTCACGCCCGCCGCCCTGGCGGCGTCGATGGCGGCCAGTTGCTGGCGCTGGCGGGTGCCCTTGTCGTCCAGCGCATCGGTCGAGATCAGCACCATGCGGTCGGCTCCGGCAAAGGCCTTGCGGGTCAGGTCGGCATCGTTGAAATCGGCCGCCCGGACATCCACGCCGCGCGCGGCATAGGAGGCGAGCCTGGAGGGGTCCCGCGTCGTCGCGATAATATCGCCGGCATCGACACCCCGCGCCATGAGCGCATCGAGCACGAGCCGGCCAAGATGGCCGGAGGCGCCGCTGACGAGAATTTTCTGGGCCATGAATTCGTTCCTTGTTTCGCCGCGAGGGTTCGGACCCTTGCGTCCTGTCGTTGAAATCCATATAGTCTCTTTTCGAGACCTGCTCTTATCTAGAGATTTGAACAGGACTGTAAAGACGGCAGTTTTTTGTCGCCTGGTTACCTGGAAGGAACCACCCGATGCCAAAATCATCCGAACACCTGCCGCCGGCCCCGCGCATCGCGGATTGGGAGCGGATGGGATTCACGGCGGCCAACTGCCCGATACGGGACGTCATGGACCAGGTGAGTGGGAAATGGGCGTCGCTGCTGCTGCTCGAACTGGTCGACGGGCCGTTGCGTTTCGGTGCGATCCGCCGCCGGGTGCCGGACATTTCCCAGAGAATGTTGACGCAAACGCTGCGCGACCTGCAACGCGACGGCTATGTGAGCCGCACCGTCTATCCCACCCAGCCGCCGAGCGTCGAATACCGCCTCACCCAACAGGGCGAATCCTTCAGCAAGCCGCTGCTCGGCCTTGTCGAATGGGCCGCGAGAAACCACGACATGATCCGCCACGCCCGCGAAGCCTTCGATGGCGCGGCGGCGGCCTGAAGCGTCACTTGATATACCAGCCCCAGGGCTCGTCGCTCGAAAAGCCGGTGATCTGCTTGGTTTCCAGATAGTTCTCGAAGCCCCAGCGGCCGAGTTCGCGGCCGACGCCGGATTGCTTGTAGCCACCCCAGGGCGCGTCGGTGAAGGTCGGCTGCGAGCAGTTGATCCAGACGATGCCGGCGCGGAAGGCACGCGCCACCCGCTCCGCCCGCGCCCGGTCCTTCGACATGACGGCGGCGGCCAGTCCGTATTTCGAATCGTTGGCCATGCGGATCGCGTCGGCCTCGTCCCGGAACGGCTTCACGCAGACGACCGGCCCGAAAATCTCCTCCTTCCAGACCCAGGCGTCCTCGCCCATGCCGGTCAGGATGGTCGGCTCGATGAAATAGCCGTGGCTCAACCCGTCCGGCCGCCTGCCGCCGGCGGCGACGGTCGCCCCCTCCTCCCTGCCGCGTTCGATCGCCGCGAGGATCTTGTCATGCTGGCCCCTGGAGATGATCGGGCCGAGCAGGGTGCCCTCGTCCAGGCCGTTGCCGATCCTGATCTTGCGGCTTTCCTCGACAAGGCGCGCGAGCACCCTGTCATAGGCGCTTTCCTCGATCAGCACCCGGGACGTCGCCGAACAGACCTGGCCCTGGTTCCAGAAGATGCCGAACATGATCCATTCGACGGCTTTCTCGATATCGCTGTCGGCGAAGACGACGAAAGGCGACTTGCCGCCGAGTTCGAGGCTGACATTCTTGATGTCCTGCGCGCCGGCGATCATCACCTTGCGGCCGGTGGCGACCGAGCCCGTGAAGGCGAGCTTGTCGACCAGGGGATGCTCGGTGATCGGCTGGCCGGCATCGGATCCGAGCCCCGTGACGATATTGAGCACCCCGGCGGGCAGGCCGGTCTCCTCGGCGATGACGCCGAGCTCCAGCGTGGTGAGCGAGGCGAGTTCCGATGGTTTGAGCACTACCGTGCAGCCGGCGGCCAGTGCTGGCGCGACCTTCCAGGCCACCATGAGCAGCGGATAGTTCCATGGCGTGATGGCGCCGACCACGCCGAGCGGCTCCTTGACCACCTTGCAGTCGAAGCGCGCGTCGCCGAGCGGG
Organism: Rhizobiaceae bacterium; assembly: GCA_020441805.1. GTDB lineage: Bacteria > Pseudomonadota > Alphaproteobacteria > Rhizobiales > Rhizobiaceae > Rhizobium_E. Next base: position 20,864 of record JAGRLJ010000070.1, read on the forward strand.
ATCGCCTCCTCGGGATTGTTATCCTGCTCCTCGGCGAGGCCGGCATAGAAGTCGAAGCAGCCGGCGACGTCGTCCATGTCCCAGGAGGCTTCCGGAAAGGGCTTGCCATTGTCGCGCACTTCCAGGCGGGCGAGGAAATCCTTCTTCTCGCGCACCTTGTCGGCAATGGCGCGGAGGAAACGGGCGCGCTGGCCGCCGGTCATGCGCGGCCAGGTGCCTTCGTCGAAAGCCCTGCGGGCGGCCCTGACGGCAAGATCGACATCGTCGGCGCTCGCCGCGGGAATATGGTGAAATACCGCCTCGGTGGCGGGATCGACCACCGGCAGCGTGCCGCCGAGCAGGGGTGCCACCCATTCGCCATCGATGAAGAGCCTGGTCTGCATGTCCGTCATCCCCCGATCAGGTCGAGAATGGCGCGGGCCGCGACGCTGACGCCCGCCGCCTTTCTCATGGTCTCAGAATTCGTCTTCAGGTGGTCCCGCATCACCGCGTCGCCGGCAAGGGCCTCGATCGCTCCGGCGAGTTCGGCATCGGTCCAGTCGTAGCGCGCGAGCCTGCGACCGACACCGGTCTCCGCCGCGCGCGCTGCATTGTCGTGGCCATCCCAGCAATAGGGCATGACGAGAGACGGAACGCCGAAGTAAAGCGCCTCGCAGAAGGAATTGTTGCCGCCGTGGTGAATGAAAACCGACGACTGCTCGACGAGCGACGGCTGTGGAAACCAGCTTTCGATCATCACATTGTCGGGCACCACGCCATACTGGTCCCGCCACGGGCCGACATTGATGACGAAGCGAAAGGGCAGGCGCGCGAAGACGCCGATCATCCGCTTCATCATCTCCACATCCATCGCCCCGAGGCTGCCGAACGATGTCAGCACCAACGGACAGTCATTGCGCGCCGCGAAGGTCGGCAGGGTGTAGGGCGCCTCGTGCCGGACGCAGCCGTCGAGATAGACGAAGGTCTTCGGATCGAGCGGCCGGGCGCGCCCGAACCGGACGATTTCCGGCGAAAGCAGCAGGTTGAGATACGGTGACGACGCGAGGAATTCGCCCGGCGGATAGGCTTTGAGCCCGCATTCGGCCAGGAACGCATTCATTCGCCGGTGCACGGGACCGATCTCGCGGAGGTAGCGCGCGGCGAACGACGCCCAGTCCGGGCCGGACCGGCCGCCGCAGCCCGAGAGGTGAGGCGGGACTTGCGCATCCGGAATCTCCGTCTCGGCGCAGGACACGACACGGACCCATGGCACGCCGACATTGGCGATGGCCGGAAACATCACGACGTTGTCGAGCACGACGACATCGGGCCGGATCTGGGCGAGCAGCCTCCGGAGCGGCTCCTGGGCGCCGATCGCGGTATCGACGATGGCATCCCAGGTCGGCACGACATAGCTCGTGACCTGTTCGAGCGGCGATTGCCGGAAGGCGTCCTTGTGCCGGTTGATGAAATCCGTCCAGTTCGCCTCGCCCCGGTCGCCGAGGCTCAGCGTATATTCGGCGAAACCGTATTCGGCGAAAACGCCCCGGAAATTCTCCTGGCAGATGAAGATCGGCCGCGCGCCTTGCCGCTTGAGCTCCTGCGCGATGCCGACGCAGTTGAGCGCCGCGCCAAAACTCGCTTCCGGAAACAGGGCGATGACCTTCTGCCTTGCCATGCGCTACCCGGCGATCCTGAAAGCCACGGGGACGCCGCGGCCGGCGATACGCGGCCGTTCGACATGCGAAAGCTGGATATGAACGCGCAGCAGGTCGGCCGCGAGATCGAACTGCCCGCGCTCGATCTGCTCGAGGATCCGGAGATGCTCGGCATTCGACTGGATCAGACGGAACGCGTTGACATGCATCGGCGGCTGCGAGTTCCGGCGCCGGCGATGATGGGTCTGGAGCGCTTCCGACATGAAGGGATTGCCGCATGAGCGGGCGAGCAGCATGTGGAAATCGTAATCGGTGCGGTCGAAGAGCTTCTGGTCGAAACTCCCCTCGCCCATGCCGCTCAGGATCTCCATGGATTGCCGGAGCGAGGTCAGCGCCGCCGTATCGCGCCGGAAGCCGGGCATGGTCAGCGCCAGCGGCTCGCAGGCCAGTCGGAATTCGTAGGACTTGGCCACGGCGTCGCCGGTGATGGCAAACTGCTTGATCAGCCATTGCTGTCCCGGCGCGCGTTCGGCGAGACTATCCTCGGCCAGTCGGATCAGCGCATTTTGTACCGCGGTGCGGGAAGAGCCATACCGGCGCTGCAACGCGGCAACCGTCTGGGCATCACCGATACGGCCGGCGGCGACATCGCGAAGGATGGCATTGTAAAGCTCCGTCTCCTCCGCCGGCAGGCCCTCTTCTCCAAGGCCCGGAAACGAAGCCGGTTCGATCGCGAGCTGATATCCACCCTCGGGCTCGGGGCTGACGATATCGCGTTCGGCAAGCAGTTGCAGGGCCTTCCGGATAGGCGTTCGCGAGACATTGCAATGGGATGCGAGCACCTGCTCGGTCAGGCGGCCGCCGCGCGGCAAGCCGCGCTCGATGGCGAAATCGAGTATTTTCTGCGCCAGTTCGACATGGCGATGCCGGACTTTTCCGGTTGTTTCTTCCATGCAATTCCGCCCGATCCAGCCTGCCTGAATTAGCCGCATGCTGCATCTTCAAGACGCGTCGCGCAAGACCCGAGAAAAAAAATCGCGGCCCTCTCCAATTCATGGTTGACGTATTTTTTTTATAAATAATACTGACTGCCACTGCGGCCAAAGAGACCGGTCAACGGCATGCCGCAACGGGAACCAGCTTCGATTGCTCAAAAACCGGGAGAAAATCCGTGACTCTTTCCTATCGTCCGCGCGCCGGCGCGGCAGCGCTGATCGCGCTTGCCGGTCTCGCCCTCACCGCCACGACCACGCTGTCCGCCGACCTCGTCATCTCGAACTGGGACGGCTATATGGCGAAGGATATCGCCGAGACGTTCAAGGCCGCGACCGGTCTCGAGATCGAGGTCGTCAACCACGCCACCAACGAGGAGGTGATGGGCAAGCTGATGGCAAGCGGCGGCAAGGGCTACGACATCGTCTTCGTCTCCTCGCCCTTCGCCGAGATCCTGAATGGCCAGGGCATGCTGGAACCGCTCGACCACGCGGCGATCCCCAACCTCGCGAATCTCTATCCGGAAGCCGCCGCCCTCGCCTACGATCCGGGCAATGCCTATTCCGTCCCCTATACCTGGGGCACGACCGGCCTCTGCTACCGTTCCGATCTCGTGAAGACCACGGTCGACAGCTGGAACAACCTGCTCCAGCCCGACGACGCGCTCAAGGGCAAGGTGACGATGCTCGCCACCGACCGCTGGCTGATGGCGGCGGGCCTGCTCTCGCTCGGCTACTCCGTCAACGAGAAGGACCCGGCCAAGATCGAGGAGGCCAGGAACAAGCTGATCGAGGCGAAGAAGACGCTTCTCGCCTATGACGACACGACCTTCTATTCGAAGCTCGTCTCCGGCGAGGCCCTGCTCGTCCATGCCTGGGACGGCTGGTGCAACTACGGCATCACCGAGAACAAGGACATCAGGTTCGTCGTGCCGAAAGAGGGTTCCGACCTCTGGGTCGACACCATCGTCGTGATGAAGAACTCGGAACGCAAGGCCGACGCGATGAAGTTCATCAACTTCATCCTCGACGCCAAGAACCATGCCTGGGCGGCGCAGAACATTCTCTACAAGGTGCCGAACAAGCCGGCGATGGAAAGCCTCGACAAGGCGCTCGGCGAGCAATATCCGAACATGGCGATGAGCCCGGCGGAACTCGTCAAATACGAGCTTCTGCGCGACCTCGGCGCCACGATGAAGGACTATTCCAAGGCGGTGAGCGAGATCAAGGCCGCGAACTGAGGCGCTTGCACGAAAGCACCGGCGAGAGCCGTTTCCTTCAAATGCAAAATCCGGGACGTCATCCTCGGCACAAGGCCGAGGATGACGTTTCGGGGGTGGCGCGCGGTTGCCGGAACCCGGCCCCTGATCTGCCCTAAGCGCGAAAAGACAACCTTCACCGGAACCCATAATGTCCTTCAACGCCGCAAAGCCCAACCTCCTCGCCGCCCCGGCCATTGGCTGGCTGACGGCTTTCATGGTCGCGCCTTGCCTGCTGATCTTCGTCTATGCCTTTTTCGAGCGCGGCCTCTTCGGCGGCATCGACTACAATTTCACGCTCGACAATTTCAGGCGCGTCGCCGACCCGCTCTATGCCAGGATTTTCCTCAATTCCGCGCGGATCGCGCTGACCACTACCCTGCTGGCGATCCTGGTCGCCTATCCCGCCGCCTATGCCATCGCCAGGAGCCCGCAGCGCTGGCAGCCGATCCTGCTCTTCTTCGCCGTCCTGCCCTTCTGGTCCAACTACCTGATCCGGACCTATGCCTGGATCGTGCTCCTCAACCGTGAAGGGCTGGTCAACAACCTGCTGCGAAGCCTCGGCTATCAGGGAGAACCGCTCTCGATGCTCTATAGCGAGGGCGCGGTGATCACCGGCCTCGTCTACAATTACCTGCCCTTCGTCATCCTCGCCATCTATTCGGTGCTCTCGCGGCTCAACCCGGAACTGATTGAGGCCTCCCGCGATCTCGGCGCCGGCGCGATCCGTACCTTTTTCCGGGTCACGCTGCCGCTCACCCTGCCCGGCGTCGCCGCAGGCGGTGTCTTCGTCTTCGTGCTGTCGATCGGCA
>JAGRLJ010000419.1:0-1002 GCA_020441805.1 Rhizobiaceae bacterium
CATAGGGCGCCCAGCCGCGTTCGAGAAGGATATTGGTGCCTTCCTCGATCTCTTCCCTGAGCCCGTCATAAAGGTCGTCGTGCATCTGCTGCACGAGCTCTTCGTCGGAGAGCTCCGAAAGAATGATTTCATCGTCTGCCATGGCAATCCTCGTCGAGAAAGGGAGTGGTCGGTCGGCTTCGAACCAGACCTGAAGCAATACAGTTAGCGTCTGGGCTTTGCAAAGCGTTTTCGAAAGCGACGTGGGCACGGGCGATTTACGACGGAAGGCGAGTCACAGTGTCTTCGTCGACGATCCTTGAAACAGTTCGCGATTCGAGGGCGAGGGTCGCTTGGCGGGGAAACGGCTCCCGGAAAGGCGCATGTCGCATTTGGCGACCCGGTATGGGGCCTTTCTCGATTCGAACCGTGCCTGAAGGTATTCCGGCCGTGCCGCAAACCGGCAAAGGCGTCATTTCGCGAACAGCGACATTGGTGGCGCTTTCAGGAATGTTCCTCTTGCGGCATTGTTTAGGATCGCCGTGAACATTTTCGCCCCTGAGGGCCAATTCACCAAAGAGGAAACGACATGGACCAGACAACCGATCAGGCAGAGGGCGGCGGTCGCCGTGCGCGCGGTGCCGCAGCAAGGCGCGCGGCCCGCACCGGTGGCGGTCCGGGTCCGTCGCTTCCCTATATCACCCGCAAGATACCGGTCTACGAGGTTCTCGACGAGGAGGGGCTGACGCTCATCGAGAACAATGCGGATCGCGTGCTCGAGGAAATCGGCATCGAGTTCCGCGACGACGCGGAAGCGCTCGCGCTCTGGAAGGAAGCCGGGGCGGACATTCGCGGCGAACGCGTTCATTTCCCGAAGGGCCTCTGCCGCGCACTGCTCAAATCGGCGCCTTCGGATTTTGTCTGGAACGCCCGCAACCCGGGACGCAACGTCCGTATCGGCGGCAATGCCACCGTCTTCGCTCCGGTCTACGGACCGCCCTTCGTGCGCGATCTCGACGGCAA
>JAGRLJ010000419.1:1105-6420 GCA_020441805.1 Rhizobiaceae bacterium
CGGTCAACAAGCGCCATCTCGACATGGTCTACAGCCATATCAAATATTCCGACAAGCCGTTCATGGGGTCGGTCACGGCGCCGGAGCGCGCCGAGGATTCGGTGGCGATGGCGAAGATCGTCTTCGGCGACGATTTCGTCGAGAACAATTGCGTCATGCTCAACCTCATCAATGCCAATTCGCCGATGGTGTTCGACGAGACGATGCTGGGCGCGGCCAAGGTCTATGCCCGCCATAACCAGGCCACCGTGATTTCGCCCTTCATCCTGTCGGGCGCCATGAGCCCGGTCACAGTTGTCGGCACGCTGACGCAGATCCTTGCCGAGGTGCTGGCCGGCGCCGCCTTCACCCAGCTCATCCGCAAGGGTGCGCCCGTCCTGTTCGGCACCTTCGCGGCCTCGATATCGATGCAGTCCGGCGCGCCGACTTTCGGCACGCCCGAACCGTCGCTCGTTTCCTATGGCGCGGCCCATCTCGCCCGCCGCCTCGGACTGCCGTTCCGAACCGGCGGGTCGCTCTGCGGCTCGAAGGTGCCGGATGCGCAGGCCGCCCATGAATCGGCCAACACCCTCAACATGACGCTGCTCGCCGGCGCCAATTTCGTGCTGCATGCCGCGGGATGGCTCGAGGGCGGCCTCGTCTCGTCCTACGAGAAGTTCATGATCGACCAGGACCAGCTCGGCATGATGCAGAAGATGGCCCAGGGCGTGGATCTCTCCGAGGAGGCCCAGGCGATGGACGCGATCCGGGAAGTCGGTCCCGGCAGCCACTATCTCGGCTGCGCCCATACGCAGGCCAACTTCCAGACCGCCTTCTATCGCTCGCCGCTCGCCGACAACAATTCCTTCGAACAGTGGGAAGTCGAGGGCCGGAAGCGCATCGAGGATCGCGCCAACGCACTCTGCAAGAGCTGGCTCGAAAGCTACGAGGCGCCCGCGCTCGATCCGGCGATCGACGAGGCACTCCTGGCCTTCATCCGCCAGAAGAAGGACTCGATGCCCGACGCCTTCACCTGAAAGGGTCCCGAAGCCAGGGAGAGCGGCGGACGGTATCAGGTGGCCGACTGGATCCAGCGGGACGTATGGCGCCCGCATTACAAGCCACCCGGCCGTACATAATGGGCAGGCAGGAAGACAGGATCCGTGCGGCGCTCGCGCCGCACGGGATTCTTATCCGGGGCGGTGTCGGATTCGACGGCGACGGACCGGAGCTGGAGAGCGGCGGCCGCGCCCGCTCGGTCGTCCTGCTCGGCAATGCCGGCGGCTCGATCTGGCGATCCTTTTCCGAATGGCGGCAGGCCAATCCGGATGCCGCCGACCCGCTGGATACATGGTCCATGGGCGTGATCCGTCCGGTCGCCGAAGCGCTCGGCGGCACCGCCTATTTCCCTTCCGAAAGACCCTGGCGGCCTTTCCAGCAATGGGCGATGCGGGCGGAAGGGCTCAAGCCGTCGCCGCTCGGCATCCTCATTCATCCGGATTACGGCCTCTGGCACGGCTATCGCGGGGCGATCGGTTTCGCCGAGCCGATCGCCTTCGCCGACATGCCGGCGCGGCCGCATCCCTGCGACCGCTGTCCGGGCAAGCCCTGCCTCGACATCTGCCCCGCCGGCGCCGTCATGTCCCACCGCTTCGACGTTCCGGCCTGCCGGACCTATCTCGTCGGGGAAGGCGAGGAGACCTGCATGCGGACGGGCTGCATCGCCCGCAATGCCTGCCCCGTCGGCGCGGCGTATCGCTACCCGCCGGAACAACTCCGATTTCATATGGCTGCGCTCGCGCGGCGTTGAAATGACGGCATCGAAGCCGTGGGTTGCAGGCAACCGGCAGGGTGCCGACGACCGCCGCCAGCAAGCGGGAACGGAACGGGAAGAAGGTCGCGGCTTATCGCGAGCGCCGGCGGGCCGGGGGGCTTCGGTTCGCGCAGGTCCGGGTGCCGGATAGCCGGCCGAAGGAATTTCTCGAAGAGGCGCGCGCCCGTCGAAGGTTGCAGCCGAGAGTCCCCACGCTCCCGAAGGTCCGGCTCGACACGCCGGAGATCGGCATCCTTGCCTGTCCCGGCCTAGCTTACCGTCACCGCCTTCTGGCGCCGCTGGCTGAGAACGATATGAAACACCACCGCGGCAAAGACGATTCCGCCGCCGATCAGCGTGTTGACCCCCGGCCTTTCGTTGAAGGCGAGCCAGACCCAGAGCGGGGCGAGCGGCGCGTCGAGCGAGCCGATCAGCGCCGTCTCGATCGCCGGCAGGCGCCTGGAGCCGATCGCGAAACAGGCGAGGCCCATGGAGGAATTGATGATGCCGAAGAGCGCCATCTGGGCGAGCTGAATATTGCCGACGTCGAGCGGGTTGCCCAGGGGCCAGCATAGGAGGCCCGAGATCAGGCCGCTGATGCAGGCCGACGACAGGGCCGACATGCCCGGATTGCGCCGCATCAGGATGATCGAGACGGCCATGCAGCTCGTCATGCCGAAGGCGAGGAAATCGCCGAACAGGCCGCCGTCCGACCCGAAACCGACCATCAGGACCACGCCGCCGAGCGCGCAGAGACTGGCCATGACCGCGACCCGTCCCGGAATTTCGCCGAGGAAGATCCAGCCCAGGAAGGCGGCGAGGAAGGGAATGGTCGCATAGATCACGGCGCCATGCGCGACGGAGGTGTGACCGAGCGAGGTGATGAACAGGATCATGCCGGCGACCGTTATCGCGATATAGGTGCATTCGGGCCGTCCCATGCGGGCGAAGTCGTGCCACCAGTGCCGGCCGCGCATCAGCACGATCATGACGAGGAGGCCGATTGCCCCGAATATCCCCCGCCAGGCCAGCAACGTGAAGCTGTCGAGGGGGATCAGCCGGGTGAAATAGCCCGCGAGGCTCCAGGCCACGGCGGAGAGCGTGACGAAGAGGACGCCGAGCTGGTAGTCGTGACGAGCGTTCATGCATGATCCCCTGGAGCGCCGGGCGAGCCCGCCGCCTGGAAACCGCATCTACACGGAATCCGGTCGGCCTGACGCCTGAATTATTTCGATGCTGGTCCAAATATTTTCACGCCTGCCCCCAAGCTTTCGTCGGCGGCAAACGTCATAGGATCAGGAACGGAGCAAGAGGGGCGTTCGCTTGGAACCCGAACTCATCAGAAAGGCGATCGGCGGCGATGCCGCGGCCTTCGGACAACTGGTCGAGATGAACTACGATTTCATACATTCCACGGCATGGAAATGGACGCGGAACCGCATGGATGCGGAAGACATCGCCCAGGACGTCTGCGTCAGGCTCGCCACCGCGATCCGGTCGTTCCGGGGCGAGGGGCGTTTCCGCACCTGGCTCTATGCGCTCGTGCTGAACGCGGTGCGCGACCTTGCCCGGAAATCGGTGCGCGAGCGCCGCCGGGCGGAGGAATGGGGAAGTGACCCGGCATTGCAGGCACGGCCCGCGGACGAGGACGATATGCAGGAAATCTGGACAGCCGTGCAGACGCTTTCGCCCAAGCAGCGCGATTGCGTGATGCTGGTCTATTCCGAGGGCCTGGACCATGCCGAGGCGGCGGACGTTCTGGGCTGCTCCGAGCCGACCGTCTCCTGGCATCTCCATGAGGCACGAAAGCGGCTGAGGACGATCCTCGGCCGGGAAGTGGCGTAGGAGGCGGACATGGAAGACGATCTCAAGAAGCTGAGCCGCATGACCGCTCCCCGGGCCTCGGACGAGGCGCGCGCCCGTGCGCTTGCCGCTGCCATGACGGCTTTCGAAGCGGCCGAAAAAGATGCGGCCGTACCCCAAGGAACCGAGGACGGGCGTCGTCAAAGCTCCATCGCAACCAAGTTTTGGAGCCTGTTCATGTCCCGCAAACTGATGCTCGCGAGTTCGGCGCTCGCCACCCTGCTGATCGTGCCCGCCGCCGGCTATGTCACTCTCAACCTCGTCAGGGACGGTACTGTCACGCTGACGGACGGACCGATCGTCGATGCGAAAAAGACGGAGGACGCACGCCTGCGGCAGGAGAAGGCCGCCGGCGGGCAGGAGGTCGCCAATCCGGACCTGAAGAACAAGTCCGAACCCGTCGACACCGCCGTGGAGAAGACCGATATGTCCAGCGACGGGCAGCAGGTCGTCGCCGAACCGGACGATACCGACGCGGCGCCGGTCACCGACGAGATGGCGGAGACCGAGGTCTCGCCGGGCATACTCTCCGCCGCCAAGCCCATGACCGTACAGCCGTCCGGCAGGCTGACCCGCCGGAAGCTGGCGATCGGCAGGCTGAACGAAGGCGAGGTCGTGTCGCAGCCGCAGGTCCAACTGCCGGAGGAAACCGGCGACCGGTTCACGTCCAAGGACACCAATCCGGTGAAATCCGTGCTCTCGGAGCCGGTTTCCACCTTCTCGATCGACGTCGATACCGCCTCCTACGCCTATGCGCGGCAGGCGATCATGAACGGCCGCCTGCCGACGCCCGACAGCGTGCGTGTCGAGGAGATGATCAATTACTTCCCTTATGACTGGAAGGGGCCGGATACGGCGAAAGAGGCCTTCAAGGCCAATGTCACCGTCATGCCGACCCCCTGGAACCAGAATACCAAGCTGATGCATGTCGCGATCAAGGGCTACGATGTCCAGCTCGCCCAGCAGCCACCGGCAAACCTCGTCTTCCTGATCGATGTTTCCGGTTCGATGGACGAGCCGGGCAAGCTGCCGCTGCTCAAGAGCGCCTTCCGCCTGCTCGTCAATAAGCTGAAGCCCACCGATACGGTTTCGATCGTCGTCTATGCCGGCAATTCCGGTGTCGTCCTCGAGCCGACCAAGGTTGCCGAGAAGCAGAAGATCCTCGATGCGATCGACAATCTCAGGCCGGGCGGAGCGACCGCCGGCGCCGATGGCATCGAGGCGGCCTACAAGCTCGCCGAGAAGGCTTTCCAGAAGAACGGCGTCAACCGCGTCATGCTGGCGACGGACGGCGACTTCAATGTCGGCCCGTCGAGCGACGAGGATCTCAAGCGGCTCATCGAGGAGAAGCGCAAGAGCGGCATCTTCCTTTCGGTCCTCGGCTTCGGCACCGGCAACTACAATGACGGACTGATGCAGGTGCTGGCGCAGAACGGCAACGGCATCGCCGCCTATATCGACTCGCTGTCGGAGGCGCAGAAGACCCTGGTGCAGGAGGCGACGAGTTCACTCTTTCCGATCGCCAAGGATGTCAAGATCCAGGTCGAGTTCAATCCGGCTCAGATCGCCGAATATCGCCTGATCGGCTACGAGACCCGGGCGCTCAAGCGCGAGGATTTCAACAATGACAAGATCGATGCCGGCGAGATCGGTTCCGGCC
>JAGRLJ010000071.1 GCA_020441805.1 Rhizobiaceae bacterium
AATCCGATCAAGGATCTCTACAAGATGCAGGTCTACGGGCTCAGCCGATGGCGCAACGACCATGTGCCGCCGGGCGCGCTCGGGCCGTCCGGCGAGGTGATCCCGAAAAATATCATCGATAAGGCGCCCTCCGCCGAACTCCGGCCCAACCAGACAGACCAGGATTCGCTGCCGCCCTATCCGGTGCTCGACGATATCCTGGAATGTCTGGTGGAGCACGAGATGAGCACGCATGACATCATCGCGCGCGGCCATGATGCGCCGACGGTCCATCGCGTCGAGCATCTGCTCTACATTGCCGAATACAAGCGTCGGCAATCCGCGCCCGGGGTTAAGATCACGCGCAAGAATTTCGGCCGCGACCGGCGCTATCCGATCACCAACCGTTTCCGGGACCGAGGGTAAGGCGCAGGATTGCGCCAGAACCGTCGACGGCGATGCGGTAACCTGTTTACGGCCCCGCCCGCGACTCCTAATCTTCGGCTTCGGCAGGAGACCCGGCGATCATGAAATTCGGAGAGGTTCCCATCGATGAGGCGGCCGGTGCGGTGCTCGCCCATTCCGTCCGTGCGGCCGAGGGCAAGTTTCCGAAAGGCCGCCGGTTGTCGCAGGATGACATCGCCGCCCTGCGCAAGACAGGCATCGCCTCGGTCATCGTCGCCCGGCTTTCGCCCGGCGACCTGATGGAGGACGAGGCAGCCGCGCGGCTCGCCGCCGCCGTCCCGACCGACCATCTCCGTTTCTCGCCGGCCACGACCGGCCGTGTGAACGTCTTCTCAGGGGTCAACGGGCTGTTCCGAGCCGCACGCGATGTCGTCGACCGGTTCAATCGGGTCGATCCGGCCATCACGCTGGCCTGTCTCGAAGACCGCAGCGACGTCAGGGCGGGCGACATGGTCGCGACGATCAAGATCATTCCGCTTGCCGTCGCCGAAAACGCGGTCAGGGAGGCCGCCGCCGTGTTGCGGAACGGAACAGCTTTCGCGGTGAAGCCGTACCGGCCGCGCCGTGTCGCCCTGGTGGCGACGGAGCTGCCGTCGCTCAAGCCCTCGGTCATGGACAAGACCCGGTCGATCCTGGCGGCGCGGCTCTCCGCGTCGGGCAGCACGCTTGATGTCGAGCGGCGCGTGGCCCATCGCGCCGAGGCGGTGGCGGAGGCGCTTCGCGCGCTTGTTGCCGGACACGACATGCTGATCGTCTTCGGCGCCTCGGCGGTGGCGGATGCCGAGGATGTCATCCCGGCGGGGATCCGCGGCGCCGGCGGCGGCGTCGATCGGGTAGGCCTGCCCGTGGATCCCGGCAACCTGCTGGTTCTCGGCCATATCGGCGATACGCCGGTGATCGGCGCTCCCGGCTGCGCCCGCAGTCCGAAGGAAAACGGCTTCGACTGGGTGCTCAACCGGATTCTCGCGGACGAGACGCCGACGGCCGACCAGTTGACCGGGCTCGGCGTGGGCGGGTTGCTGATGGAGATCCCGACGCGACCTTTGCCCCGGTTGGGCAAGGCGCCGTCCGGCCACGATCTCCGTGTCGCGGCGATCGTGCTCGCGGCCGGCAGCGCGAGCCGGATGGCCGGATCCGGCCATCACAAGCTGCTGGCGCGGTTCGACGGTGTGCCGCTGGTGCGGCGCAGCGTCGCAACCGCGCTCGCCTCGCAGGCCGACCGGACGGTGGTGGTCACCGGCTATCGCGCCAACGATATCGGCGAGGCGATAGACGGTCTCGCGGTGGAGATCGTCCACAATCCCGATTTTACGGCCGGCATGGCGTCGAGCCTCGTTGCGGGGCTCGCGGCGGTGCGTGAGGGCGCGGACGCGGTGCTGGTCATGCTTGCCGACATGCCCGGCATCCGGAGCGAGCATATCGACCGGATGATCGAGGCGTTCCGGCGCGAAGGGGGGGCGGCGATCGTCCGTGCGACCTCGGCGGGAAAGCGCGGCAATCCGGTGATCCTGCCGGCTTCGACCTTCGATGCGCTTTCACGGCTGACGGGCGATATCGGGGCGCGGCCTGTGATCGAGCGCAGCGGCCTTGCCGTGGTCGACGTGGATATCGGTGAGGCGGCGCATGTCGATGCCGACACGCCCGAGGCGATCGTCGCGGCCGGCGGCGAACTTGCCGGCTGACATGGGCAGGGGATTTCGAAATCACACGGCTTTATAACTTGACATATTAGGTCAACTTCTTCATTCGTAACCAGCCCGGCGCGATCCGCCGGGCTTGCCAGCCATCGCCAGCGCATCGCGCCGCAAGCCAGGTACGGCCAAGATCGTGAATTGGGCGAGGGTATGCCGTGAGATTGCATGTGGCTTTTGCCGCGATGCTGATGTCGGGTACGACATTGGCACTGGTTCCATTCGTTCCCGCCATGGCGCAGGAAGACGTGATTGTCCTTGACGATGACGGCGCGGATATTGCCGCCGGGACGGCGCCGGAGGACATCGCTGCCGATGCCGCCAGCGACGATGGGACGCCGGCTGCGCCTGGCGAGACGCGGTTGAAGCGCATCGTCATCGGCTCCGACCGGGCGACGCCGGCCGATATCGTCAACAAGCCGGCGGCGGTGTCCGTGATCGATGCCGAGACGGTGCGCGAGCGCATGGCCGGCAAGATCGATACCGCCATCCGCATGACACCGGGCGCCTATACGCGCCAGGTCGACGAGCAGCCGGGCGTGACCGTGAATATCCGCGGCATGCAGGGCTTCGGGCGCGTCAACCAGATGATCGACGGCGTGCCCCAGACCTTCCGCAACCTGTCCGGCCATTCCGGCACGTTCGACAACATGGTTTATATCGACCAGAACCTGCTGGCGGGCATCGATATCACCCGGGGCGCGGCGCCGGGCGCCGACGGCATGGGCACGCTGTCTGGCGCCGCCAACTTCCGGACGCTCGGGATCGACGACGTTCTGCTGCCTGACAAGAACCACGGCGGCCTGGTGACGCTCCAGGCGGGGACCAACGGCTACAATTTCTCGCGGCTGACCGCCGGCGGCTGGCGCAGCGCTATCGGGATCGACGGTTCGATCTCGATCATGGGTGCTATCAGCGGCACCGACCAGTCGAATTTCAAGAACGGCGACGGCCGGTGGTATCCCTATGATGCGTCGCAGCATCCGCGCGGCGGCCTGGTCAAGGTCAATTACGCGCCGGATGCCGAGCAGACGCTGGAGCTTGGCGGCATCTTCTACGACAATGCCTTCCGGGTCGAGAGCGCCGGATATGACTGGCAGATCAAAAACCAGACCTATACGCTCAAATATGCCTACCAGCCCGGCGACAACCTGGTCGACCTCAAGATCAACGCCTATGCGAACATCACCGACATCAAGATGGCGAGCTATGACGGCAGCAGCTCGACCGTCTTCGACGGGCGCGACGGAACGAATACCGGATTGGGCCTCGATGTTTCCAATACCAGCAAATTCGACCTGAGCGATTCGGTGTCGCTCAAGTTCTTTTACGGCGCCGGCATCAATTCCGACCAGTACAGGGGAAACGACCGGCGCGGCGCCAATCCCAACGGGCAATTGATCAAGAGCGGGGCCTTCAACGACACGACCCTGACCTGGGGCATAGTGGGCCTGACGGCCGGCATGCGATATGATTACTGGAGCCTCGACGGCAAGAGTTGCCCGGAGCCGGACATGTATTGCACGCCGCGTCCGATCACGCGTGACGGCGGCGACTGGAATCCGAAGCTTGGGCTGACCGTCGATCCGGCACCGTGGCTGCAACTCTATGCGAATTATGCGCATACGATGCGTCCGCCGACGGTCTCGGAAATGTTCTATCCGGGTGGTCACAATTTCGACGGCACGCTTGCGCCGATCGAGAACAATCCCAACCTTCGGCCCGAGCGGCAGAAGGGTTTCGACATCGGCGTGAACCTGCGCGGCGACGGCCTCCTGACGGCCGAGGACATGGGTTACCTGAAGGTCGGCTATTTCAAGAACCGGATCAGCAATTACATCACCTATGCGGTCGATCCCTTCGACGGGAAGACGCGCTGGGTGAACCTGCCTGGCACCACGACCATGGAGGGCGTGGAACTGGAGGGCGGCTACGATACCGGCCTGGTCTATGGCCGTTTCTCGCTCACGCTCGCCGATACGCGCCAGCCGCTCGCCGATTTCGCCGGCATCGGCAATGATGTCGGCCGGTTGCCGGACGACTATGCGACCATCGACGCCGGCATGCGCTTCTTCGAGCAGAGACTGACGCTGGGCGGGCGCCTGCGCTATACCGGCGACAGCATCCAGGCCTATGTCGACGAGGCGAATTCCGTGAAACGGCCGTCCTATACGCTGGTCGACTTCTACGGATCGTTCAAGGTGACGGACAATGCCAAGATTTTCTTCACCGTCGACAATGCCTTCGACAAGGCCTATTTCGTCGCTGGATCGGGCACGACCAGCGTCACCGACATCACCAACGGGCGCGGGCGCACGATCATGATCGGGGCGACGACGCAATTCTGATCCGCGTTGAACTCGCCGCCGCCGGGATATATGCATGAAGCCTTTCCGGAGGTTTGCATGGATCCCGACGATATACAGGACCTGTTCCGTTCCGTGGGGCCGGTCACGATCCGGCGGATGTTCGGCGGCAAGGGCATTTATGTCGACGGGCATATCATCGCCGTCGAGTTGCGTGGCGAACTGATGCTGAAAGGCGATGCGCAGGCCGGCCCGCTCTACGAGGAAGCGGGCTCGCGCCAGTGGACCTACAGCCACAACAAATCCGGCAAGACGGTTTCCATGCCCTATTGGCCGATCCCGTCCGGTGCCTTCGACGATCCGGACGAAGCGGAGAAATGGGTGCGGATCGCGCTTGCCGCGGGATTGAGGGCGGGGAAGAAATAAGAGGCAATAAACTCGCTCAGCCGGTCCCCAGCGCCCGGACGGCATCGGCGGCAAATCGCGACAGGGGACCTGGTAGCGCGTCGAGCGGAAACCAGCCGAATTCGGGCAGCTTTTCCGGCTCGGTCACGCGCGCCTCGCCGAAAATATCCTCCGTCCTGTAGATCACGGAAAACCAATGATGGCCTTCGTCCTCGAAGATCTGTTCGGAGATGGTGAGAAACGTCATCGACCCGATGGCGAGACCGGTTTCCTCCCGCGCTTCGCGCCGGCAGGCATCGGCGGCCGGTTCCATGTGATCGATCTTGCCGCCGACAATGTTCCAGTGGCCGGCCTCGGGCGGCCGCGCTCGCCTGTAGAGGAGCAGCCTGCCGTCCCGAAGGATGGCAAGGCCGGCGCCCAAGCCGGGAAAATCGGTGCCGGGACGGCCATGCATCCGACGGAGGCTCCTGTCCTGATCCCGCGGCGGGCCGGTCAGCCCGCCAGTGGCATGGCCGCCATCACTTGACGGCGGCGGTGATCAGCATGAAGGCGGGAATATCCTCGCCGAAGCCGATCGGGGTCGGGCCATCGTCGTTCTGGTGGTGCCGGCGGCCCTGGCGGCCGCGATTGTCGTCATTGGCCGGATAGGGCCGGCGCTCATGGCGCGGGGTATCGGATTTCTTCTCGATATGGGCCTCTCTCGGCATGGCGGACTCCATCGTTTCGGCCTTGTTGTCTACATCGCCGACGATGTCGGTTTTATGAAGCGCGGCGGTGTCGCGCTTGCTCCCCCGGTCACTCTTGCGGCCACGATCGCGATCGCGCTCCCGGCCCTTGCCGCCCGCACGGCGTTCGCGGCGGCCGTGATCCTCGCTTTCCTCGCGCTCGGGAAGCGCCGAAAGATCGCCGGCCTGCCATTCGATCTTCTCGCCCGTCAGCTTTTCGATGGCGTCGAGATGCTTGGTGTCGCGCTTGGTCACCAGCATATAGGCGGAGCCGGAGCGGCCCGCGCGGCCGGTGCGGCCGATGCGATGGACATAGTCCTCGGCATGGATCGGCACGTCGAAATTGAAGACATGGCTGACATCGGGAATATCGAGGCCGCGCGCGGCGACGTCGGAGGCGACCAGGAGCTTGAGATTGCCTTCCTTGAAATTGTGCAGCATCGTCATGCGCGAGCGCTGGTCCATGTCGCCATGGAGCGCGCCGGCGGAGAAACCGTGGCGCTCGAGCGAGCGGAAGAGATCCGCCACGTCCTTCTTGCGGTTGCAGAAGATGATGGCGTTCTTGATATCCGCCTCCTGCGACCGGATGAGCTCGCGCAGCGTCGCGCGCTTTTCCCAGTCGAGACCATGGCTGGCGACGAGGCGCTGGCTCACGGTCTTTGCGGTGGTGGATGGCTTGGCGACCTCGACCCGCTCGGGATTTTGCAGGAAGGCATCGGCCAGTTTCTGGATCTCCGGCGGCATCGTGGCGGAGAAGAACAGCGTCTGGCGGGTAAAGGGGATCATCTTCACGATCCGCTCGATATCGGGAATGAAGCCCATGTCGAGCATGCGGTCCGCTTCGTCGATCACGAGAATCTCGACACCGGTCATCAGCAGCTTGCCGCGCTCGCAGTGGTCGAGCAGCCGTCCGGGCGTCGCGATCAGCACATCGGCGCCGCGCTCGAGCTTGCGGTCCTGGTCGTCGAAGGAAACGCCGCCGATCAGGAGCGCGACGTTGAGTTTGTGATTCTTGCCGTATTTCTCGAAATTCTCGGCAACCTGCGCGGCCAGCTCCCGCGTCGGTTCGAGGATGAGCGTGCGCGGCATGCGTGCCCGGGCGCGGCCTTTTTCCAGGAGCGTCAGCATCGGCAGCACGAAGGAGGCGGTCTTGCCGGTGCCCGTCTGGGCGATTCCGAGGATATCGCGGCGCTGTAGGGCGGGCGGAATGGCGCCTGCCTGGATTGGCGTGGGGATGGAATAACCCGCGTCGGTGACAGCGTTGAGGACTTTCTGGCTCAGGCCAAGATCTTGAAATGTGGTCAAAGGAAAGATGTTTCCGGTTGTTTCGGTCGGGAAAGCAGAATCGTGCGGGAAGCACGTCCGCGCGAGATTGGCGCAGCACTTAGTGCCTTATCGACCGGAAGTCAAGGAAATCACGGGATTGCGGCGATTTAGCACTGCCGCTGGTAAATTGCCGCTCCGCCGCCGTCGAATACTGAAAGACGCTAAAGATAGGACGTCAGCTTGAGCCCGGCATTGAGGAAGCGAATGGGGTCCACGGCGACGCCGTTGCGGCGGACTTCGTAATGCAGATGCGGGCCGGTGGAGCGCCCGGTCGATCCGGAAAGCGCGATCAGGTCGCCGGCCGCGATCACGTCGCCTTCCTTGACGAGAACCTTCGAAAGATGCCCGTAGCGCGTCGTGATGCCGTTGCCGTGGTCGATCTCCACCATGATGCCGTAACCGCCCGCGAGTCCCGCATGGACGACTGTGCCGGCGCCGGTGGCGCGGACCTTCGAACCGGTCTTCTGGCGGAAGTCGATGCCCGCATGCATCGCGAGCTTGCCGAAGAAGGGATCGATGCGATTGCCGAAAAGCGAAGTGATCTTGCGGTTCGGCGCGGGATTGGCGAAGGGGAGCTTGAGGGCGAGCGTCTTGACGCGCTCGAACTTGTCGAGCGCGAGATCGAGGTTCGAGATCGAATTTTCGAACTCGGTGGCCGCCTCCGGCGCGAGATAAGGGCCGCCAACCGCATTGGCGTCGTCGTCCTCCACGGCGGCGTCGGCCAGCTTGGCCGGCAGCTTCACGCCGGTCTTGGTCAGGATTTCGCCGATGCCGCGGGTGCGGTCCTCTGCGTCCGCCGTCAGGCTGCGGATATGGGCGAGCTGTTCCCGCTCGATGCCCTTGAGCGAAAGGGTCATCGACGAAAACAGCTTGTCGGCGCGGTCGGCGATGTTGCCGTCGCGGACCAGGTCGGCGCTGTCGACCGGCGCGAAGGCCAGGGCGCGTGTCTTCGCTTTCCGTGAATCCGGCCGGGTCTTGCCGAGCAGCGCGTCGAAACTGTCGAGCGCGGCGCGGTCGCCGTCCACCTGCGAATCGAGGGGCTGGTCCGTCGCGGTGTCGGGCGCGCTGGTGTCGAGGCCGGAATTCTCCGCGCGTTCCAGCACGGAGCCGAGCTTGCCCTGGCGATCGGTCAGCGCCATCTGCTGCTCCATCAGCTTCTCGACCTTTTCCTCGACAACCTGTTGATCGAGAAGCTGGCGCGAGGTGATACGGTCTAGCTGGGCGCGCAGCGCGGCGATCCGGTCCTCATATTCATGCTGCATGCGTGCCTGGCGCGCCATGGAGGCGCCGATCAGGTCGTCGCGCAGCACGAGATAGGCGGTGGCGGTGAGATATCCGATGGTGAAGAGGCCGAAGAGCGAAACCGCGAGCGCCGCCATCCAGGGCCGGATCGTCATGTGACGCACCCGCTCGCCGCTGGCGAGAATGAGGACGTGGCTTTCCTTGCGTTTTCCGAAGATGCGGTTCGCTCTTACGCCTGACAACTCGATATCCTCCGCGGGATCATGCGAAATCGGCGGGATTCGGCTCCCTTTTCCGATGGAGGCGATTACAGTCCATTAAGGTTAACAAAGCCTCAACGCCGAGAGTTTCAGGCGTTCGAGATGGCCGAGAGCGAACGGTAGAAGGAAGGTGTCAGGCCGGCCGCCGCGCGTGCCAGATCGTTGAAGGGCGGCTTGAGGCCGCCGCGGAAATTGGCGCGCACCAGCGCCTGGAAAGCCGCGGCCGGGTCCTTTTTCTCCCGGGCGCAGAGGAAGCGGAACCATTTGGCGCCGACCGCCACATGACCTTTTTCGTCCTCGTAGATGACAGAAAAGATCTCGGCGCTTTCCGCATCGCCCAATTCCCGCAGCCGATCTCGCATCGACGGCGTGACGTCGAGCCCGCGCGCTTCCAGGATCAGCGGCACCACGGCCAGGCGCGCGGTGAGGTCGTTGCGCGTCGAATGGGCTGCTTCCCAGAGACCGTCATGGGCGGGAAGGTCGCCATAATCGGCGTCGAGGTCGCGCAAGCGCTGCCGCACCATGCCGAAATGCTTCGCTTCCTCGGACGCGACCAGCATCCAGCCGTCGAAGAAGGAACGCGGAACCTGCTGGTCGGCGAAACGAGCGACGATGTCGAGCGCGAGATCCACCGCATTGAGCTCGATATGGCAGATGGCGTGCAGCAGCGCGATGCGGCCGTGCCGGGTGTGCAGCGAGCGCTTCTTCATCCTGTTGGGCGGCACCAGTTCCGGCTTTTCCGGCCGGCCGGGGCGGACGGGCAGGGGTGGATCGAGCGGCGAGCGGAGCGACAGCGACCGGCCGTACCAGGCATCGGCGGCCGCCTGGGTCAGCCGCGTCTTTTCATCGAGATCGGCCGCCGAGATGGCCGCGACGGCGGCGGCGCGAAGGGTCGAGAAGCTGAAATCGCGAATCATCGGAATCGGTTGGCCCTGTTTCCTCGGAAAACGAATCCGGCGGCTAAAGCGCCTTCACGGCTTCCAGAACGGCGTCGATATGCCCCTTGAGCCGCACATTATCCCAGATCCGCGCGATCCTGCCGTCCTTGTCGATCAGGAAGGTGGAGCGCACGACGCCCATATAGGTCCGGCCGAAGGTCGATTTCTCACGCCAGACGCCATAGGCTTCCACCGCCTTGCGATCCTCGTCGGCGGCGAGGGGAATGGTGAGGTCATGCCTGGCGCAGAACCTGTCATGCGATTTGACGCTGTCCGGTGAGACGCCGACGATCGCCGCTCCCGCTTTCTTGAACGCCTCGGCCTTGCCTGAAAAATCGATGGCCTGCAAAGTGCAGGTCGGCGTGTTGTCCTGCGGGTAAAAATAGAGCACCACTTTTTTGCCCCGATAATCGCTAAGAGACAGCGCGCCGCCGCCATTTGCGGGCAGCGTGAATTCGGGGGCCGGATCGCCGATCTTGAGTTGGGTCATGGCGTGGTCGGGCTCCTTGGGTTATCTCCGTGCAAGCCGGAGGAATCATGGTTGCGGATGAATCCTTTTACGGGATTCTGTCGCCAGGGATATGCGTTGAATGGTCCATCACGTCCGCGGGGAAAAGGTCGTCTTCGGCAAGGGGGATTTCCATCACCTCGACGCCATGCCGTCCTGCGACCATGGCGAGGCGATGGTTCTGGCGCCGGTGCGTCGGAAAAGCTGGACGATGCGTTTCGTCAAGCTCTTCTTCCTGCTGTTCTTTCTCGTCGTCATGGGGATCGGCGGACTGTGGGTCGCGCTCGAGAACGGCAGTCTCGACGAGATGCTGACCACACAGGCCGAGGCGGCGATGGCGCGTTCGCTCGGGCAGGATTTCGCCCCGGAGGTGAAAGCCGTCCGCCTGCGCTTTTCCCGCGACTGGATGCTGGCGCTCGAAGCGGCCGATGTCGAGGTGAAGCATGTTCCGTCCGGCGTGACGGCCCTTCGAACAAGTTCCATCAGGGCGGTTCTCGACCCTCTCGCGCTTCTGGGCGGAAAGGTGGTGCTTGCCCGGGCGGAGATCGATTCGGCGGATGGAGACCTGAGCTTCATGCCCCAGGGGCCGGCGATCGACCTGGCCGCGCCGCGCGTCGATTCCGTTCCGGCGATGCTGTCGCTGCTCTATTCGCATCTCGACCGGGCAGCCCTGCAACTCGACGGCGCCGGGACCCGGGATGTCTCCGCGCGAAATCTCTCGCTGCGCCTGCCGGGACCGGAGGGGCGGCTGCTCAAGGTCGACGGGTTCGATTTCCGGAAAGCGCGCGGTGGCCGCTACCATCTGGAGACCCGGCTCGCGCTCGCCCGATTCACGACGGATGTCGTCATCGATTTCGTCGCCGAGCGGGGAAAGGCCCGATCGCTCGAGGCCACCGTGAGCGGTCTTCGGACCGAGCCCTTCGCGATGAAATATAGCGATATCACGGGCGAGCGCCGGCACGGACTCGACGCCGCGCTCCTTATCGCCTTTTCCTCGGTGCGGGACAGATCGCTGACGCTTTCGGTCTCGACCAAGGATGGCACATTCGTCGCCGACGGCATGGACCAGCCGGTCATTTCGGGCACTGGCGTTCTCGATTACGATTTTTCCACATCCAGTTTCACGCTGCGCGACGGGCTGATCGATCTCGGGCCGACGAAGATACCGTTCACCGGCGCCGTCACCGATCTCGGCAAGGCCGATCCCGCCGCGCCCGCGGGCTATGCTTTCGAGGTGGCGGTGAAGGACGGCATCGCCGATGCGGCCGATTCCGAGGAGGAGCCGCAGCCCTACGACGCCAGGGTCGCCGGCAGCTTCGTCCCGGCGCGGCATGAACTCGACTTCCACGACATGTCGGTGACGACGGAGAGCGGTACGCTCGCGGGTTCGCTCAAGCTGGTTTTCGCCGGGCACGGGTCTCCGGCGATCCGTTTTTCGGCGCGCGCGGCGTCCCTGTCGACGCGCTCGGTCAAACAGCTCTGGCCCTTCTGGTTCGGCGACAAGCCGCGTGAATGGGTGCTGACCCACATCCGGGGCGGCACGGTGAGCAATGCCGAGATCGAGGTTTCGCTGGCGGCCGATCGCCTGCCCGAACATCCCGAGCCGTTTCACTTCGGCGAAAACGAGTTCGTTCTGAATTTCGACGCGGACGGCCTCGGCATGCGCTATCTCGGCGACCTGCCGGCGGCGCGGGAAATGTCGGGCCGGTTCCGCCTCAAGGACAGGCACCTGGAGATCGCGATCGCGCGCGGCGAGTTCCGGCTGCCGTCGGGCAAGGTGCTGAAGGCGTCGGCCGGCTCGTTCGTGATCGCCGATACCGCCGATAAGCCGCTCATGGCGTCCCTCGATCTCTCCGCATCGGGCGATGCGTCGGGCGCCGCGGAATATGTCGGTTTCAAGCCGATCGACGCCATGGCGAAGCTGCCTTTCGCGGCATCGGATCTCAAGGGCGCGGTCTCGGGCACCGTTTCCGCCGTCTTCGGCCTGAATGCCGAGCACGACCCGCCCAAACCGGCCTGGAAAGCGGAACTGGCCCTCAAGGGCGTCACCCTTGCCAAGCCGGTCGAGGGGCGTAAATTCGAGAATATCGACGGCACGCTGAAGGTCGACAACAAGCTCGCCTCGCTCGACGGCAAGGCGAAGATCGACGGAATGGGCTTCGACGTGAAGCTGTCGCAGCCGATCACAGGCGATATGTCGGCACGGAGATGGGAGGCAAACGGTCGGATCAGCGAAGCCGAGATGCTCAAATTCGTTCCCGCGCTCGAACCTTATGTCAAGGGCGGCGTCGAGCTTACGGTGGCGGGAACGAAGGAAGGGCAGCGCGCGACGGTCTCGCTGCGCGACGCTGTGCTTTCGATCCCCTTCGTCAACTGGCGCAAGGGCTCCGGCGTCAAGGCGAAGGCGGATTTTCTCGTGGCGGCGCGCGACGGGCAGACCCGGATCACCGATTTCACCCTCGCCGGCGACGGCTTCGGCGCCAAGGGCGAGATGCTGATCGACGATCGCGGTCTCGTCTCCGGCAAGTTCAGCCGCGTGAAGCTCGCGCCGGCCGACAATTTCGCGATCGCCCTCCAGCGCCGGAACGGCGGTCTTTCCGTGGATATCAACGGTGCGTCGATCGATGCCAAGCCGTTCATCGAGCAGGCGAAATCGACAAGCGGCAACAAGGACGGCGGCGACAAGTCGTCGAACGTGATCACCGCGCAGATCGACCGCGCCGCCGGCTACAACAAGGAGACGATCAGGGGGCTCGACCTCAGGCTTGTCACCACTTCGGGCCGGATCTCCACGCTCTCGCTGTCGGGTGTCACCACCAGCGAGCAGGCGCTCGTGATCCGGAAGGATTCCGACGAGGGAGCCATGGAGATCACCAGCGGCGACGCGGGCGCCATCGCCCGTTTCGCCGACCTCTACCGGAACATGAATGGCGGCCTGCTCAACATTACGCTCAAGTCGCGCAATGCCGACTCCTGGCGCGGCTCGATCGATATCCGCAACTTCTCCCTCATCAACGAGGCGCGGCTGAAGGCGATCGTCTCGGCGCGGGGCGGCAAGGACGGCCGCAGCCTGACCGATGCCCTCAAGACGGATATCAACACCAGTTCGCAGAAATTCCGCCGCGCCTTCGCCAGGCTCATCATCGACGGCGGCACGATCAAGGTGGAGAACGGCATCGTGCGCGGCGACCAGCTCGGCGCGACCTTCCAGGGCACGGTTCGTTCCCGGCGGGGCAGGATGGACCTGACCGGCACCTTCATGCCGGCCTATGGCATCAACAGCCTCTTCGGGCAATTGCCGGTCATCGGCGCGATTCTGGGCAACGGGCGCGACCGTGGCCTGCTCGGCATCACATTCAAGCTCGAAGGCTCCTACGACTCGCCGAAAATGGCCATCAATCCGCTCTCGCTGATCGCGCCCGGCGTCTTCCGCAGCATCTTCGAATTCGAATGAGTCAGGCCGGATTGACCGCATGCACGATGATTTCGCGCGAGGTCGCGGCGTCGAAGGGCGACGTGTCCCAGTCGCCGTGGACGGCGCGGATCGAATAGCCGGCCTCGTGGAGAAAATGCCCGAGCCGGTCGCTCGGCACGAAGCGCAACGTGCTTTCGGACACACGCTCGCCCGCCGCGAGACGATAATGCGTGTCGAAGCGGATCAACTCGCCGCGCCGCCACAGGACGCGCCATTCGACCGGCACATCTCCCTCTCCGGCCGCAAGCGTCGCCCTCTTCTCGAAGATCCGTTCCCAGGCGAGGGCGGGATTGCGCGTTTCGAAGACGAAGCTGCCGCCCGGCTGGAGATGCCGGCGGATATTCGCCAGGGCCTTGCGGATATCGTCGTCCGACAGCAGAACCTGGAAGGCGTGGCCTGTCATGAAGACGAGATGGAAACGGTCCTCGAGCGAGAAATCCTGCGCGGTTCCCGCCAGCCATGTCACCCGGTCGCCGAAAGGGGCCTGCCGGCCGGCATCCAGCATCGCCATCGCCGGATCGATGCCGGTCACGCGATGGCCCGCCCGCGCCATGGCCCGGGCGACGAGGCCGGTGCCGCAACCGATTTCCAGCACATGCCGTGGCTCGTCGCCGGCCAGCGCGAGATAGAAATCGCGATCGTCCGACCAGCCGCTTTCGAGGTCGTAGAGGGCGGCGAGCTCCGGCAGTTCGTAGTGGGCATCAGCCATGCGGAGCGCCCCGCCGCCTCAGACCGGCTTCACCAGCACATGCTTCTTCTTGCCGAGCGAGAGCTTGATGACGCCATTGGCATCGACGTCGCCGGAACCGACAAGGCGCTTTTCATCCGAAACGCCGGTATCGTTGATCCGCACGGCGCCGCCCTGGACGTGGCGGCGCGCTTCGCCGTTGGAGGCGGCGAGGCCCGCCCTAACGAAGAGCGCAAGCAGGCCGACGCTGGCTTCGATCTCGCCGGCGGCGATTTCCACGGTCGGCAGGTTGGCGTCTATCGCGCCTTCCTCGAAGACCCGGCGGGCGGTTTCTGCGGCCTGTTCGGCGGCGGCGCGCCCGTGCAGGATCGCGGTGATCTCGGTGGCGAGCAGCTTCTTGACCTCGTTTATCTCGGAACCCGCAAGCTTTTCCAGCCGTGCGATCTCGTCCATCGGCAGGGTGGTGTAGAGTTTCAGGAAGCGGCCGACATCGGCGTCCTCGGTGTTGCGCCAATACTGCCAGAAGTCGTAGGGGCTGAGCATGTCGGCGTTCAGCCATATCGCGCCGTTGACCGATTTGCCCATCTTGGCGCCGGAGGCGGTGGTCAGCAGCGGCGAGGTCAAAGCATAAAGCTGCGGCGTTCCCATGCGGTGGCCGAGATCGATGCCGTTGACGATATTGCCCCA
>JAGRLJ010000420.1 GCA_020441805.1 Rhizobiaceae bacterium
ACTGGGTCGATATCGAGGGCAGGCTCCTCCATCGCCTGCGCCCGGAAACCGGCCGGATCGATGTCTGGACGATGCCGGAACGCATCGCCAGCTTCGCCCTGCGTGAGCAGGGCGGGCTGGTTGTCGCCTTTGCCTCCGGCCTTGCCTTTCTCGACCTCGACACCGGACGGGTCGACTGGCTTTGCAAGCCGGAGGCGCATCTGCCGCACAACCGGTTCAACGAAGGCAAGGCCGACCGCAGGGGTCGATTCTGGATCGGCAGCATGGACGACAAGCTGACGGCGTCGACCGGCAGCCTCTATCGGCTCGACACCGATCTCTCGCTGACGACGGTCATCGACGGCGGCATCGGCATCTCGAACTGCATGGTCTGGTCGCTTGAAAACGACCGCTTCTGGTTCGCCGACACCCTGAAGAAGCAGGTCTCCGTCTTCGACTACGATCACGTCACCGGCAATCTCTCCAACCGCGCGCCGTTCGTCGACACCACCGGCCAGGAATACGGGCCCGATGGCGGTACGATCGACGAGGACGGCTTTCTGTGGATCGCCATGTGGGGCGGCTCGAAGGTGTCGCGCTTCGCGCCGGACGGGTGCCTCGACCGCGACATTCACCTGCCTGTCTCCAAACCGTCGAGCTGCATGTTCGGCGGTCCGGATCTTTGCACGCTTTATGTGACGAGTGCGATATGGGACTCCTCCCCCGAGGAATTGAGGCAACGGCCTCAGACCGGCGGATTGTTCGCGATCGACGCGGGCGTCCGCGGTGTTCCGGAACCGCGCTTTGCCGGCTAGCATCGCGCATTTCACTGACCACAGGGATCTCGTCCATGAAGATCACCAAGCTGACGACTTATATTGTGCCGCCGCGGTGGCTGTTTCTGAAGGTGGAGACGGACGAGGGCATCGTGGGCTGGGGCGAGCCCGTCGTCGAAGGCCGCGCGCTGACCGTGGAGGCGGCCGTCCATGAGCTTTCCGACTATCTTGTCGGCAAGGACCCGATGCGGATCGAGGATCATTGGCAGGTCATGTATCGCGGTGGCTTCTATCGCGGCGGCGCGATCCATATGTCCGCCATCGCCGGCATCGACCAGGCGCTCTGGGACATCAAGGGCAAGGCCTATGGCCAGCCGATCCACGCGCTGCTCGGCGGGCAGGTGCGCGACAGGATCAAGGTCTATAGCTGGATCGGCGGCGACCGGCCTTCGGATGTGGCGAGCAATGCCCGCGAGGTCGTCGCCCGCGGCTTCAAGGCGATCAAGCTCAACGGCGCGGAAGAGATGCAGATCGTCGATACGAACGACAAGATCGACGCGATCGTCGAGACGATCGGCACGGTGCGCGATGCCGTCGGCCCGCGGGTCGGCATCGGCGCCGACTTCCATGGCCGCGTCCATCGTCCCATGGCCAAGGTGCTGGCCAAGGAACTGGAGCAATTCAGGCTGATGTTCATCGAGGAACCGGTCCTGTCCGAAAACCGGGAGGCGCTGAAGGAAATCGCCAGCCATTGCTCGACGCCGATCGCGCTGGGGGAACGCCTCTATTCGCGCTGGGACTTCAAGTCGGTGCTATCGGAGGGCTATGTCGACATTGTGCAACCGGACCTGTCGCATGCCGGCGGCATCACCGAATGCCGCAAGATCGCGGCCATGGCGGAAGCCTACGACGTGGCGCTGGCGCCGCATTGCCCGCTCGGGCCGATCGCGCTCGCGGCCTGCCTCCAGATCGATGCCGTGTCCTACAATGCCTTCATCCAGGAGCAGAGCCTCGGCATTCACTACAATACGGGCAACGACATCCTCGACTACATCTCCAACAAGGACGTGTTCCACTATGCCGACGGCTTCGTCTCGATCCCGCAAGGCCCCGGCCTCGGCATCGAGGTGGACGAGCGATATGTCGTCGAGCGCGCCCGGGAAGGCCATCGCTGGCGCAATCCCGTCTGGCGCCATGCCGACGGCTCGCTCGCGGAATGGTGACGCCATGGGCCGCCTGAACGGAAAGCGCATCTTCATAACCGGAGCGGCGCAGGGCATCGGCCTCGCCATCGCGCAGGCCTGCCTCGCGGAGGATGCGAGCCTCTTCCTCATCGACCGCGACGCGGCGCTGCTGGCGGCGGTCGCCGGAGAGATGGGCGCGCCGGCGGCGAGGCTCGGCTATCGGGCCGCCGATATCACCGACGCCGACGCCATCCGGGCGGCGGTCGCCAAGGCCGGGTCCGAGATCGGCACGATCAACGCGCTGATCAACAATGCCGGCGTCAATGTCTTCGCCCCGCCGCTCGAAACGAGCGACGACGAATGGAACCGCTGCTTCGACATCAATCTCAAGGGCGCCTGGAACTGCTGCAAGGCGGTGCTGCCCGGCCTTATCGCGGCAGGCGGCGGGGCGATCCTCAACATCGCCTCCACCCATGCCTTCACCATCATCCCGCACACTTTTCCCTATCCGCTCGCCAAGCATGCGCTCATCGGCATGACAAAATCGCTCGGCCTCGAATATGCCGCGCGGGGTGTTCGGGTGAACGCCATCGCGCCCGGCTATGTGGCCACCCAAAAGGTGATAGACTACTGGAATGGCTTTCCCGATCCGGACGCCGCGAAAGCCGAGACCATGAGGCTGCATCCCGGCGGCCGCATCGCCAGCCCGGCGGAAATAGCGCTTGCCGCGGTGTTCATGATTTCCGACGAATGCCCCTTCATGAACGCGACATGCCTGACGATCGACGGCGGATTGAGCGTTCAGCAACACCCCGCATGACAGAGGTGAGCCATGACCGAAGTTCTCGTTCTCAGCAGGGGCCGGGCAAGCGCGCGGATATCGACGGATGGCGGATCGGTGCTCGGCCTCGCCGTCGATGGAATCGACCTGTTGCGTTCCGCGCCCGACGATGCCGGAGCCATCGACAGCGCCTGCTATCCGCTGGTGCCGTTCGGAAACCGCATCCGTGGCAACAGCTTCACGTTCCGGGGCGAGACCTATGCGCTGGCGCCCAACACCGCCTGGGATCGGCACTATCTGCACGGTGAGGGCTGGCTTGACGAATGGGCCGTCGAAACCTGCGAGGCCGACCGTCTGTCGATCCGCCATACGCATGACGCAAGCCGGATCCCGTATCGCTACACCGCCCGGCAGCGGTTCGTCCTGACGGAAAACGGCATGGACTTCCATCTGTCGGTCGTCAACGAAGGCGCCACCGCCATGCCGTTCGGCATCGGCTGGCACCCGTATTTTCCCATGACGCCGGGGACGACGCTCGAAACCTCGACGGGGAGGATGTGGACCGAGGAAGAAGGCTGGCTGCCCGGCGCGCCCGTGCCCATCCCCGACGACCTCGACTTCCGCGCGCCGCGCCGGCTGCCGCATCGCTGGGTCAACAATGCCTTCGAGGATTGGGCGGGCGAGGCCGTTATCCGCTGGCCGGAGAAAGGGAAGTCGCTCAGGATCGCCGCGGACCCGCTCTTCCGGACGATGTTCCTCTTCGTTTCGGACAGGAGCTTCGATCCCGGCTATGCGAGGGACTTCTTCGCGCTCGAGCCGATGTCGCATCTCCCGGACGGCCACAATCTTCCCGACCTGGGCGGGTTGACGCCACTTGAGCCCGGGCAGTCGTTCGAAGGCGCGATGCGACTTTCTCTCGGAGACCCGTGACGCGCGCCGATGCGCGAGGAACGGAGGGCGGCGCTTCCCGTGTCGTCCGCGAGGCCGCTCACGACAAGATAAGGTCGGCGGCCTTCCCTGCGGCGGCCAAAACGGCTGCATTGGTGTTGCCGCTGACAATCGTCGGCATGATCGATGCGTCGATCACCCGCAGCCGGTCGATGCCTCGGACCCTGAGATCGGGCGTCAACACCGAGTCGGGGTCCCGATCGTGGCCCATTTTGCAGGTGCCGACGGGATGGTAGCCGGTTTTCACCGTCCGTTTGCAATGGGCCGCGATCGCCTCGTCCGTCGTCACGTCGGCTCCGGGGAAGATCTCCCGGTCGATGAGATCGCGCATCGGCGAGGCCGCGAGCACCGCTCTTGCGAAACGGAAACCGGCCATGGTCGTCGCCAGGTCATCGGGATGCGCGAAAATCCGCGTATCGATCACGGGATCGGCGAAGGGGTCCGCGGAGGCCAGGGTCACGCGGCCACGCGCCTTGGGCCGTAGCAGAAGCGAATTGATCGTCACGCCATGTCCCGGATCGGTGCCCAGCACGTCGCGGTCGAGATAGACCGTCGGCACGCAGAACATCTGGATCGTCGGCTCGTCATTATTGGCGCCTGTCGGGTCGAGAAAGGCGCAGGTCTCGACGCCGGTCGTGGTCACGGGCCCGGACTTGAACAGCAGGTACTGGATTCCCGCCCGGATCATCGGCCAGCCGCGATCCTGCCCATAATAGCCAAGGGCATCCCGTGTGGTCGCCACGACCGGGCATTCGTAATGATCCTGCAAGTTGCGGCCGACGCCCGGCAAGGCGAGCCGGGTGCGGATGTCGTGGCGGGAGAGTTCGTCTTCCGGGCCGATGCCGGACAGCATCATCAGCTTCGGCGTCTGGAAGGCGCCGGCGGCCAGAATGACCTCGCCGGCGTCTTCGGACAGCATCGCGCCGCCTTTGACATAATCCACGCCGGCGGCCCTGCCGCCCTCGATCCGGATTTTCGTGACGGTGCTCCCGGTTTCGACCGTCAGCAGCGGATCGTCCATGACAGGAGCGAGGAAGGCGTCGACGGCGCCGCATCGCCGCCGCGTCCGCCAGTCGATCGTGTGTTGCATGAAGCCCACCCCGAACTGCCGGGCTCCGTTGAAATCCGGATTGTAGGGGATTCCCATCTCCTGCATCGTCTTCACATAGGCGCGGGTCATCGGGCTCGTATGCCCGAGATCGGACACTTTCAACGGGCCGCCGACGCCGTGATAGTCGCCGGCGAGATGGTCGTTGTCCTCCTGCTGTGTGAAATAGGGCAGCATGTCGCGATACGACCAGTCGGCGCCGGGTTCGCCGCCCGGTGGCGTGATCGCGGCGTTCCACCGGTCATAGTCGGCTGCGTTGCCCCGCATATAGACCATCGCGTTCACGGCGCTGCCGCCACCCAGCACCTTGCCTTGCGGCACGATCGGCCCGCGTCCGTCGAGCTGCGGCTGCGCCTCGGTCTTATGCATGGCAAGATAGGTGTCCTTCGCGAGGAACTTCATGTAGCCCGCGGGATAGTGCATGATCGGGTTGGCCCTCGCCGGGCCTCGCTCCAGCAACAGGACGCGCGCCCTGCCGTCGCGCACCAGTCGTGCGGCAACGACGCAAGCGGCGCTGCCGGCCCCGACGATGATGTAGTCATAGCGCTTCGAACGCGACATGCCCGTCTCCTCGAGGTCCTCGGGCGACCCCACCCGGACCGCCTACCTGTCCTGCACGAATACCTGTTTTTGCGTGCCGAGCCCTTCGATGCCGAGTT
>JAGRLJ010000072.1:0-4452 GCA_020441805.1 Rhizobiaceae bacterium
CTTGCGGTCGGGGCCTGGCTCGCTCGCCGCCGCACGCGGCTGCGCGACCTCGTAGCCGACCTTGCGGATCGCCGCCGCAAGCGCGGCCGGATCGCCGCCGGCATAGCGGATGGTCGCCCGCTCCGTGGCGAGATTGACGGAGGCCTCCAGGACGCCGGGAACCGCCCTGAGCGCCTTTTCGACCCGCCCCACGCAGGAAGCGCAGGTCATGCCCTCGACCTGCAACTCGCGCGTTTCGACGCGTGGCTCGTAGCCGGCGCGCGAAATGGCCTCCAGAACGGCGCCTGCCGCCGAAGGATCGGCAAACGCCACGGTCGCACGTTCGGTCGCCAGGTTCACATTGGCCGATTGTACGCCGGGAACGGCGACGATGGCTTTTTCCACCCGGCGGACGCAGGACGCGCAGGTCATGCCGTCGACGCCGAATTCGGCCCAGGATGTATCGGTTTTCTGTTTCTCGAGCGCAGTCATGGGATCGTCCTTCCAGTCACTGCACATCTATGTAATCCTTCCAACAATGGGAAGGTCAAGAGACGGTTTCAGCAAAAAATCAACCCGCGCACAGCGTGTGGGCCTCGCCGGTTCCGGGCCTTGCCTCGCCCAGGATTTCCGACGCCGACAGCGAAAAGAGCCGTGAAGTGACGCCGATTTGAGACGGCCGGGCGGACGAAGGCGCAAGCGGGGCTTGATATTCGACCGGTTTCGCCCGACGTAACATCCCGGCGGCAGGTCCGGTATCGACAGGGAGTGAGCGACATGGACATGAACGGCAGCGAAACGATCAACGCGCCCGTGGATACGGTCTGGCAGGGCCTCAACGATCCGGACATCCTGCGGCAGTGCATTCCCGGCTGCGAGGCGCTGGAAAAGACGTCCGATACCACGATGACCGCGACGGTGGTGCTGAAGGTCGGCCCGGTCAAGGCGCGTTTCGAGGGCGCCGTCGAGCTTTCCAATCTCGATCCGCCGCATTCCTATACGATCTCAGGCGAAGGCAAGGGCGGCATGGTCGGCTTCGCCAAGGGCGGAGCGGATGTGACGCTCGCCGGGCAGCCGGACGGGACGACGGTGCTGACCTATACGGTCAAAGCCGATGTCGGCGGCAAGATCGCCCAGCTCGGCGCTCGGCTGATCGACTCCACGGCGAAGAAGCTGGCCGAGCAGTTTTTCTCGCGCTTCGGCGAGAAGGTGGCCGAAAAATCGGCCACGGCCTGAGAAGCCGGACGGCAAAAGCGCCAAGTGGAAGCAATGGGCCGGAATCGGAAGGAATTCGATCGCGGCGCGGTTGATCGGGCGCGCGGGCGAGGCCGGCGGTTCAATCCCGGCAGGCACACGGTTGGGATCCAGCCGTAGGGCCCGGAGCGGTTCTTCGGGCTACTTGCTCCGCAACACTGCGTCCAACTCCTGAATCCAGCCAACGAATGTTGTCGCATGCGGTCCGGCAAGCGACCGCGCAGTCTCGGCAACCTTGAGCGCAGTCCCGGTTTGACCAAGCGATGCAAAGACCGCCGCATGCAGGTAGGCCAAACGTGCTGCCGAAGGGCCGTATCGCTTTGAAGCAAACGCGATGATGAAGACCTGCCGATACCAGTTCTCGGAGAACGCCTCCAGGCTCATCAATGGAGAAAACCATTCTCCGAGACCCTTGGTGAGCAGGTTTCCGATCTCTTCGACATCGTCGGGATAAAGCCTGTCGATCCACCACCATCTGTCATCCAGGCCTGGAGGGGCGAGTCGATATGTCAGCCAGTGATCGCCGCTACGAAGGGGCAACGCGGGCAGTCCCGGAAAACCCTCGACCATCGGATGCGCCCCGAACGAGACCGCAAACTTTCCCTGCATCATTCCGCGGCCCTTGGATATGTCCACGACATGCTCGAAGCCACCCATGCGCCGAAGAAATCTCCGGCCCTTTCTCTTGAAACCCTCTGTCTCGAGAATGGGTGAGATCCGATTTTCCAAGAGGCTGTCCATGTCCATGCATAGACAATGTCACGAACCGCTCCGGCACCACAAGATATGGCGAGACCGTCACCGGCGGGTTCACCGGTATCGCGCGGGACGGATCGGTGTCCCGGCAGTTCGGACGGCAGCGCGGTTTGAACCTGAGGCAGGCCCGGAGAATCCGGTGGTCCTACCGCTTGGAGCGATCCTCGATAACGACCAGGAAGCTCACCGGCCGATCGGTCTCGTTCCGGAATTCGTGGTCGCAATTCGACGGATAGAACAAGGTATCTCCCGCCGAGACGACGAAGGCCGTTTCACCGAGGATCACCGTCAGCGTGCCTTCATGGACGAACAGATGCTCTTCCATGCCGGCGTGATGGGCCGGGAAACGCGCCGAGCGCTTGGCGGGCAACCTGTTGAAGGCGAGATCGACCGCGCCGTCCGCGAACACCGGCGATAGCGAGCGGCGCTCAAATCCCGTCTCGGGATCACGAAAGACGGATTGCTCGCTCAGCTTCAGCAGTTGCGGCGCGCGTTGATGGGGCGATCCGAGCAACTGCGAGAGGCTCACCTTGAGCGCGGCCGCGAGTTTACCGAGCACCGTTGCCGTCGGCACAGAGACGCTGCGCTCGATCTTCGAGATCATAGCCCGGCTAACGCCGGACAGGGCAGCGAGCTGGTCCGACGTCAGCTTCGCATCCCGTCGCATCCGGCGCAGGTTTCCCGCCAGATGGGTTTCGCCGGCAGTCGAAGGGCCGCTCCCAGCCGATGTCCTGCCCTGGCTCGCCAATGTTTCTCCATCCCGGTCTTCGGACTGTGCGATGCCGACCCTATCGGCAGCCGCACACCCCAACAAGCCTCGCATTGCGCGATTACAAAACTCTACTATAGTAGAGTGATTCCATGAGAAGGAGGCGCGCCATGAGGATAATCGTGCTGGGGGCCGGCGGCATCGGCGGATATTTCGGAGGAAGGCTGGCGGCGGCCGGCGTCGATGTCCGGTTTCTGGTCAGGCCGCGACGCGCCGAACTGCTGGCTCGCCATGGGCTGGTCATCACCAGCCCGCTCGGCGACCTCCGCATCCCGGTGGAAACCCTGACAGGGGTCGATTCATCGTTCGATGCGGTGCTGCTGGCGTGCAAGGCTTACGATCTGGAGGCCGCAGTCGAGACCATCGCCCCCGCCGTCGGGCCATCCACGACGATCCTGCCGCTGCTCAACGGCGTCCGGCATCTCGATCTTCTCGACGAACGCTTTGGCCGGGAACGCGTCCTGGGCGGGCTATGCCATATCGGCGTGACCGTGAATGCGGCCGGAGAAATCCGGCATCTGAACATGTTGCAACGCTTCGTCCTTGGCGCGCGGGCGCCCAGTCAGGTCGCGGCGGCGGCAGCGTTGCACGAGGTCGTGGCGCGCGGTGGATTTGAGCCGATTCTCAGCGACGCCATCATGCAGGAAATGTGGGAGAAGTTCACTTTCCTCGCCACCTACGCCGGTATGACCACGCTGATGCGCGCACCCATTGGCGCCATTTTGT
Source organism: Rhizobiaceae bacterium (assembly GCA_020441805.1). Taxonomy (GTDB): domain Bacteria; phylum Pseudomonadota; class Alphaproteobacteria; order Rhizobiales; family Rhizobiaceae; genus Rhizobium_E. The sequence continues at coordinate 3,485 of JAGRLJ010000072.1, forward strand.
CTGCGCGGGAGGGCGAAGCGATCATGCGCGAGATGCTGGCGGAGTGTATCGCCACGGCCGGGACCGGGGGGTACATGCCGCGACCGGAGGCGATCGCGCAGATGACCGCTTCCCTGACCGAACGCGGTTCGGCGGGAACGGCATCGATGTTTCGCGACATGGTGCGCAACGGCCGCACCGAGCACGAGCACATTCTGGGGGACATGCTGGTCCGCGCGCGCGCGGCCGGAGTGCCAGCCCCATTGCTTCGCACCAGCCTGACGAACATGCAGGCTTACGAGGCGCTGCGTCCCGCCGCAGCCGCCCCATGACGTCATCGCGCCCCGGCACCAGGGCTCAATGGCTTGCCTGAGATGATGGCCTTCATCGGCTCGCTTCAGGCAACCCGTCTGGCGTGGCGAGGGTTCGAGCCACTATTCCTCATCCATCTGCTTCCGTGCCAGGTGCGGCGGGGCGATGACGCCGCGCACCGGACGAGAAAACGCAGGCGGCACATATCGCGATCACATCTGCTCGATCAAAGCACGGCAAGGCAAGACGGTCCTTGCGACGGCCACGCGCGACCACAGGGAAGCGCGCGCTGGACTGGATGAGCGGCAAAAGGCCGAATGGGACGCGCGAACGCTGGAACGTGCCGGGCGGCTTCTCGACAAGTATCTCGCCCGCACGAGCACGATGGCAGACAACGCCATCGCCAAATTCGAGAACGTTCTGGAAACCGATTTTGCAAAACGGCCTGCAAAACAGGAGGCTTCAAATGAAGGTAAATAGTGGCGCACCCGAAGAGATTCGAACTCCTGACCCCCAGATTCGTAGTCTGGTGCTCTATCCAGCTGAGCTACGGGTGCGTGCCGCAGTGTCCGGCGTAACGGCCGGCTGCGAGGCGATGCACTAATTCGTTATGTCGGGAAAAGCAAGCGATTTCGCGAAAAAAATTGAAGTCGGTCGCACGGCGGCGGAATGAGCGG
>JAGRLJ010000072.1:4519-5094 GCA_020441805.1 Rhizobiaceae bacterium
ATTCTGCCGCCATGCGCTTCGATGAGTTCACGCGCGATGGCGAGGCCGAGGCCCGTGCCGCCAGCCCGCACCGAGCCGCGAAAGGCCGAGAACAGGTTGTCGCGCGCCTTCGGCGGCATGCCCGGCCCATTGTCGTCCACGGTCACTTCCGTGCCGCCCGCCCGCCGCGCGGCGGAGACGACGATCCGCCTGGCGGGATTGTCGTCCGGCTCGAGCGCCTGCACGGCATTCCGGCAGAGATTGTAGAGCACGCGAAAGACCTGCTCCGCATCCGCGTCGATCATCAGGTCCCTGTCGATCCGGATCTCGAAGGCGATGTCCGCTCCCGCGCCCAGCCCGAGGATCTCCGCCGCGTCCTCGACCAGCGGCCGGAGCGGAATGCGCGCCCGGCGCGGCTCCGTCTCGTTGGCCCGGCCGTAGGAGAGCACTTCCGAGGAATAGCCGATCGCCCTACCGAGCGTCCGCACCAGCTTGGAGGAAAGGCCGCGCGCCACCGGGTCGCCGGCATCGGCCAGCCGGTCGGACATCAGTTGCGCCGACGACAGGATGTTGCGCATGTCGTGGTTGATCTTGGA
>JAGRLJ010000073.1:0-5509 GCA_020441805.1 Rhizobiaceae bacterium
CCGCATTCCGATTGGGCCGGGCCGGAGCGGCCCAGGCCCCCGAGGCTGGCGGTAGATCAGTTGCCGGCGGGCACCGTGCAGGGGTTGACGCCATAGGCCGAGGAGCAGCTTTCCTGGTTGGCCGCCACGCTGCGGGGCGAGACGAACGAACCGGCGAGAATGACAAGTGCCGCGGACGCAAAGAACAGTGCGATCGATTTGCCCATATTTATCCCCAGGGATGGCCAAAAGCAGAGGCGGAGCCAGCAACAAGGCACCTTTACCGACCGGCTTCTAGTCAGTGAAAACCGCACAAGCAATAAGACATGCATGCTGAACACGCCGTTAACACGCTATTGCGTTTCGCTGCGTCTTTTGTGCAACTTCGCGACATCCGGCGGCCCGTGCCGGGCGGGGATCACGCCTCGCCGGGCTGGGTGAACTGACCCTCGGGACGGAAGCGAACGAGATAGCTCGGCAGGATCGCCTCGCTGAGCGTCGGCTGGATGCCGAGCCCTTCGAGCGTGCGGCCCTCCTTCTTCGCGACCTCCGACACCACGTTGTCGGTCTTGAGCAGCGTTACCTGGTCGGCGGTGATCATCGGCTTGACGAAGGGGATCAGCGAATTGACGGTGCCGATGATCGAGGCGAGGAAGAAAGGCAGAGGGACCAGGCTCTTCTCCCGACAGGTAATGCGGAGGATATCCTCGATGATCGCGCGGAAGCTCTTCACCTCGGCCCCGCCGAGCTCGTAGATCCTGCCACCCTCGACCGCGCCGTCGACCGAGCGCGCCACCGCTTCGGCGACATCGTCGACGAAGACCGGCTGAAACCTGGTATGGCCGCCGCCGACCAGCGGCAAGGCGGGGGCGATGCGCGCCATGCCGGCGAACTTGTTGTAGAAATCGTCCTCCGGTCCGAACATCACCGAAGGACGGAAGATCGTCGCGTCCGGCAGCAGGGAAAGAATGGCTCTTTCCGCCTTGGCCTTGGTCCGGGCATAGGCCGAGGGCGAATCGAGATCCGCGCCGATCGCCGAAATATGGGTGAGCTTCACGCCCGCATTGCGGCAGGCCTCCGCGATGGCGCGGGCGCCGAAATCCTGCACCGCGTCGAATGTGTTGCGGCCGGTTTCATGCATCAGGCCCACGCAGTTGATCACATGGTCGGAGCCGCGTACCGCCGCGTCGACCGAATTGCGATAGCGCAGATTGGCCTGGAGCAGGGCGATCTGGCCGACATTGCCCAATGGCTGGAGATGGAAGGCGAGATCCGGCCGGCGCACCGCCACGCGGATTCGGTAGCCCCGTCTGGCCAGGACCCGGACGATGTGCCGCCCGAGGAATCCGGAGCCTCCGAACACGGTCACGAGCTTGGGCATGTTCGACAGCGTCATCTGGGATCTCCTGCGTCGCGGCAATTCTGGCGTCTCAAAGCATGATCTAGCGCAATCGACCGTGGAAATGAAGCGCTCAAATGCCTTCGACGATCACCATTTCGGCGTCCGCGACTTCCTGCCGTATGGCCGCCGCGATCTGGTATTCGGGCGAATGGTAGCAATCATGCGCGGCCTGGAGCGAGGGGAACTCGATCACGACATTGCGGGCGCGAACCTGGCCCTCGAGACGCTCGTGGCGGCCGCCGCGCGCCAGGAACATCGCGCCATATTTTTCGAAGGCCGGCTTCGCGGCGGCGACGTAATCCCTGTAACGCTCCGGATCGCGGACATCGACGCGGGCAATCCAGTATCCCTTGGCCATGAAAATCCTCCTGGCGACTTGAATTCATTCTGAAATCTAGATTGCGCCCTCGATCTCCGCAAGTATCGACCGCGCCGCGTCCCGAGGATCCGGCGCCTTGACGATCGGCCGCGCCACCACGAGATGGCTGGCGCCGGCGCGGATCGCATCCGCGGGCGTCATCACCCGCTTCTGGTCGCCGGGATCGCCGCCGGCCGGCCGGATGCCCGGCGTGACGACGGCAAGATCCGGCCCGACGATACGGCGCACGGCGGAAGCTTCCTCGGCCGAGCAGACGATGCCGCCCATGCCGGCGCGGCGGGCCTGTTCGGCGCGTCGCAGCACCAGCGTGTGCGGATCATATTCGTAGCCGGCCTCGATCAGATCTCCCTCGTCCATCGAGGTCAATACGGTCACGCCGAGCAGCCGGAGATTCGAGCCCCTCGCGGCCTCGACGGCGGCGCGCATCGCCTTGGGATAGGCATGCAGCGTCAGCATGGTCATACCCATCCGGACGATATTCTCGACGCCGTTCGCGACCGTGTTGTCGATATCGAGCAGTTTCATGTCGAGGAAGACCTTCTTGCCGTCCCGGGCAAGGTCGCGGGCGAATTCCAGGCCGCCCGCAAAGACGAGCTGGTAGCCGATCTTGTAATAATCGACGTCCGATCCGAGCTTCCGGACGATGGTCTCCGCCTCGCCGATGCTCGGCACGTCGAGGCCGACGATGAGATGGTCCCTGGCTGCCATGGTCGCCTCCTGGTTGATGCGCGGACCAGTCGCATGGCCGTCACCGGTCCGCAAGGTAAAAGACGACGACTCCGCTGAAAATCTTGCGGACTGCCGACGAAAGGTCCACGGGAGGAGACGTTCAGAAGTCCGGTAATTGCCACGCTTCCATCGCCACCCATCCCGCGAGCGGGCGAAGGTCGGGCAGCCGGAAGGTGTGGATATTGCCGCCGCCATTCGCCGGCTGGTCGCGGTCGCGCGCGATCGGCAGGCCGGCCAGATGGCAGCGGAGGAGCGTGCCGACGCCGCCATGGCCGACAAAGGCGATGGGGATCGCGGGATCGTGACGCGCGAGCACGGATTTGACGGCCGCGACGATGCGGTCCTGCGCGTCCACCGCCCGCTCCCAGCCGCGAAAGCTTGCCTCGGGATGGGCGAAGAACCAGTCGGCCGCCCTTTCGAATTCCGGCGGCGGCAGGAAGCCCGTCGCCGACCGGTCGTTTTCATGCATGCCGTCGACGGTCTCGACCGCGATGCCGGCGCCATGGGCGAGGATCGTGGCGGTCTCGACGGCCTTGGCCTCGTCGCTCGATACGATCCGCCCGAGCCGCCGGATCCAGGGCTGGCGCGCCACGGCTTCGGCGCGCGCCCGGCCGATATCGCTGAGGCCCCAGCGAGGCACCGGCGTCTCCGGGTCGATCGCGACCTGCGGGTGGGTGAGGTAGAGACCGAACACGGGCGCGGTCAGTGCGTCTTGCGGAAATGCCAGATCTGCGCCGGCGGTATGTTGCGCACGACGAAATCGAAATGCTTGATCGCATAGCTGTCCGGCCGCGCGACGACCGGCGAGACGGGGCCATAGGAAAACTGCACCACCGGCCGTCCGGCGGGAACGAGCTTGAGCAGGTCCTCGACCAGGCCGACGCGCTTATGCATGGGAAAGTTGAGGAGCGGCAGGCCCGATATGACGCAATCGAATTTCTGGCCCCGGAAATCCGAAAGCGTCTCGGCGAGGCTGAAGGCATCGCCGTTGACGAAATTGACGCCCGGATATTTGTCGCGCAGGTGCCGCACGAATTCGCTCGAATATTCCACCGAAACCAGCTTTTGCGGCGGCAGGCCCCTGTCGAGGATCGCCCGGGTGATCACGCCGGTGCCCGGTCCGAGCTCCAGCACCGGCAGGCCCGAATCCATGTCGATCGCGCTTGCCATCCGCGCCGCCATCCGTGCCGAGGTCGGCATGATGGCGCCCACGGTCTTGGGCGTGGAAATCATGCCCTTTATGAAGCGGATCTCGTCATCGAACTTTTCGGCGATGCGGCTTCGGATACGCTGCATGTTCGGGCGTTCCCTCGTGTTTCATCGGCGACAGGATCAGCTAAAAAACGGTAAAAGCAAGACACTTATTCGCAAGGCAACGTAAAGTTTTGTGTCTGTGTCCGCCGGATCGCCGGCCGTCAGACGCGCATCGGCATCAGGACATAGAGGGCATCCCCGCTTGCCGAATCGAGGATGATGGTCGGCGAGCCGGGATCGGCGAGCTTGAAGACGGCATCGTCGCCCGCGAGCTGGCCGGTAATGTCGAGCAGGTATCGGGCGTTGAAGCCGATCTCCAGCGGATCGCCCTCGTAGGAGACCGCGAGTTCTTCCGTGGCGCTGCCCGAATCGGGATTGTTGACGGTCAGCACCATCTGTCCGTCGGAGAGCGCCAGCTTGACGGCGCGGCCGCGCTCGGAGGAAATGGTCGAGACCCGGTCCACGGCGCTGGCGAATGTCGAGACGTCGACGCGCATTTCCTTGTCGTTGTTGGCGGGGATCACGCGCTGGTAGTCCGGGAAGGTGCCGTCGATCAGCTTGGAGGTCAGCACGATGTCGCCGAAGGAAAGGCGCACCTTGGCGTCCGATACCTCGAACTGCACCATCGCCTCGGGATCCTCCACCAGCTTCTGGATCTCGCCCACCGTCTTGCGCGGGATGATGATGCCCGGCATGCCCTCCGAGCCGGACGGCGCCTCGATCTCGGCCCGGGCGAGTCGGTGCCCGTCGGTGGCCACGGCGCGCAGCTTGAGCGCGTCGCCGGCCTCCACCGTGTGGAAATAAATGCCGTTGAGATAGTAGCGGGTTTCCTCGGTCGAGATCGCGAACTGGGTCCGTTCGATCAGCATCTTGAGATCGGCTGCCTTGATCTTGAAGGAATGGCTGAAGCTGCCGGCCGTGAGATCGGGGAAGTCGCCCTCCGGCAGGCATTGCAGCGAGAATTTCGAGCGGCCGGAATTGACCGTCATCGCCGTGCCCTCGGCATTGACCGTCAGCGCGACCTCGGACCCGTCGGGCAGCTTGCGGACGATCTCGTAGAGCAGATGGGCCGGCACCGTGGTGGCGCCCGCCTTCTCGACCATGGCGGGCGCCGCTTCGGTGATTTCGAGATCGAGGTCGGTGGCCTTGAGCCGCAGGTTGGCGCCTTCGGCGCGAAGCAGGACGTTCGACAGGATCGGGATCGTGTTGCGGCGCTCCACGACGCGATGGACATGCCCGAGGGACTTGAGGAGGTTGGAACGCTCGAGAGTGATACGCATGATGCCTGCCGTTTTGTGATCTTGCCGGATTGACCGGAGCCCCGCCCCTGATTGGGCGGCCAAAATGGCAGAATTTCGTTTGGCTTTGCAAGTGGGTCGGACAGTTTGCGACCATTAATTCGCAGTTGCGCTCGGTTTCGCCAATGCGCATAAACAGCCGGAACGACCGCGCGGAGCCGCCATTGACTGACGAAGACGTGAACATGCGGCCCGGCAAGGGCGGCTATCGGATCCGGACGCTGGAGGTCAAGGCGCGGCCGCTGGAGCCGGCGCTCTATCTCGTGGCGACGCCGATCGGCAATCTCGGCGACATCACGCTGCGGGCGCTGGAGACGCTTGCCGCGGCGGATATCGTCGCGGCGGAGGATACGCGCGTGACCCGCGTGCTTCTCGACCGCTTCGCGATATCGGCGCGGCCGGTGGCTTATCACGAGCACAATGCGGCGGAGGCGGGGCCGAGGCTGGTCGCCGCCCTGGCGGCCGGCC
>JAGRLJ010000073.1:5617-7897 GCA_020441805.1 Rhizobiaceae bacterium
CGTCCGCCGTCGTGGCCGCGCTATCCGCCTCCGGCCTGCCGAACGAGAGCTTCTTTTTCGCGGGCTTCCTGCCGACGAAGGAAAAGGCGCGGCGGGACCGGCTGGAAGAAGTGCGGAGCGTGCCGGGCACGCTGGTCTTCTTCGAATCGCCGCATCGCCTGCCGTCGAGCCTGCGCGACATGGCCGATGTCCTCGGCCCGCGCGAGGCGGTCGTCTGCCGCGAGATCACCAAGGCCTTCGAGGAATTCCGGCGCGGTGCGCTTTCGGCGCTGGCCGATCACTATGCCGGCAACGACAATGTGAAGGGCGAGATCGTGATCTGCGTCGGCCCGCCCGGTGAGGAAGCCGCGCCCGACGGCGCCGTGCTCGACGCCATGCTGCGGCACCTTGCGGCGGACATGCCGACGGCGAAGGCCGCGTCCGAGGCGGCGCGCCGCACCGGACTGCCGCGCAAGAACCTCTACCAGCGCCTGCTGGAACTCAAGCCTGGATCCAGGGGCTGACCCATGGCGCCGCGCGGCACCGCCGATCGCAGGAAGGCCTTCCGGCGCGGGATCGTTTCGGAATATGTCGCCGCCGGCTACCTGCTGCTGCGCGGCTACCGCATCCTGGCGATGCGTTACCGCAGCAAGGCCGGCGAGATCGATATCATCGCCCGCAAGGGCGACCTCGTCGGCTTCGTCGAGGTCAAGGCGCGGGCGAGCAGCGAGCAATCCGTTTTCGCGGTCGGAAACGAGACGCAGCGGCGGATCCGCAACGCCTCCATGACCTGGCTGGCGCGCCAGCCGGATGCGGGCAGCCTGTCGCTGCGCTACGATATTCTCGCGGTCCGGCCATGGCGTCTTCCCGTGCATTTCAAGGACGCTTTCTGAAAGAACGGCGGGACGCCGGCTCCGCCGGGCTTGCCACGCCCCGGAGCGCGTCCTAAATCAGGCGGACTTTGGGGCTAGAAGGGGCAGACCATGGCGCGGATCAAGAATGTCGCCGTCCAGATGGACCACGTGTCCGGCATCGGCATAGAGGGCGACTCGACCTTCGCCATGGGCCTCGAGGCGCAGGCCCGCGGCTACAGGCTCTTCCACTACACGCCGAACCGGCTCAGCCTGCGCGACGGCCGGCTCCATGCCGTCGTCGAGCCGATGGAACTGCGCGATATCAAGGGCGATCACTATACGCTGGGCGAGGCCGAGCGCGTCGATCTTTCGACCATGGATGTGGTCCTGCTTCGTCAGGATCCGCCCTTCGACATGGCCTATATCACCTCGACGCACCTTCTCGAACGCATCCATCCGCGGACGCTCGTCGTCAACGACCCCAACTGGGTGCGCAACTCGCCGGAGAAGATCTTCGTCACCGAATTCGCCGACCTGATGCCGAAGACGCTGATCACCCGCGATGCCGGCGAGATCGCCGCTTTCCGCCAGGAAATGGGCGACATCATCTTGAAGCCGCTTTACGGCAATGGCGGCGCGGGCGTCTTCCATTCCTCGCGCGACGACCGCAATTTCTCCTCGCTGCTCGAAATGTTCGGCCAGATGTTCCGCGAGCCCTACATCGCCCAGCAATACCTGCCGGCGGTGCGCAAGGGCGACAAGCGCATCATCCTCGTCGATGGCGAACCCGTGGGCGCGATCAACCGTGTGCCGGCCGAGCACGATTCGCGCTCCAACATGCATGTCGGGGGCCGCGCCGAGGCGACCGAACTGACGGCGCGCGAGCGCGAGATCTGCGCCCGCATCGGCCCGGCGCTGCGCGAACGCGGCTTCATTCTCGTCGGCATCGACGTGATCGGCGACTACATGACCGAGATCAACGTCACCTCGCCGACCGGCATCCGCGAGGTGCGGAAATTCGGCGGGGCCGATATCGCGGCCCTGTTCTGGGACGCGGTCGAGCGCAAGCGCGGCTGACCCGCACGGCGCGGGTTCCCGCCCCGGCTGCGGCCGGTTGCCACAATCCGTTCCCGGCCCGCAACCGGACACAACCTGACTACAGCCCGACAGTGAAATTCGTTCGCAGATTGTTCTTGTTTTATTCCGTATCCTGTGCTTGATTGCAACCTGTGACGGCCGATACGCGCATTCTCGCGCAAGGCGGACGGGCTGGAGGGAGCGGGCAGATGGTGGCGCGGGTCGCGACGGTTGCATTCCAGGGTATCGAGGGCGCACCCGTCGATGTGCAGGTCATGGTCGGTCCCGGCAAGCTCAACATGTATGTCGTCGGCCTGCCGGACAAGGCCGTGGCGGAGAGCCGCGAGCGGGTGCAGGCGGCGCTGCATGC
>JAGRLJ010000074.1:0-2568 GCA_020441805.1 Rhizobiaceae bacterium
CCCAACGGCGCGGGAAAGACCACATTCGTCAGCCTGCTGTCGGGCCGGACGGCGGCGAGCGAGGGGCGGATCCTGTTTCGTGGACAGGATATCACCCGCACACCCGCCTTCCGGCGAGTCCGGATGGGCATCGCCTATACGTTTCAGATCACCAATATCTATCCCGGCCTGCCGGTGCTGGAAAATGTGCGGATCGCCGCGCTCGGCCGGGCGCAGCGCGGCGACAGGCTGGATATCGAAACCGAGGCGCGGGCCGCGCTCGATGCGGTCGGGCTTGCCGGCCAGGCCGAACGGCGCGCCGGCGAGATGGCCTATGGCCACCAGCGGCTTCTGGAAGTGGCGATGGGGCTTGCGCTCAAGCCGTCGGTGCTCATCCTCGACGAGCCGACCCAGGGCCTGTCGGATTCCGAGATCGACGCCTTCTGCGAGCTCGTCCGGACGATCTCCGGCTTCGCGACCGTGCTGTTGATCGAGCACAATATGGATGTCGTCATGCGCCTTGCCGACCGGATCACCGTGCTCAATCGCGGCCTCATGCTCGCCGAGGGCACGCCGGAGGAGATCAGGGCCAATGCGGAGGTCCAGGCCGCCTATTTCGGAACGGGTGCGTGATGCTCAGGATCGAGGATTTCAACAGCTTTTACGGCAATGTCCAGGTCCTGCGGGATTTCTCGATCTCGGTCGCATCGGGCGAGATCGTCTGCCTGCTCGGACGGAACGGCGCGGGCAAGACGACGGCGCTCAAATCCATTATCGGCCTGCTCATGCCGCGTGACGGCCGCCGCCTGCTCGACGGACGCGATATCAGCGCGCTTGCCGCCGAGGACATTCCGCGGCAGGGGATCGGCTATGTTCCGCAGGGACGTCGGCTGTTCACCGAATTGACGGTCCGGGAAAATCTTCAGGTCGGCCTGATGACGCGGGGTTCGGGGCGCGCGGCCTTCGATCGCGCCGTGTCCTATTTTCCGAAGCTCGCCGAGCGTTTCGACCAGCGGGCGGGCACGCTTTCGGGCGGCGAGCAGAGCATGGTGGCGATCGCGCGGGCGCTCTGCGTCGAGCCAAGGGTCATTATGCTGGACGAGCCGACAGAGGGCCTGATGCCCTCGATGATCCAGGCGATCCGCGATGTGGTGATGAAGCTTCGATCCGAGGGGGTCGCCGTGCTGCTGGTCGAACAGCGGATCGATGCGGTGCTGCCCGTCGCCGACCGTATCGCCTTCATGGACCAGGGACGGATCCAGGCGGAGGCGCATGTCGAGGATGTGCGGGCCGATCCGTCGATGGTGCAGAAATATCTCGGCGTCGGGCACGGATAGCGCGCTATATGCGAGGCGTCGACAGCAGCCAGAGACCGAAGCCGGTATAGAAGACCATGAGAACCGCCAGCGGGACCTGGCTGATCGCCGCCTTGCGCGGGTCGTGGAAAATCTCGATCGCGATCGCATGGGCCATGACGATGCCGACGATATGGCCCAGCGCGATGGCGAGCGTCTGGGTGTTGAAGATGGCCGTCACGCCGGAGAGCGTGTTGAGAAACGATGTTGTCGTATGCCAACGGCCGGTTCCGAATAGGTTCCAGCCGAGGCCGAACGGATCGCTGATCGCGATCAGCGCGTTCTGGCCGTCGACCAGCACGCCGGTCAGGTAATGCGAGAATTGGAAGGCGAGTGCGATCGGGACGATGGAATAGACCAGGCGTCCCGCGGCCGGTCCCCATCTCCGCGTTTCGCCGGCAAGTGCCGCGCCTGCGAACACCGAGGCGAGAAACAGGCCCGAGAGTGCGGCGCAGGCGGCGGCAAGGCCAAGCGTGCTCGATCCCATGACGGCGCTTCGCCCTGGAAATTCCAGCGGATTGACGCCCATCGCGCCGAGCCAGGCGAAGGTTCGAGATACGCCGTCGAAGGATGCGGTGGCCAATGTCATCAGCACGAAGAGCACGCCTGTGAGCGGCAGGGCATCGCGCGCGACGAGCGTCGCTCCGGGCCAGACGAGAGAGACGGTCGTGCGTCCGCCGGGGGCGGCCTGGCGATCGAAGGGCGACAGCCGGCCGACCAGCCCGAAAAAGATCGTGAAGGGTTCGGCGCGGCCCATCCAGTCGCGCTCGCCGAAGACGGTCGCGCCGAGGAGATTGAAGCCGAAATAGAAGACGATCGCCGTCGCCAGCCGTTCCGGATCGCTTGGCGCGGGATCGATCAGTTCGAACCAGGCGAAGGCGGCAAATTGGAGGAGCGCGACAAGATAGCCGATGCCGGCCGGCAGTTTCGCGGCAGGTCCGCGCCCCCGGCGGCCGATCAGGGCGAGGATGGCGGTCCATGGATTGAGATGCGGCCAGAGCGGCCCGACGAGCGCCTGGAGAAGGGTGAAGCAGACCCACCAGGTCGACCAGAACAGCGTCGGCAGCGGGTTGGCGACCGGATCCCGGCTGCCGAAAAAGCCGGCGGCCACGACGATGGCGAGGATGAGGAAGCCGGCAGCCGACGTCGCCACATGCGGCAGGCCTCCCAGCGTGCCGAGCGGCAGCCGCATCGCCGCCAGCCGCTCGGTCAGCTGCGCCGGCAGGGTGACCAG
>JAGRLJ010000074.1:2622-11161 GCA_020441805.1 Rhizobiaceae bacterium
GGTCGGCAGCAACAGGACGATGCCGCCCTCCGCGCCATGGGCGGCGGCGGCGGCCGGAAAGAGAAGGCAGATGCCGGTTCCGATGATCAGACGCCCGGCACGGATCGTCATTGCCCGGTCTCCCGGACCTTCGCGGCCGCATCCCGCAGGTTCCGCCAGGGTGTCTTGTCCGGCGCGAAGCGGGAACGGAGATAGGCGGCGAGATCGGCGATCTGGCGGTCGGACAGGCTCTCCCGGAAAGCAGGCATGGACATCACTTCCATGTGTTCCGGCGCGGCCCGATGCGCGAGCGCGGCAGGCGCCTCAGCCCCGTTCAGGATCGTTTGCAGCAGGTTGTCCGGCCGGTCGCCATGCAGGTTGGTGTTGAGCGCGAGGCTTGCAAGCGGCGTGCCCTCCGCATGGCAGGCGGTGCAGGCGCCCTCGAAGATGCGGGCGCCGGCCGGCTCGGCGATCGCGGCGCTGGTTTCTGCGGCGCGCGACATCGCGATCACGGCCGCCCTGTCCCTGCCGCCCGGATCGTTCTTCGCTCCATCGGAGAGATAGATCGCGATCGCGCGGATATCGGCGTCGGGGAGGGGGCGGAGGGATTTCACCACCTCCGCCATCGGGCCGTTGGCCGCGCCGTGATCATGGGCATAGCCCTGGCGGAGATAGTCGTAGAGCGCATCCTCGGTCCAGGCGACGGGCGAACGGCCCGGGCCGAGAATGGCCGGCGCTTCCCAGCCATCGGCGAATCCGCCCGCCAGATGCGCGTCGCCATCCAGTTCCGCGCCCACCCTGTTGCGCTCGGTATGGCAGGCGGAGCAGTGGCCGAGGCTCTCGACCAGGTAGGCCCCCCGGTTCCAGGCGCTGCTCTTGTCGGCATTCGCTACCTGTCCGGGCTTGAGAAAGAGGGCGTTCCAGCCGGCCATCAGCCCGCGAATGTTGAAGGGAAAGGTGAGCTTCGTCCCGGCGGCCGCGTTGCGGGCCGGCGGCGAAGCCATGAGATAGGCGTAGAGCGCCTGGATATCCGCCTCGTCGGCCCTGGCGAAGGATGTATAGGGATGGACCGGATAGAGATGGCGTCCGTCCCGGTGGATGCCCTGGCGCATGGCCCGCTCGAAGGCCGGATAGGACCAGGCGCCGATACCGGTTTCCACATCCGGCGAGATATTGGCGGCGACGATCGTTCCAAAGGGCGTCTCGAAGGCGCGACCGCCGGCAAAGAGTGTTCCGTCTGCGCCGGCATGGCAGATATTGCAGGCGCCGGCTGCGGCGGCCAGCCGGCCGCGCTCGATCGTCGGGGCGCTGAAGGCCGATGGATCGGGCCGGGCGATCTCGGGAATGGCCGGCTTGACGGGCGCGAGCAGGGCCAATCCGCCCGCTGCGAGCCCCGCCAGTCCGGCGATGCCGAGGCTGAGGCCCAGAACCGGGCGGCGCGGCTTTCGTCCTTCTGGCGGTGGAAGCCGCCTTTCAGGGGCCTGGCCCAGCCCGGCAAGGATCTTTTCCGGCGTCAGGGGCAATTCCCGGAAGCGGATGCCGGTCGCGTCATAGACGGCATTGACGATCGCCGCGGCGCTCGGCACCGAGGCGCTTTCGCCGGCGCCGCGCGGTTCCTCGTCCTGTCGCGGCAGCATCAGCACGTCGATGTCGGGCAGTTCGGGGAAGGTCAGGATCGGATAGCCGCCCCATTCGACGCTCTCGACCTCGGTCGCGGAGAAATCGACCTTTTCCTTGAGGACGCGGCTGATGGACTGGATGACATTGCCGTGGATCTGGTGGCGGATGCCCTCGGGATTCACCATCATGCCGGTATCCTGTCCGACGGTGATGCGGGTCACGGCCACTGCGCCGGTCTTCCGGTTCACCGCGACATCGGCGACCCAGGCCGACCATGCCGCCGGCACGCCGGGGAATTTGCCGTGGACGTAAAGGGCATAGGCGAAGCCCCGGCCGTAGAGCAGGTCGCCTTCGCCGCCCTCCGTGCCCCAGCGGGTGCGGGGCTTCCATTCTGCCTTCCCGGCGACGGCGCGCACGAGAGCGATCGCGCGCGGGTCGGTGAGATAGCGGAGGCGATATTCGACGGGATCGACTTCGGCCGCTGCCGCCAGCTCGTCGATGAAGCTCTCATGCGCAAACGAGTTCGGCATGGCCGACACGCCGCGAAACCACGAGGCGCGGGCGATCGGCGGCATGTCGTGGACCTGGATGCGCATATTGCCGATCGCATAGGGCGGGATCGCGGTGCGATCGCCCATTTCCACCGTTTCGTTGCCACTGATCCTGCCGGTCAGGACCAGCGCCAGCGTGGGGGCGAGGTTGGAAGGGTAGCGCGTCTCGAAATCGTAGGCCGCCGGCCCGCCTTCGAGATCGAGCCCGCCCCGCACGTCGATGACCTGGCCGGCGCCTTTCGGCTCCCAGCCATGCTCCTGCTCGCGGCTGAGCTGGACGCGCACCGGCCGGCCCACGGCGCGCGACAGGAGCGCCGCGTCGGCGGTGACGTCGTCGGCGCAGTTGCGGCCGTAGCAGCCGGCGGCCTCCAGCCGCTCGACCACGATATCCTCCTCGGCAATATCCAGGAGCCGGGCGAGGTCGCGCCGCATCCAGTGCGGATTTTGCGTCCCCGACCAGACGACGAGCCGGCCGTCGCGCCAATCGGCGACGGCGCAGGACGGGCCGATCGAGCCATGCATCTGGTAGGGCCAGACATAGGTGCGCCGCATCACGTCGCGGGCGCCGGCCAGCGCGGTTTCGACATCGCCGCTCTCCCGGAGGAGCCGGGTCTTCTCCTTCGGGTTGCCGCGCAGGGCCTCCTCGACGCGATTGAGGTCCGGCCTGGCCGGTTGTTCGCGCCAGACGACATGAAGCCTCCGCATGGCCTCGACGGCGTTTTCCTCGCGCGTGGCGACCACGCCGACGAAATCGCCCTCGGTCACGATGGCGACGAGGCCCGGAATGTCGGCGACCGAGTGCTCGTCGACCGCGACGAGGCTGCGCCCGACCAGTTCGCCATGATCGAAGCCGGCATGGGGCGGGCGGACGACGCGGCCATGCAGCATGCCGGGCAGGCGGACATCGTGGACATAGGTCCATTCGCCCAGCGCCTTGCCGGCAATATCGCTGCGGGGCGGCGATCGGCCGACGATACGATAGTCCTGCCATGGTTTGACGCGGACGGAGGGATCGATCTCGATCCGCTGGTGGCGGCCGGCAATGAGTTCGGCATAGGCGATCGCCCGGTCTCCGTGGCGGATGACGCCGTCATCCACCGAGAGCGCCTCGATGCCCGCGCCGATTCGGGCGGCGGCCTCGGAGAGGAGATGGAACCGCGCCGTCGCGGCCGCCTGGCGGAGCGGTATGGCGGAGACCTGGATCGTCTCGCTGGCGATTGTGGGGCCCTGGTCGGGCGCCGCCGAGGTCGTGCCCAGCACCATGGTGACGCGCTCCACGGCGATATCGAGTTCCTCGGCGACGATCTGCGCCAGCGCGGTGCGGATGCCGGTGCCGAGATCGACATGGCCGCAAAAGGCCCGCGCTCCACCGTCGGGCAGCATGGCGAGGAAGACTTCCGGCCGGTTCGACATGCCGGCGCGGATGACCAGCAGGATATCCTCGGCGTCGAGATAGTGTTCCAGCGGTGCTTCCCGCGGGCCGCTCATGCGCCGGCTCCCGAGAGTTCCACCGCGCGCCGAACGGCGGCGAGAATCTCGACATGCGTTCCGCAGCGACAGAGATGCCGCGCCAGCGCCTGGCGGATCTCGGCCTCGTCCGGCGCGGGATTGCGGCCGAGAAGGGCGGCGGTGGCGATGATCATGCCGTTGAGGCAATAGCCGCATTGCGCGGCCTGCATCTCGATGAAGGCGCGCTGGACCGGATGCGGCGCCGCAGCCGAGCCGAGACCTTCGAGCGTGGTGATCTCCCGGCCCTCGACCGTCCCGACGGCGGTGGTGCAGGACCGTATCGAACGGCCGCCCACGAGCACGGCGCATGCACCGCATTCGCCCAATCCGCAGCCGAATTTCGGGCCGTTGAGAGCGAAATCGTTGCGCAGGATGTAGATCAGCGGTGTGGCGGGCGAGGCTTCCACCGTACGGGCATGACCGTTGACCGCGAGCGTCATGGACCGCGTCTTCACGTGCGGCACCAAGCGCCGGTCATGCCGCGCGCCCGCAAGTCTGTCACGTGCTCCAAGGACAAGATCGCATTCCCCTCGGGTTTCGGTTCCGCCTACCCGTTTCCGGGTATCTTAGCCAACAATCGTTGGCATGCAAATGATTATTGCGGAGTTTCGAACGGGGCGCGGCGCTCCCTTCGGCGTGTGACGGCAGGGGAATGCCCTCAGCAAATCTTCCGAAGCAGTTCGACCAGCATCATGCGCTCCCCCGACGTCAGGGGAGAGAGCGTCTCCTCGGAAACGGCGCGGGCCGTCACGAGGTTGCGGTCGATGGTTTCCTCTCCCTGCGAGGTGAGGGACAGAACGAGGCGGCGGCCGTCGGTCGGATCGGGCGCAGTCCGCACGAGGTTGCGGGCGACCAGCCGGTCCACCACGCCCTTGATCGTCGCGACATCCATGGCGGTCTCGCGGCCGAGCTGGTTTTGCGATGTCGGCTGGATTTCCTTGAGCTTGGACAGCGCCGCCCACTGGGTCGTGGTGAGGCGATCGCCCATCCGGCCGGTGAAGATCGCGACATGGCGCTGGTTGGCCTGACGCAGGAAGAAGCCGATCTGCTGGTCCACCCGATATTCGGCGACGCCTTCCAGCGTGATATCATCCGCTTCCATCGTCGTCCGGTCCGATCTTCCTGGCTTGGGCATTGTCTAGGCACCTGAATTTGGTTTAACTGCTCGGACTCATTTGTCAACGAAGCATCTTCGACGCAGCGTATCGCTTGACAGACGGGAGAGGTGAGCGGATACTCATTTGTATACAAATGAACTTGTCTTCTGTCCAGCCCAGAGGAGCACGCCATGGTGAAGCAAGCGGTCGAAGTTGCGGAGAACGGCAAGATCCGCTGTGACGCCTGTCCCGTCATGTGCTACATCGCAGACGGCCGTTCAGGCGCCTGCGACCGCTACGCCAATCAGGGCGGAGAGTTGATCCGGGTCGATCCGCTGACCATCATCGAAGGCACCGTCTCGGCGGGCGGCAAGGTCGTGCCCTTCCTGCCCGACCACCCGGAAGACGACTGGAACGGCGATCTCGTGCAGGCGCGCCGGCCGTTCATCACCGCCGTCGGCGCGGGGACGACCTATCCCGATTACAAGCCGGCCCCGTTCATCGTCTCGCAGAAGCAGAACGGCGTCGACATGGTGACGGTCGTCACCGAAGGCATATTCTCCTATTGTGGCGCCAAGGTGAAGATCGACACCGATCGCTATCTCGGCCCGGAAGCCGCGCCCGTGCGGGTCGACGGCGAGCCGGTCGGGCATGTGATGACGGCCGAATACGGCTCGCAGATGCTCTCGCTCGGCGGCGTGCACCACCTGACGGGCGGCTCGAAGAAGGAAGGCCGCGTCACCTGCGACGCGCTGCTCAGGCTCTGTAATCGCGAAGCCGTCGAGATGACCATCGACGGCGGGGCGACGGTCATCGTGGCGGCGGGCAAGCCCCCGGTCATCAACGGCGCGGAAGAGCATCGCATGCGCGTCGGCTGCGGGTCGGCGACGATCGGCATGTTCGCCAAGCAGTGGAAGGAACTGGTGGATGAGGTCGTGGTGGTGGACGACCACATTACCGGCGTGCTGTCGGAGCATCAGGCCGGCAAGCTGCTGCACATTCCGCCGACCGGCATCAAGATCAAGGGCCGGCGCTCGACGCCCGGCCGGTATTTCCAGGTCGCCGATCCTGGCACGGGCTGGGGCGGGACTGATATCGACGATCCGCTGACCATTCTCGGCGATTTCGATCCCAAGACCGCCTATCCGGGCCTGCGGATGCTGATGGTGTCCACCACCGGCGAGCAATCCGGCTATTATATCCTGGACGAAAATCTGAGGCCGGTGCTGCAATCCGACCTGCCGGCGGCGATCCGCCAGTCGGTCGAGATCATCGCCGAGAATTGCGAGCCGGCGCTGGCCTCCGTCCTTTTCATGGGCGGGGCGGGCGGCAGCCTGCGCGCCGGCGTGACCACCAATCCCGTCCGGTTGACCCGCTCGGTCAAGGAGGCGCTTACCCATGTATCCTGCGGCGGCGCGCCGGCCTATGTCTGGCCCGGCGGCGGCATCACCGTCATGGCCGATGTGACGGAAATGCCGTCCAATTCCTTCGGCTATGTCCCGACGCCGGCGCTGGTGGCGCCGATCGAATTCACCATGCGCCTCTCTGACTATGCGGCGCTCGGCGGCCATATGGAGGCGATCGTGCCGATCGAGCAGGCGGTCGATCTCGCCGAACGCAAGATCGCGCCAGTCGTCGAGGGCGCCTGGCCCACGGCGGAGAAGAACTTCAAGTGGGGCGGATGATGAGCGGTCCCGTCGCGTCCTATCTCGACGGCGATGCCGGCGGTCGGCTGCATCTGCATCATGGGCCGATCGATCTGGTGATCGGCGTCGATGGCGCGGTCTCGCGGGAACTGGAGAACTATTACCGGCAGCATGCCTATGCGCTGGCGTATCGCCGGTTTCGGACGGTGCTGGACGAACTGGTGGCCGAACTGCCGCTGCTCCGCAGTCCGGCCGTGCCGCACGGCCCGGAGCCGCGCGGCGATATCGCGCGGCGCATGATGGCCGCCGTCCGGCCCTATGGCGGCGACTGTTTCATAACGCCGATGGCGGCGGTGGCCGGCGCGGTGGCCGATACTGTTCTTGCCGCCATGCTCGACGGCTTCGCGCCGGACAACCGGCCGCGCCGCATCTATGTCAACAATGGCGGCGACATCGCGCTGCATCTCGACGCGGGCGCCGAATTCCGCGTCGGCATCGCCCGGGAGGACGGAGCCGATCTCGGCGCCTTCGCCATCGACGCGGACGGTCCCACGCGCGGCATCGCCACGAGCGGCCGGGGCGGGCGCAGCCTGTCGATGGGCATCGCCGATTCCGTGACGGCGCTTGCCGGCAGCGCCGCCGAGGCGGATGCGGCCGCGACGATGATCGGAAATGCCGTCGATCTGCC
This sequence comes from Rhizobiaceae bacterium, assembly GCA_020441805.1. Lineage (GTDB taxonomy): Bacteria > Pseudomonadota > Alphaproteobacteria > Rhizobiales > Rhizobiaceae > Rhizobium_E. Next base: position 9,713 of record JAGRLJ010000074.1, read on the forward strand.
GGATCACCCATCGGTGATGCGCATGCCCGCCGATCAGGTGAAAGATGACAGCGATCTTGGAAGTCGCCTTGTGGTAACGGATTGCGGTGCGTTGAGCCATGCTGAAATCGGGCGCGCCCTGGATGCGGGTTGCGCGACGGGTGAAACCCTCAGGTCGCGCGGTCTCGTTCACCGCGCGGCGCTTTTCCTGAAAGACCAGGGGCGCGTCATCATCGGCGCGCGCGCATGGTCACGACATGCCGCAATTGCTGGAGACGAGACACTATGCCTGAACCGAAGCTACGCAAGATCCTGACCGTGATCGAGGAGATCCGACATGAAGGCGGGCCGGTCGCGGAGACGCCGCTGCTGCGCGGCGCGATCCTCGCCGTCGTCGAAAATCCGTTCGCCGGCGCCTATCACGAGGATATCACGGGCTTCATGAAGGATCTCGAGCCGCTTGGCCTCGACATGGCGACGCGCCTCATCGAGTCTCTCGGCGGCGACAAGTCGGCCATCCGGGCCTATGGCAAGGGTGCGATCGTCGGGCAGGGCGGTGAGCTGGAGCACGGCGCGCTCTGGCATGTGCCGGGCGGCTATGCCATGCGCGAGGCGCTGGGCGATGCCAAGGCCATCGTTCCCTCCACCAAGAAGGTCGGCGGCCCGGGAACCCGGCTTGACGTGCCGGTGACGCATATCAATGCCTCCTATGTCCGCAGCCATTTCGACGCGATGGAGGTCGGTGTGCCGGACGCGCCGCGCGCCAACGAGCTGGTGCTGGCGCTGGTGATGACGACCGGCTCGCGCATCCATGCCCGGGTCGGCGGTCTCCGGGCCGAGGATGTCAAGGGCGAGGACGGCCTGCGGTGAGCGCCGAGATCCGCAAGATCGCGGTTTTCCTGGAAGAGACCCGCTCGGAGATGGGGCAGGCGGTGTCGCCGCCGGTGCGCAAGGCCGCGGCGGTCGCGGTGATCCGCAATCCCTTCGCCGGCCGCTTCGTCGAGGATCTGGCTCCGCTGGTGGAGATCGGCGCCGAGCTCGGCGGACTTCTCGGCCGCAAATGCGTCGAGGCGCTGGGCATCGCTCCGGGCGCCGCCGAAAGCTACGGCAAGGCGGCGCTGGTCGGTGAGAATGGCGAGCTGGAACATGCGGCCGCGATCCTGCATCCCGCGCTCGGCAAGCCGCTGCGCGAGGCGGTGGAGAAGGGGGCGGCGCTGGTGCCATCCTCCAAGGCGTCCGGGGCGCCGGGAACGGTTCTCGACATTCCCCTCGGCCACAAGGACGCGGCCTATGTCCGCAGCCATTTCGACGGCATGCGGGTGATGCTCAACGATGCACCGCGCGCCGGTGAGATCATGGTCGCCGTGGCTGTGACCGACGGCGGCAGGCCCCTGCCGCGCGTGGGCGGGCTGAAGGCGAGCGAGATCGAGGGCAAGGACGGGCTCAGATAGGCCGTGGCCCGCCTTGACA
>JAGRLJ010000421.1 GCA_020441805.1 Rhizobiaceae bacterium
AACTCGGCATCGAAGGGCTCGGCACCCAGAGGCAGACCTTCATGGCGGATAGGTAAGTGGGTGCATTCGGCTATGGCGGCGGGGCATCGCAGCCGCCGCCGACACGAAACGACGACGCCGACCCCAAATAACAGAGGCTACCTGTGACCAAGATCACCCACCTGGAAACGTTCGATCTCCGCTTCCCCACCTCGCAGAGCCTCGACGGCTCGGATGCGATGAACCCCGATCCGGATTACTCGGCCGCCTATGTCATCCTCGGTGCCGACGCGCCGGGTCTGGAAGGCCACGGCCTTACCTTCACCATCGGCCGCGGCAACGAGATCTGCTGCGCGGCGATCGAGGCCCTGCGCCACCTCGTGGTGGGCCTCGACCTCGACTGGATCCGTAAAAGTCCCGCCCGCTTCTGGCGCCATGTGACGAGCGACAGCCAGCTCCGCTGGATCGGGCCGGACAAGGGCGCCATCCATCTCGCCACCGGCGCGGTCGTCAATGCCGTCTGGGACATGCTCGCCAAGGAAAGCGGCAAGCCGGTCTGGCAGCTCGTCGCCGGGATGAGCCCGGAGGAAATCGTCGATATCGTCGATTTCCGTTACCTGACCGATGCCATCACCCGCGACGAGGCGCTTGAAATCCTGAGAAAGGCCGAACCCGGCAAGGCCGGCCGCATCGCCCGCCTCGAAGCGAAGGGCTATCCCTGCTACACGACCTCCGCCGGCTGGCTCGGCTATGACGACGACAAGCTTCGCCGCCTTTGCCGGGAAGCGATCGATGCCGGCTTCAACCATATCAAGATGAAGGTCGGTCGCGACCTGGAGGACGACATCCGCCGGCTCCGCATCGCCCGAGAGGTGATCGGTCCCGACCGCTACCTGATGATCGACGCCAACCAGGTCTGGGAGGTCGGCGAAGCGGCGGACTGGGTCAGGGCGCTCCAGTTTTGCAATCCCTATTTCATCGAGGAGCCGACGAGCCCGGACGACGTCTTCGGCCACAAAAGGATTCGCGAGGCCGTCGCGCCTGTGAAGGTCGCGACCGGCGAGATGTGCCAGAACCGCATTCTCTTCAAACAGATGATCGCAAACGGCGCGATCGATATCGTCCAGATCGACGCCTGCCGCATGGGCGGCCTCAACGAAGTGCTCGCGGTGCTGCTGATGGCCGCCAAATACGGATTGCCGGTCTGGCCGCATGCCGGCGGAGTCGGTCTTTGCGAATATGTCCAGCACCTCTCGATGATCGACTATGTCGCGGTGTCGGGCGAGATCGAGGGCCGGGTGATCGAATTCGTCGATCACCTGCACGAGCACTTCCTCGACCCCTGCAATATCCAGAACGCGGCCTATATGCCGCCGAAGATGGCCGGATTCTCGATCGGGATGAAGGAGCAGTCGCGGAAGGATTACCTGTTCCGGGGGTGAGAGCTGCCCGCCGCTTCCGGCTCCGGTGTCCTCGACCGGCCTTCATCGTCCGCCCCCGCCTGTGCTAAGATGCGTCATCCCTGCCGGGCTGTGTGAAGGAGGCGACGATGGTTTTGAACGATCGGGAACAATTGAAGGATATCCTTGCCCGCGAGCAGTCGAACTGGGGCTGGATCGTCGCGCTCGGCACGCTCATTCTGGTTTGCGGCGTGCTGATCCTCGGCAATCTGGTCGCCGCCACGATTTTCTCCATGGTGCTGGTCGGCACGCTGATGATCTTCGGCGGCATGTTCCGATTCATGCTGGCCTTCCGGGCACGGAACTGGCGCCGGTTCCTCGTCTGGGCGCTGGCCGGGCTTCTTTATATCGCGGCCGGCGTCGCGATCCTCATCGATCCGCTCGCGGCCTCGGTGATTTTCACCTTCGTCATCGCCGCGCTGCTGGTCTTCGCCGGCGGCATCCGGCGTATCCATCCGGCGAAGGCCGCG
>JAGRLJ010000075.1:0-3018 GCA_020441805.1 Rhizobiaceae bacterium
GGTCGGAATCGTTGACATAGGCGTCGTAGATGTTCTCGCCCGACTGCATCTGGGTCTGGAGCTTTTCGATCACATCGCCTTCGCCGATCAGGTCATGGGTGATCTTGATGCCGGTAATGGCCGTGAAGGCCGGAGCCAGAACCTTGGATTCATATTCATGCGTGGTAATGGTCTCGGAAACCACCTTGATTTCCATGCCCTGGAACGGTTTCGCAGCGTCGACGAACCACTGCATCTCCTTTTCCTGGTCGGCGCGGGAAAGCGACGACATGTCGCCGATTTCCTTGTCGAGGAACTGCTTGGCCTCATCCATTCCGGCAAAGGCGGTACCGGTAAAGGCCAGCAGTATCGCGGCAGTCGTAGTCAGCAATTGCTTTCGCATAAGATCCTCCCTGGGGTTTTGCGATTGCGATAAAGCGGTCCGGTGGCAGCCGGGCCGCTTACTTCCATTTACCTTAGACCAGCTTGAATACGCCGATGGCGTAGACGAGGGACAAGGCAAGAGCCCACCACAGATTGGCGCCCACGAGCCCCAACCATGCGAGATGAATGAATGCGCTGCCCAGCAGCGATATGAAGAGACGGTCTCCCCGCGTCGTCTCGAAGCGCAGGATGCCGACACGGGGATTTCCTCCGGGCGAGGCATATTCCCAGACGGCCATCAGCGCGAGCAACAGGCCGATCGTCAGGAAGAAGAGCGCGCCTGGAAAGGACCAGGCCATCCACCCGCCCTTGATCAACGGCGCGAGCCAGTCGACCGCTCCGTTCTTGACCGGCAGCGCCCGGTAAAGCGCGAAAACGGCGCCGAGATAGATGGCAAGGACGAGGCCGAGCACGAGCGGCCAGCGACGGGAAGCACTCATCACACCCTCCCCAGGGCGAAGCCCTTGGCGATGTAGTTGCGGACGAAATAGATGACCAGCGCGCCGGGGATCAGCGTGAGCACACCGGCGGCGGCGAGCACGCCCCAATCCATGCCCGAGGCCGAAACGGTGCGGGTCATGGTAGCCGCGATCGGCTTGGCGTCGGTGGTGGTGAGCGTCCGGGCGAGCAGCAGTTCCACCCATGAGAACATGAAGCAGAAGAAGGCGGCGACGCCGATGCCCGACGCGATCAGCGGCATGAAGATCCTCACGAAGAAGCGCGGGAAGGAATAACCGTCGATATAGGCGGTTTCGTCGATCTCCTTCGGCACGCCCGACATGAAGCCTTCGAGGATCCAGATCGCGAGCGGCACGTTGAACAGGCAATGCGCCAGCGCCACCGCGATATGGGTATCGATCAGGCCGAAAGCGGAATAGAGCTGGAAGAAGGGGAGCGCGAAGACCGCCGGCGGCGCCATGCGGTTGGTGAGCAGCCAGAAGAACAGGTGCTTGTCGCCGAGGAAGCGGTAGCGCGAGAAGGCATAGGCCGCCGGCAGCGCCACCAGCACCGAGATGACCGTGTTGAGCGCCACATAGGTGATCGAATTGATATAGCCTGAATACCAGGCCGGATCGGTGAAGATCACCGCATAGTTGCGGATCGTCGGATTTGCCGGCCACAGCGTGAAGGTGCTGGTGATCTCGGTATTGGTCTTGAAGCTCATGTTCACGAGCCAGTAGATCGGCGCGAGCAGGAACAGGATATAGAGCGTCGAGACGATGAAGGAGGTCAGTTTCTTGTTGTCGCTTGCCATTTTCGTCCTCCTTCCTCAGGTCTTTGCGTCGCTGGAGGTCATCACGGTGTAGAAGACCCAGGAGAGCAGCAGGATGATCAGGAAATAGATGATCGACAGCGCCGCCGCCGGCCCGAGATCGAACTGCCCGACCGCCATCTTGACGAGGTCGATCGACAGGAAGGTGGTCGAATTGCCGGGGCCGCCGCCGGTGACGACGAAGGGTTCGGTATAGATCATGAAACTGTCCATGAACCGGAGCAGCACGGCGATCAGCAGCACCCGCTTCATCTTCGGCAGCTCGATATAGCGGAACACGGACCAGCGCGACGCGCCGTCGATCTTGGCCGCCTGGTAATAGGCGTTCGGGATCGAGACGAGGCCGGCATAGCAGAGCAGCACGACGAGGCTCGTCCAGTGCCAGACATCCATGACGATCAGCGTCACCCAGGCGTCGAGGGGATCCCGGACATAGTTGTAGTCGATCCCGATAGCCTCGAGCGTATAGCCGAGCAGGCCGATATCGACGCGGGCGAAGATCTGCCAGATCGTGCCGACGACATTCCAGGGAATGAGCAGCGGCAGCGCCATCAGCACGAGGCAGACCGGCACGCCGATGCCCTTCTTGGGCATGTGGAGCGCGATGAAGATGCCGAGGGGCACCTCGATGGCGAGGATGATGAAGGAAAAGAGCAGGTTGCGGCCGAGCGCGTTCCAGAACCGGTCGGAATGGAGCGTCTGGACGAACCAGTCGGTTCCCGCCCAGAAAAACTCGTTGTTGCCGAACGTGTCCTGAACCGAATAGTTCACGACCGTCATCAGCGGTACCACCGCCGAGAAGGCGACGATGACCAGCATCGGCAGAACCAGCAACCAGGCCTTGTTGTTTTGCGTCTTCTCCATGTTCACGCCTCCGTCTTCACGCGCCAGGAGTCGGCGTAGATGCTGATCGCGGCCGGGTCGAAGGTCACGCGCGGCTCGGCGGGGATCTCGTCGTCTTCCTGCACGATCGCCGTCAGCGGCATGCCGGCGAAGATGAGGCGCGCCACCTTGTGGCGGCCGATATCCTCCACCTTGGTGATCGTGACCGGCATGCCGTCGCGGCCAAGGCGCACGAATTCCGGGCGAATGCCGAGCTCGGTCTTCGCGCTTGCGGCGACCGACGGGGCGGCGGCGAGCGGCACGGCCTGGTCGCCGACGATCGCGGTTGCGCCCTCGATCCGCGCCGGCAGCACATTCATGCCGGGCGAACCAATGAAATAACCGACGAAGGTGTGGCTGGGCCGTTCGAAGAGCTCGGCGGGCGTGCCGATCTGCACGATCTCGCCGTCATACATCACCACCACCTTGTCGGCGAAGGT
>JAGRLJ010000075.1:3039-5595 GCA_020441805.1 Rhizobiaceae bacterium
GTGACGTAGACCATGGTGTAGCCGAACTGGCGGTGCAGCAGCTTGAGCTGCGAACGCAATTGCCATTTCATATGCGGGTCGATGACGGTCAGCGGTTCGTCGAACAGGATGGCGCTGACGTCCGAGCGGACGAGGCCGCGTCCGAGCGAGACTTTCTGCTTGAGGTCGGCGGTGAGCCGGTGCGCCCGGCGGTGGGCCATGGATCTCAGATCGATGACGTCGAGGATCTCCTCGACCTTCCGCTTCACCTCGGCCTCCGGCACATGCCGGTTGCGAAGCGGGAAGGCGAGGTTGTCGAAGACGGTCATCGTGTCGTAGATCACCGGGAACTGGAAGACCTGCGCGATATTGCGATCCTCGGTCCGGAGTTGCGTCACGTCGCGCTCGCCGAGCAGGATGCGGCCATGCGAGGGCGTGAGCAGGCCGGAAATGATGTTGAGCAGCGTGGTCTTGCCACAGCCCGACGGCCCGAGCAGCGCATAGGCGCCGCCATCCTCGAAGACATGGTCGACCTCCTTCAGCGCGTAATCCGAAGGCGCCGAGGGATTGGCCATGTAGGCGTGGCGGATATGGTCCAGGTTGATGCGGGCCATTCTTTCGGGTCTCTCCTCAGGCTGCCAGAGGCCGGCCGGTCGCGGCGCTCGCACCGTCCTCGCGGAAGGCGAGCAGGTGACGCGTATCGAGATTGACGGTGATGCCGGTGCCCGGCGTGAGGTCGTGCACGCCGCGTGTCAGCATCACCCATCTGGCATCGCCGCTCGCGACATGGATGAAGCTTTCCGATCCCGTGATTTCGGTGACGGTGACATTGGCTGCGATCGGAATGCTCACGCCCGGCGAGGGTTCCGGCGAGAGGTGATGCGGCCGGAAGCCGATCACCAGCCGTCCGTCGCGCACGTCCCGGAGATAATCGGGCGCCGGAAGTTCGGTGCCGGTGGCGAGCCGAATCGTCGATCCGGTCTTCTCGGCGGATACCGTGTTGAGCGGCGGGTCGGAAAAGGTCCTGGCGGTCACCAGGTCGGCGGGCCGACGGAAGACCTCGACGGTCGGGCCGAATTGCGTGACCCGGCCTTCGCTCAGGGTGGCGGTGTTGCCGCCGAGAAGCAGCGCCTCGGACGGTTCGGTCGTGGCATAGACGAAGATCGCGCCGGTTTCGGCGAAGATTTTCGGAAGCTCGGCGCGCAGTTCCTCGCGCAGCTTGTAGTCGAGATTGGCGAGCGGCTCGTCGAGCAGGACGAGGCCGGCATTCTTGACGATGGCGCGGGCGAGCGCCGTGCGCTGCTGCTGGCCCCCGGACAGTTCGAGCGGCAGGCGCTTGAGATAGGGGGTGAGGTGGAGCAGTTCGGCGGCCTTGCCGACGGCTTCCTCGATCTCCGCGGCGCTCTTGCCGGCGACACGCAGCGGCGAGGCGATATTCTCGTAGACCGTCATCGCCGGATAATTGATGAATTGCTGGTAGACCATGGCGACATTCCGGCCCTGCACCGGCATGCCGGTCACGTCGCGGCCCTCGAACCAGACCGAACCCCTGGTCGGCTTGTCGAGGCCGGCCATCAGCCGCATCAGGGAGGTCTTGCCCGAGAGGGTCGGACCGAGCAGCACGTTGAGCGAGCCTTTCTCGAGGCGCATGGAGACGTCGCGGATATGGGTATCCGCTCCCGCCTGCTTCGTCACACCTTTCAGTTCCAGCATCTTACCTCCTCCCAAAGACGGAAACGTCCGTCGCGCGGATCACTGCGCGGCGAGCGGCATTCCCGCATTCGGCCTGGATTTCAGGAATTGATCGATCGCGCCGGCCGCGGCGGCATCGACCTTCAGTCCGAGTTTCGTCCGGCGCCACAGAATGTCCTCTGCTTCCCGCGCCCATTCGTTTTCGGCGAGATAGGCGGCTTCGGCCTCGGTCAGGTCGGCCCCGAAAACCTGGCCCAGGTCGAGCAGGCTCCGGGCGCCGTCCAGTATCCGCCAGGCGCGCGTTCCATAGAGCCGGATCAGGCGGCGGGCATGGGCTTCCTCCAGGAACGGATAGTCGCGGCGGAACTTCGCCAGCAGGCCGTCGAAATCCTGCCTGTCGAAATCGCCGCCCGGCAGGATGGCGTCCGCCGTCCACGGCTTGCCGCGCGCTCCGAGCACGCCCTCGATCTTCTCCATCATGGATTCGGCAAGCCGCCGATAGGTGGTGATCTTGCCGCCGAAGACATTGATCAGCTGCGGTTCGCCAGGTCCGCCTTCCGCCTTGAGAACATAGTCTCGGGTGGCTTCCTGCGCCTTCGAGGCGCCGTCGTCGTAGAGCGGCCGGACGCCGGAATAGGACCAGACCATGTCGGCGCGCGTCACCGGCTCGCGGAAATATTCGCTGGCGCCGGCGCAGAGATAGTCGATTTCGGCATCGGTGATCGCGACGTCGGCCGGATCGCCCTTGTAGTCCTGGTCCGTGGTGCCGATCAGGGTGAATTCCCCTTCATAGGGAATGGCGAAGAAGATGCGGCCGTCATTGTTCTGGAAGAAATAGGCGCGCGGGTCGGGGAATTTCCGGCGGATAACGATATGGCTGCCCTG
>JAGRLJ010000422.1:0-722 GCA_020441805.1 Rhizobiaceae bacterium
ATGGTGATCATGATCCGCTCCTCAGGGCCTCTATGCGGTCGAGCCAGAGCGAGAAGCCCACGGCGGGAATCGGATCGGCGGCGCCGAGCAGGGTGAGCATCCGGTCGAAGCGGCCGCCGCCGGCGAGCACCCTCGGGTCGTCGCGCATGTTCACCTCGAAGACGAGGCCGGTATAATAATCGAGCGGCCGGCCGAAGGCCGCGCGCCAGGTGACGGTCGAGAGATCGACACCGGTCCGGCCAAGCGCCGCCACCCGCGCATCGAACTGGCTGACCGCCGCATCGAGGGTGAGCCCCGTGCCCCGGGCGAAGGTGGCGAGAACATCGGGGGCGTATTTGAGGCTGACGCTCAGGGACAGGAATTCGCGAAGCGCCGAGAGCTTGGCGGGATCGAGCGCCGTATGCGCCAGTTCGCGCTTCTCGCGCAGGCGGCGGGCGATTTCGAGCGGCGAGCGGCTGGCATTGGTGGAATAGCCGGTCGCGTCCATGATCGTATCGATATGGGCGACCAGCGCGGCCTCGTCATTGCCCGCAAGCAGGGTTTCCACCTCGTCGCCGAGACCCGCGACGCTCTCGGCCTTTTCCAGCCGCGCCATCAGCGCATCGAGCTTTGAGGCCTCGCCGAAGGCGTGGACCAGCCGGCGCTGCCAGCCCGGCGGCAGGCCGAGCGCGGCGACGACTTCCTCGAAGACCGACTGATCGCCGATGGTGACGGTGAGCGCG
>JAGRLJ010000422.1:785-1837 GCA_020441805.1 Rhizobiaceae bacterium
CCGGTGCCGAGATCCTCGATGCCGGCCTGGTAGAATTCGTTCGCCCCTTCCCGCCGCTGGCGGAAGACCTCGCCGAGATAGGAATAGCGTTTGGGCGTGCCGGTGGCGGTCTCGATATGGCGCAGGCAGACGGGAATGGTGAATTCCGGCCGGAGGCAGAGGCTCTCGCCGGTCTCGTTCCCGGTCAGGAAGATGCGGCGGCGAAGGTCCTCGCCGGCCATGTCGAGAAAGGGTTCGGCCGGCTGGATGACCGGCGTGTCAACCCGCTCCGTCTTCAGGCTGTCGAAGAGGGCGATGAGGTCGGCGGCGAAAGCGGGAGCGTTGATCACGGGCATCGTTCCACCTCGGAGCCGGCACCCCCCTCAAGAGGGGAGCTTCGATGGAGCGTTGTTGCCGCCCGGAAATAGCAGCCGTTGCTCGGAGCGTGGCGTTCAGGGAGAGGCGTCGCGACGGCGTCCCGCAAATCTCCCCCCTTGCGGAGGAGAGGTCCGGCAGGACGGAGGGGAGTGATTGCGCCCACCGATGGCATCCGCTCAGGCACTCCGCGTCCGATCGTCCGCCTGCGCGGCCAGCATCTCGCGCACGCGCTCGACAAGTTCGGTCTCCTTCACCGACACCTGCGCCACGCGCGCCTCGCGCCATGTCACGTTGTCGGCGATCTCGCCCGACAGGCGTTTACCCTCGATCAGGTCCTTGATCTGCACGACCCCCTGGGCGCGCTCGTCGCCGCCCTGGATGATGGCCAGGGGCGCGCCGCGGCGGTCGGCATATTTGAGCTGGTTGCCGAAATTCTTCGGATTGCCCTGATACATCTCGGCGCGGATGCCGGCATGGCGCAGTTCCTGGACGAAGCGCTGGTAGCGGCCGAGGCTTTCGGTGTCGCGGTCCATGACGCAGACGACAACCGGCGCGACCACCTCGTCGGCGCCGAGCTTGCCGAGATTCTTGAGCGCCGTCATCAGGCGCGAGACGCCGATGGAGAAGCCTGTGGCCGGCACCGGCTGACCCATGAAGCGGGAGACGAGGCCATCATAACGGCCGCCGCCGCCGAC
>JAGRLJ010000422.1:1977-2418 GCA_020441805.1 Rhizobiaceae bacterium
AGCGAGCCGATCGTATTGAGTTCGTCGACGCCTTCCTGGCCTTTGGACGTCCCCTCAAGCAGCCTGGCGAGATCGGCGGCGCTCGCCGCATAATCCTTTATGCCGACGAAGAACAGCACCTTTCCGATCTGCTCGTCGCCGAGGCCCGCGCCCTTGGTGAAATCGCCGGATTCGTCCTTGCGGCCGGGGCCGAGCAGCAGCCTGACACCCTCAGGGCCGAATTTGTCGAGCTTGTCGATGGCGCGGAGCACGGTGAGCCGCCGCCCGGCATTCTCCTCGCCGCCCAGCCCGATGGCCTCCATCACGCCGTCGAGAACCTTGCGGTTCTTCACCCGGATCACGTAATCGCCGCGCCCGATGCCGAGCGCTTCCAGCGTATCCGCCATCATCATACACATCTCGGCATCGGCCTTCACGCCCGCCGCGCCGACCGTATCGGCG
>JAGRLJ010000423.1:0-792 GCA_020441805.1 Rhizobiaceae bacterium
CCCGGCCGGCGACAGCCCCGCCCGCGCAAGCCGCGCGGGAAGCCCAGGCCGAGGAAGCGCTTGCCTTCCCGCTCGGCGCGGCCCGCACGCAGGTGCATGAGAACTACATCATCGCGCAGACCGAGGACGGGATGGTGATCGTCGACCAGCATGCGGCGCATGAGCGGCTGGTCTTCGAGGACATGCGCCGGACGCTTCGCGACCGCGCCCTTCCCGCCCAGGCGCTGCTGATCCCCGAGATCGCCGACCTGCCCGAGGAAGATTGCGACCGGCTGATGACGCATGCCGCCGATCTCGCGCGGCTCGGCCTCGTCTACGAGCGCTTCGGCCCCGGCGCCATCCTGATCCGCGAGACGCCGGCCATGCTGGGCGAGGTCGACGCCGCCGGCATGATCCGGGAACTCGCCGACGAGATCGCCGAATGGGACACGTCGGCAGGCCTGAATGCGCGGCTCGAACATGTCGCCGCCACCATGGCCTGCCACGGTTCCGTCCGCTCGGGGCGGCGGTTGCGCATCGAGGAGATGAATGCGCTTCTGCGCCAGATGGAGGCGACGCCCGGCTCGGGCCAGTGCAATCACGGCCGGCCGACCTATATCAAGCTCAGGCTCGCCGATATCGAGCGGCTGTTCGGCCGCAGTTGATTGCATCACGCGCCCGCGATATATGCGCTCGACGCATCGAAGAATGGAAGCGCGATGATGAACCGGTTTGAAGGCAGTGGCAGCCGCGAGGCGAAGATCCGGTATCTCGACGGCGATTTCCAGATCCTGCTGCCGGGCGGTTATGTGA
>JAGRLJ010000423.1:890-1036 GCA_020441805.1 Rhizobiaceae bacterium
CGCCGCGCCGGCGTCCTGCCGGTGCGGACCTGATCAGCCCCCGTCCCTTGAAAGAGGCTCGAAGCTGATCCTGAGCCTGTGGCCGGTCGCGGCGGCATAGCGCTCCAGCGTCCGGGTCGAGGGCTTCACCCGTCCGTTTTCCAGCC
>JAGRLJ010000423.1:1152-14557 GCA_020441805.1 Rhizobiaceae bacterium
TCGTAAGCCGCCCGATCTTCGGGATCCCCGGCCATATGCTTTCGATGCAGGTCCCTCGAATCGATTGCCTTCGTCTAACGTCCCTGGCTCTCTGACGGGCGAGCGCGATCTCGTCTGGTGGCGTCTTCTGCGTTTTCTTGATGAAAATCCGCACGATCACCAGACGCCGTTCCTCATGGTGATGTAGATCGCTCTTGCAATTCCATCCTTGCCTGTGACCCGCAGTTCCCAAAGCTCATTTCCCAGCGGCCTTACCCAACCGGGCGGCAGGACAAGCAATCCATAATCCCGGATCACACCGGTCATATGGCCGAGGCGTGCCTGCATATCGGCGGGAAGTTCCGCTTCTTCTTCAGTCGCCTTCGCCAGATATTCAACCAACCACCTCCGACACCTTAGCAAAAATGTTAAGTGTCGTTATCCCTTATCCCGCCTTCGCCGCCAACCTTCGCTTCCGGAAGCCCGAAAGGGCCCCGTCGAGGATCAGCCGGGGCGCGGTCGGCGAATCGAAGACCATTTCCACCTCGATCACCGTGGCGCGCGCCGCAAGCTCCTCCGCCGGGCCGTGGTGGCCGCGCAGTCGGACGGCATCCTTGGCGGTGGTGATGATGGCGAGCTCCTGCTTGCCGGCGGTGGCGAGGATGTCGGCGATCTCGTCGTCGCTCAGGTGCTGATGATCGCCGAAGGATCGCGCGACGACGATCTCCGCGCCCAGCCCCTCGACGGTGCGGAAGAATTTCGCGGGATCGGCAATGCCGGCGAAGGCCAGAACCCGCTTGCCCGCGATCGACGACGCATCGCCCACCGGCCGGACCATGCCCTCATAGACCGGCTTGCCGGACCGCGCGGCGATCCGGATGAAGGGATCGGCCCCGTCGCCGTCGCCGAGCTTGAGCAGCGCCGTGGCATGGGCGAGTTGCAGCACCGTCGGCGCCCGCACCGGGCCTGCCGGTACGAGGAAGCCGTTGCCGATCCCCCGGCGGCTGTCGATCACCATCAGCGCGTAGTCGAAATGCAGGGCGGCGCTCTGGAAGCCGTCGTCCATGATGATGAGGTCGGCGCCCTGGTCGATCAGCAGGCGCGCGCCGTCGAGTCGCTTGCGCGCTATGACGGTCAGCGCCTCGCGGGCGATCAGCAGCGGCTCGTCGCCGACATCGCGGGCGCGGTGATGGTCGGGATCGACGACCGTCGTCCGGTCCATCGACCCGCCATAGCCGCGGGAGAGCACGCCGGGCTTGAGGCCGCGCGCCTTCGCCGCCCGGGCGAGCGTGATCACGGTCGGCGTCTTGCCGGCGCCGCCGACGGTGAAGTTGCCGACGCAGATCACCGGAGCGCCGACCTCGGCGCGCCGGGCATGCCTCATCCGCCGGCCCGCGAAATAGCCATAGACCAGCGATGCCGGCGACAGCAGCCAGGCGCGCGGATCGCCCTTCTTCCACCAGAATGGCGGTGCCTCAGATACCATATCCCCGTCGTCCGCCCCTGTGGCGGCCCCGATTTTCCCGTTTAGAAGCGAAGAAACGCGAAAAGCGCCGACAAATCAAGCGACAGGCGTGTCGGCGAGACGATCGAGCAGGCTTTCGAGACCTTCGATACTGTCCACGACATGGTCGGCGAAGGGAGCAAGCGTCGCCATCCCGCCCGTGCCGGTCAGCACCGCGACGGCAAGGCCGGCCCTGGCATTGCGCGCCATGTGCATATCGTGGGCATTGTCGCCGACCATGGCGATTTCGGCCGGCTCCAGCCCGCATTCGCGGGCGAAGCCCTCGATCATGCCGGGATTGGGCTTGACGCCATGGCCGCTGTCATAGCCGGCGATATAGTCGAGCAGCGGCAGGATATGCTGCCCCTCGGCCATCCGCCGGATCGACGCCTCGTTGTCGGAGGAGGCGATGCCGAGCTTCAGGCCACGAGCCTTGAGCGCCAGGAAGATTCCCCTCAAGTCGGCGAGCGGCACGGCATGGGCGGCGCCTTCGAGGAAGAAGAGATCGAAATGGTGGATGAGGTCGGCGAGCGCCCGGCGCGAGCCCGCCTCGATCATCCCGGCGGCGACCTCGCCGGTGGAGGAGGCGGCGAAGAGGCTGTCGCCCGACGTCTCGCCGGTATCGGGGTCCATGCCGCAGGCCCGCATCAGGCGCGCGGCCATCGCTCCGTCGCCGTCGGCCGCATAATGTGCGCAGCGCCGGTTCACCGGCTCCCAGGAGCGGGCGAAATCGAGCAACGTGCCATCCTTGTCGAAAAGTATCCCCGAGATCTTCAATCCTGTCCCCTATTTTCCGGTCATGGCGCCACCGCGCGGCATCAGCCGCGCCTTCATCGTCAAAGGATTGACATAAGGCTCCAGCCCCCTGAGCGTCGCCTGGAGCGCGCCGCGCATCTGATGCACGGTTTCGAGACCGGCATCGATCATGGCGTGCCGCGCGGCCTCGTTGGTGATGAGGTAATAGACGGCCTTGGCCAGCATTTCGGGATCGCGGACCATGCGCGCCGATCCGTTGCGGGCGAGCGTCTGGTAGCTTTCCCGGAAATTGCCGACATGGCCGCCCGACAGGATGGCACAGCCCATCATGGCCGGCTCCAGCGGATTCTGGCCGCCGCTCGCGGTCAGCGAACGGCCGACAAAGGCGATCTCGGTCAGTTGCAGGAAGAGGCTCATCTCGCCGATGCTGTCGCCGAGATAGATATCGGTGTCCGCGACAATCGAGTCGCCTCGGCTCCTACGGGCGACATTGAGGCCCTCGCCGGCCAGCATCGCGGCGATCTCGTCGGCACGTTCCGGATGGCGCGGGACGACGATCGTCACCAGGTCGAGCCGCGATTTCAGCGCCTTGTGCACCTGGGCCGCCGCCTTCTCCTCGCCGTCGAAGGTCGAAATCGCCGCCCATGTATTGCGGCCGGCAAGCTGTGCCTTAAGGCGCGCCAGCGTCAGCGGATCGGCGGGCGGCATGTCGCTGTCGGCCTTGAGATTGCCGGAAATCAGCACCGGCAAGGCGCCGAGTTCCTGGAAATGCTGCCCGTCCGTCTCCGATTGCGCGATCACCAGCGACATGTTCTCGAAGAGCGCGGCCGCGAGCCGGGGCGCGAGCGACCAGCGGCGGAACGACCTGTCCGACAGCCGAGCATTGACCAGGATCTGCGGAATATGCCGGCGGCCGAGCTCCATGATGGTCACCGGCCAGATCTCGGATTCGGCGAAGAGCGCCAGATCCGGCTGCCAGTATTCCAGGAACCGGCCGACGACCGGCTTGAGGTCGAGCGGCACATATTGATGGATCACCTCGTTTTCCAGCCGCGACCGCGCGATGGTCGCCGAGGTGACCGTGCCCGTGGTGAGCAGGACGGTGACGCCGCGCCGCGCGATCTCCCGGATCAGGGGTACGACGGCATTGGTCTCGCCGACGCTGGCCGCGTGCACCCAGATCAGCGGGCCTTCCGGACGCGGCGCGCTGGCATAGCCGTAGCGTTCGGATTTGCGCGCGCGCTCCTCCTTGCCCCGCGCGGCGCGTAGCGACACGAAGGCGCTGACGGCGGGATAGGCGGCCACGCCCGCCCAGCGATAGCCGAAGAGCGCGAGCCGGGCGCGCAGGCTCGTCATGCCTCAACTCCCGTCCGGCGGCCCATCATTGGCCATCCGACGCCGGATCGAGCAGCCGGTGCATATGCACGATGAAATAACGCATATGCGCATTGTCCACGGTCTGCTGCGCCTTTGCCTTCCAGGCCGTCAGCGCGGAGGAATAGTCGGGGAAGATGCCGACGATATCCAGCTCCGAAAGGTTCTTGAACCCGGTGCCGGTCAACGTCTCCAGTTCGCCTCCGAAGACGAGGTGAAGAAGTTGCTTCGGCTTGTCTTGCGCGCTCATGGAATCCGCCTTTTCGTTTTTCTTGCTTTTCGTTCGGTCGATTTCGATCACTGGATTGCGGCATAATCCGGGAAAGGTCAATGGCTGGACGCGGTTCGCGTCCGGCCGGGCCGCGATAGATTGTGGGTAGGCCGGGAGCCGCAGTTTTCAGGCCTTTCCCGCCGCCTCCACCAGCAATGGCAGCAGGTCGCTCCGCGCCGCGAACAGGATGTCGTGGCGCGGCGCGTGGAGGTTGTAGACCGGGGCCGCGCCGTGGATATCCGTGACCCGTCCCCCGGCATTGGCGAGGATCAGGTCGGCGGCGGCGAGGTCCCAGTCATGGGCGTTCGCTTTGACGATGGTGGCGTCGAGCCGGCCGTCGGCGATCATCGCCAGCCGGTAGGCGAGCGAGGGAATGCGCGACAGGCGCTCGATCTCGCCCAGCCCGCGCCCGAAGCGCTTCATCATGTCGTCGGCGGCGCTTATCCGCATCGGCCCGCCAGGCCGGCGGGTCGCGATCGCCTCGCCGTTCTTCTCGACGCGGCCGGTCGCGTCGGCGACATAGAGCTCGTCGAGCGAAGGCGCATAGAGAACGCCGGCCAGGCTGCGGCCGCGTTCGGTGACGGCGGCGCTGACCACCCAGGTATCGCGCCCTTCCATGAAGGCGCGCGTGCCGTCGATCGGATCGACGATGAAGACGCGGTCCCGCGCCAGACGATCCGGATCGTCCTCGCTTTCCTCCGACAGCCAACCGTAGCCGGGGCGGGCCGCGCGCAGGATATCGCGCAGGATATCGTTCGCGGCATGATCGGCGGCGGTGACCGGCGAGCTGCCGCCGTTCTTCCACCACACCTGGACGTCGTTGCGGAAGAATTTCAGCGCCTCGCGGCCGGCGGCCGTCGCCGCCTCGACCAGCAGGGCGAGATCTTCTCCGGTATTCCGCACGCGCGGCGCCATATCCATCGGGTCGCCTCCGCTATCGGCCGGCAAGCGTCATGTTCTCGATCATCAAGGTCGGGGACGCCGTGGAATAGGTGCGGTCGATGTCGCTTGCGGGCGTCATCGTCAGGAACATGTCCCTGAGGTTGGACGCAAGCGTGACCTCGGACACCGGATAGGTCAATTCGCCGTTCTCGATCCAGAAGCCGGAGGCTCCGCGCGAATATTCTCCCGTCACGAGATTCGCGCCATGGCCGATCATCTCGGTCACGTAGAAGCCGCTCTTCACCGACCGGATCATGTCCTCGGGCGCGACATCGCCCGGCTCCAGCGAGAGATTGGTCGACGAGGGCGATACGGTCGTGCCGCCGCGCACGCCACGGCCATTGGTCCGCAATCCCAGTTCGCGCGCCTGCGAGGTCGCCAGGAACCAATGCCGGAGCACGCCGTCCTCGACCATGGCGAGCCGCGTTCCCTTGACGCCCTCGCCGTCGAAGGGACGGGATGCCGGTCCACGGAAGATCTGCGGGTCGTCGATCACCGTCAGCCCCGGGCGCAGGATGCGCTCGCCCATCCTGTCGCGCAGGAAGGACGTCTTGCGCGCGATCGCCGCGCCGTTGATCGCCGAGGCGAGGTGGCCGACCATGCCGCGGGCGACGCGGGGGTCGTAGACGACCGTGACGCCCGACCCGGTTTCCGCCTTGCGCGGGTTGAGCTTGCGGACCGCGCGTTCCGCGGCCCGGCGGCCGAGCTCGGCGGCAGGGTCGAGATCGACATAGCGAACCTTCGAATCGCCTTCGTGGTCGCGCTCCATCGCCGTGCCTTCGCCGGCGATCACCGACAGGCCGCGTCCGAACCGGCTGCCGATATAGGAGCCCGAAAAGCCGCGCGACGTGACGAGCACCAGGCCATAGAGCGAAGCGGAAGCGCCGGCGCCGCCGGAATTGGTGACGCCGGGCACCGCAAGCGCGGCCGTTTCCATCTCCATCGCGGCGTCCGTCAGGTCGGCCGAGGAGACCTCGCCCGGATCGAGCATGCCGAGATCGGGATGGTCGTGCGAGAGATCCGCATCGTCGGCGAGGCAGGCGAAGGGGTCTTCCGGCGAGGCCTTGGCCATGGCCACGGCGCGCTCGGCGAGTGTCGCGGCATCGAAGCCGGGATTGGCCGAGACGCTCGCCACCCGGTTGCCGACGAAGACGCGCAGCGAGAAATCGTCGCTTTCGGAGGCGTCGACGCTCTCCACCTTGCCGAGCCGAACCGCGACGGCCCGCGAACGCGAGCGCACGGTGACCGCATCCGCATCCGTGGCGCCGGCCTTTCGCGCCAGGCTGACGAGTTCTTCGGCGCGGGCGACGAGATTCCGGGAATCGATGGGCTCTTGCATGGCAAGCCTTTCTGTTGAGGCTCATTTATTGTGCGCTTGCAAAATCATCAAGGGTCGCCCTACTTATTCGACACGCCGTCCGACGCCCGAAACGGAAACTCCGCCAATGTCCTCGTCCCATGCCCTTTACAGTGAAGCGCTCGTGCTGCTCGGCGGCGCCGTCGTGGCGGCGCCGCTGTTCAAGCGGCTCGGGCTCGGCACGGTACTGGGCTACATGGCCGCCGGCATCGTCATCGGCCCGGTCAGCCGGCTCATTTCCGGCGGCGAGCAGATCCTCTCCGTCGCCGAACTCGGCGTGGTGCTGCTTCTCTTCCTGATCGGGCTCGAACTCAGGCCGGCGCATCTCTGGCGGATGCGCAAGGACATTTTCGCGCTGGGCAGTTCGCAGGTCTTGCTTTCGGGCACCGTTCTGTCGCTGATGGCCTATTATTCCGGGCTGCTCGGCTGGCAGGGCGCGGTCGTGGCCGGCTTCGGGCTGGCCCTCTCCTCGACCGCGTTCGCCATGCAGATCCTGGAGGATCGCAACGATCTCAACACGGCTTACGGACAGCGCGCCTTCGCGATCCTGCTCTTCCAGGATCTCGCGATCGTTCCGCTCCTGGCGATGGCGGCCTTTCTCGCGCCTGGCCACGAGACCTCGACCAGCTTCAGCTGGCAGGGCTTCGGCCTCTCCGTCGGCGCGGTGGCGGGGCTGCTGCTCATCGGCCGCTACCTGCTCAACCCGCTCTTTCTCGTCATCGGACGGACCGGCGCCCGCGAGGCGATGATCGCCGCCGCGCTCTTCGTGGTCCTGGGCGCAGCGACGCTGATGGAGGTCGCCGGCTTCTCCATGGCCATGGGCGCCTTCCTCGCCGGCGTGATGCTGGCCGAATCCTCCTACCGGCACGAGCTGGAGGCCGATATCGAACCGTTCCGCGGCATCCTGCTCGGCCTGTTCTTCATGGCGGTCGGCCTGTCCTTCCGGATCAATGTCGTGCTCGAAAACTGGCTGCTGATCCTGCTCGCGGTGCCGGTGATCATGATCGCCAAGAGCGCGATCCTCTACGGGCTCTGCCGGCTCGCGGGTTCGAGCAAGGCCGATTCCCTCGGCCAGGCCTTTCTTCTGTCGCAAGGCGGCGAATTCGGCTTCGTCCTCTTCACCACCGCGGCGGCGGCCGGCATTTTCGACTCCTCGACCACATCGCTGCTCATCGCCATCGTCACCGTCACCATGGCGCTGACCCCACTCGCTTCCATTCTGCCGCGCTATCTGGTGCGCGACGACGCGCCCGAGGAGCTCGACGAGGATTTCCAAGGCGCGCAGGGAGCCGAGGTCTTCATGATCGGCTTCTCGCGCTTCGGCCAGATCGTCGCCCAGATCCTGCTCTCCGGCGGGCGCTCGGTGACGGTCATCGATCAATCCGCCGACCGCATCCGGCAAGCCTCGCGCTTCGGCTTCCGCATCTATTTCGGCGACGGAACCCGCAAGGACGTGCTCGAGGCCGCGGGCATCGCCAAGGCGAAGATCATCGCGATCTGCACCAACAAGCGCGAGGTGACCGACGATATCGTCGAGCTCATCCAGTCCGAATATCCCGAGGCGCGCATCTATGCCCGCTCCTATGACCGGGTCCATACGCTGTCGCTCCGGCGGCAGGGCGTCGAATACGAGGTGCGCGAGACCATCGAATCGGCCCTGCTTTTCGGACGAAAGACGCTCGAGGGCCTCGGCATGGACGAAATCGACGCCATGGCGATCGCCGACGACGTCCGCAAGCGGGACGAGGCGCGGCTGCAACTCCAGGCGGTCGATGGCCTGGCGGCCGGCCGAGAGTTGATCCTGAGCCAGCCCATGCAGCCCGAGCCGCTGGTGAAACCGCGCAAGGAGGCGGCCGAATAGCCGTCGAGGCCGGTCTTCCGGAAACCGATTTCCCTGAATGCGACAAAACTTTCCGTTGTCCATCCGAACTTAAGCGGGCGTTAATGCTTCTGCGGTCAAATCCGCCTGACTGAAATGATGGCGGGCGGCGGCTTAGGCCGGCTTTCGCGACCTGGGCAAGATGCTGGGCGCCCGGTCCGGACCCGCTTCAGCGGCACACCAGCATGACATTCCCTCATACCGGAAGCGCCCGAGGCTCCGATGGACGATGCCGCGTCGTTCGACGCCATCCTGCAATGCAATTTGCTCGAGGTCTTCTGCGAGGCCCTCGGCGCGGCGATCTTCGTCACCGACAAATTCGACGAGATCAGTTTCGCCAGCATCCGGTTGCTGCATCTTTTCCCGATCCGCGAATCCGCAATCGCGCCCGGCGGCCGCGCGCGCGACCTCTATGGCGCGCTCTATGACGCGGGCATCCGCTTCGGCGGCAGCGATCGCCCGGCCGGCGGAGGACGCGAGGAATGGATCGCCGAGCGCATCGCCTGCGCCTGGCGGGAGCGCGTCGACAAGATCGAGCAGACCGGTCCGGAGCGCTGGATGCGCATCGTCAGCCGCCGGTTCTCCTCCGGCCTGGGTTTCGTCGTCATCCAGGACGTCTCCGAACAGAGGAAGAAGGAAAACCTGCTGCGCAACGAGCAGGAACGGGTGAAGCTCACCGAGGAAATCCTCGATACGCTGCCGGTGGCCGTGGCGGTGAAGGACCGGAACCTCAATTACGTGGCCGTCAACCAGGAATTCTGCCGGCTGCTCGGCCGGCCGCAGGATGCGATCGTCGGCCGCGGGAGCTGGGACGCGCTCACGCCGGACCTCGCCGGCCGCATCGAACAGATGGACTGGCAGCTCCTTTCCAGCGGCGAGCCCTCCGTCGCCGAGATCCATTTTGTCCGGCCCGACGGCAAGGCCCTCTTCATCGAGCGGCGCGCGCGGCGACTCGGCAAGCCCGGCAGCCATTTCATCGCGATCAGCCTCTTCGAGGAGACGCAGGGCGCGGCTGGCGACCGGGACGCGGCAAGCCCGCTCGGCGCGTCTCCGCAGGGACGCGCCGCGATGGTTCCGCCGCCCCTTACCCCGCCCGATCCGGTCTGCAACGCGTTGCTCCTGACCGATCGCAGGGAGCCGGGCCAGGCCCTGAAGCTCGCGCTGCGCGCCCATGGCGTCGACCTCTGCTACATTCGCGACGTGCCGGAATTCGCCGCCTTCCTGCCCGCAGCGCGCGCCGCCGGCCTGACCGTGGACCTCATCCTGATCGATTTCGACTTCGACCCCATGGCCTTCAACGTCGCCGCGGCTTCCGGGCTTCATTTCCGCATGCTGCCGAAAGATGCCGGCGATTCCGCCATCCTGGCGGAGATCCTCGGCGTCCTGCCGCAGGCATCGGCGCGGCGGGACGAGGAGGAGACCGCGGAGCTTCGCCTCGCGGCGGCCGAGGTCTTCGACGACGCCTCCGCCATCGAGGCGGTCGATATCCGCCTCGATATCCTCGCGGTCGAGGACAATCCGATCAACCGGATGGTTCTCGAACAGATGCTAGGCAATCTCGAACTCACGTTCCATATTGCCGGGACCGCGGCCGAGGGGCTCGACGACTGCGCGGCTTTCTCGCCGCGGATCGTCCTGTCGGATACGACGCTGCCCGATATGGCCGCGGACGAATTCGCAAGCCGCCTGCGCCGCATCGATCCGTCGCAGATCCTGGTCGCGCTCGTGCCGGCGGATACCGAGGAGGATCACCGCCGCGCGAAGGCAGCCGGCTTCGACGGCAGCCTTTCCAAGCCGCTGAGCGCGGAGGCGCTCGGCAAGCTCGTCTGCGGCACCCTGTCCGGCCATACGGAGCAAGGGTGCGCGGAGCACCGCGTTCCTGGGTTGCGACAGCCAAATGTTAACGTTTA
This sequence comes from Rhizobiaceae bacterium, assembly GCA_020441805.1. Taxonomy (GTDB): domain Bacteria; phylum Pseudomonadota; class Alphaproteobacteria; order Rhizobiales; family Rhizobiaceae; genus Rhizobium_E. Next base: position 11,125 of record JAGRLJ010000423.1, read on the forward strand.
GGCATCAATCTCTGGTAACCTCACGCATGCAGGAACAGCCCACATGACAGGTTCGGCGCCGGAAACGTTTCCGGCAAGTCAGAACGAATTGCAGGCCATGGCCTATACCGATCCGCTGACCGGGCTTGGCAACAGGCACAGGCTGCATGACAAGCTGCGCCAGCTCATCGCGGACCGTGCCGCCGATCCCGCGCCGTTTACCGTCGGCATCGCCAATCTGGACGGTTTCAAGCCGATCAACGATCTCTTCGGTCCCTCCGCCGGCGACCGGATCCTGTGCCAGGTGGCGCATCGCCTGAAGGCCTGCATTCCCGACGGCGCGACGGTGGTGCGCTGGACCGGCGACGAATTCGCCTTCCTGCTGCCGCTGATCTTCGAACGCCGCAGCGCCGAGAAAACCGGGGTCATGCTGAAGGAAGTGCTCTCCGCGCCCTATGACCTCGGCGACCGCAATGTCCGGCTTTCCGCCTCCTTCGGCTTCGCCATCCATCCCTTCGCGGGCGACGGTTTCGACGACCTCGTCAAGAGCGCCGAAACCGCGCTCTACCGTTCCAAGCGGCGCGGACGGGGACAGATCACCGTCTATTCGACGGAGATCGCCGAGCAGATGAAGCGGGCGACGCAGCTCGAACAGGCGCTGCGCAACGCCATCATGGCCGACGAGGTCGACGTTCATTTCCAGCCGATCGTCAACCTCGCCAATGACAGCGTCGTCGGTTTCGAGGCCCTGGCCCGCTGGATCGACAAGGATCTCGGCTTCGTGTCGCCCGGCATCTTCGTGCCGCTGGCGGAGGAGCGCGGCTTCATCGATTCGCTTTCCGAAACGCTGCTGCGCAAGGCGGCCGAGGCGGCGCTGTCCTGGCCGCGCGAGCTCTTCCTGTCCTTCAACCTCTCCTCGGCCCAGCTCATCGATCCGACGACGGCCTTCAACACCATCTCGATCATCAACCGGACGGGCCTCGATCTCGCCCGCGTCGAGCTCGAAATCACCGAGACCGCGATGATGACCGACCCGGTCACCGCACAGAAGATCGTGTCGGAACTGCGCGCGGCGGGCATCCGCATCGCGCTCGACGATTTCGGCACCGGCCAGTCGAGCCTGTCGCGGCTTCGCGACTTCACCTTCGACAAGGTCAAGATCGACCGGTCCTTCGTCTCCCGCATAACCTCCGACAATGCCTCGGAACATATCGTCAAGGCGATCATCACCATGTGCCAGGGCCTCAATCTCGAGGTCGTGGCCGAAGGCATCGAGGACTTCGCCGAGGCGCTCAGGCTCAAGGCGCTGGGCTGCGGCATGGGCCAGGGCTATTTCTACGGCAAGCCCGTCGACAGCGAAGCGACGCGCTCGCTTATCGACCGGCAATATGTGGTGGACGACGCCAGGGCGGGGCTGCTTGCCACCAGGACCGCCTGACCGCCTCGGGTCAGTCGCCGCGAGTCTCGAAATCCAGCTGGACCTGCCGTCCGCCGCAGTTCGACGATTTCGAGAAACCCTGCTCCAACCGGACCTTGCCGCTCACCCGCGCGCAGGTATCCGTTCCCGGAATCCTCGCGAAACCGGCACCATAGGCGTCGCAGCCATCCACGGCGCCTGGCCGGTCGAACTCACCGGGCGCCACGGCGTCCTCGGCATGGGCGAAGGACGCCGCCAGGCACGCCGCGAGGGCCAGGGCAGAAGATCGATACCGCATGATGGTCTCCTCGACGAACCGGAACGCATGCGATCGGGTGGAATTGAGGCGGCATGATGGTGACACGGCCACCATCGGTCAATTCATCGCTTCGACGAGGCCCATCGCGCCCTGGGCCACCAGCCAGTCCCGCACCTTCCTGGCAGGCAGGCTCAGGTCCCGCGACCGGGGCCAGACGACATGGAAGGCGCTGCCCGTGTCGAAGACGTGGTTGCCGACAGGAACCAGCGCGCCGGAAGCGATCTGGCGGTGGATCAGGTGTCGCCAGCCGAGCGCCACGCCCTCCCCCGCGAGCGCCGCCTGGATCACCAGCACATAGTCGTTGATGGTGAGCGGCCGCGATTGCGGACGGTAGTCGTGGCCGGCGCTGCCGAACCATTCCTTCCAGTCGCAGGCCTCGCGCACCGGCTCGTCGAGATGGATAAGCCGCATTTGTGCAAGAGCCGCCATATCCGCCGGCATGCCGTGACTCTCGATGAAGCTCGGGCTCGCCACCGCGCTCACCACCTCGGGCGCCAGCAGCGCCGAATGATAGCCCGGCCAGGCTGCCGGATCGCCGCCGCGGATGCCGAGCGGGATACCTTCCTCCTCAAGGTCGAGGTCGCGCACCGAGGTCTGGATGCGCAGGTCGATATCCGGCAGGTCCTGGCGAAGTCTCGGGATGCGCGGCAGCATCCACATCGAGGCGAAGGCGGTGGACGCGGAAAGCGTGACATTCGCCTCTCGACCCTTGGCGCGGATCTGCTCGGCGGATTTCTGGATGCGGGCCAGGCCAGCCGAGACGTCGGCATGAAAGCGGGCGCCGGTCTCCGTCAGCGCCACCGCCCGGTGGCTGCGATGGAAGAGCGGCACGCCGATCTGCGTCTCCAGCGCCCGGATCGCATAGGAGACCGCCGCCTGCGTCATCGCAAGCTCTTCGGCCGCGCGGGAAAAATTCTCGTGTCGTCCGGCCGCCTCGAAGACCACGAGCGCCGAGGCGGAAGGGAGCAGTCGTTTCAGGCTTTGCATAAGGAGAATTTATATCTTCCCTCGAAATTTTGGAAGAATACATTCGAGGAAATGACAGTTAGGTTCAACGGCAGGGAAGCAGCGCCGCCGCGTGCATGCCCCACCCGGCCCTCTCCCCGCAAGCGGGAAGAAGGCCAGAGTGGGGGGCATGGCTCCGGAACGGACAAAGTGAGGAACCAACATGACCGTCGCCGAAGCTCCAGCCGCCGAGACCCGGACCCGCCGCGAGCGCGGCAAGCGCCGGGATCCTTCCGCCAAGCCGGCCGGCGTGCCCTATATCGTCCGCAACATTCCGCCTTACGACATCCTCGGCGAGGAAAGCCTCGTCCGCATCGAGGCCACCGCCGACCGCATCCTGGCCGAGATGGCATCGAGTTCCGCGACGATCCCGTCGCGCTCGCGCATTGGAAGCGCGCCGGCGCGCGGGTCGATGGCCTGCTGGTGAAATTCGAACCCGGCATGTTGCGGGAGATCGTGTCCTCGGCGCCGCAGACCTTTACCCAACATGCGCGCAATCCGGCCAACAATGTCGAGATCGGCGGGAAGAACGTCGTATTCTCGCCGGCCTATGGCTCCCCCTTCGTCGCCGATCTCGACAAGGGCCGCCGCTACGGCACGATCGAGGACTTCCGGAACCTCGTCAAGCTCGCGCAGTCGAGCCCGTGGCTGCATCATTCCGGCGGCACGATCTGCGAGCCGGTCGACCTGCCGGTCAACAAGCGCCATCTCGA
>JAGRLJ010000076.1 GCA_020441805.1 Rhizobiaceae bacterium
CAACGGCACCGGCAAGACGACCACGATCGGCAAGCTCGCCGCCAAGCTGACGCGCGGCGGACTGAAGGTGATGCTTGCCGCCGGCGACACGTTCCGCGCCGCGGCGATCGAGCAGCTTCACATCTGGGCGGAACGCACCGGCGCCGACATCGTCTCCTCCAAGCTCGGCGCGGATGCGGCGGGCCTCGCCTACGAGGCCTATGAGAAGGCGAAGCAATCCGGCCACGACGTTCTGATCATCGACACCGCCGGCCGGCTCCAGAACAAGACCGAACTGATGGCCGAACTCGAAAAGATCGTGCGCGTGCTCGGCCGGCTCGACCCCGACGCGCCGCATACCGTGCTCCAGACGCTCGATGCCACGACGGGCCAGAACGCACTCAGCCAGGTCGAGATCTTCCGCAATGTCGCGGGCGTCTCGGGGCTGATCATGACCAAGCTCGACGGCACGGCGCGGGGCGGCATCCTCGTCGCCATTTCGGCCAGGCACAAGCTGCCGGTCTGCTTCATCGGCGTCGGCGAGGGGATCGACGATCTCGAACCCTTCAACGCCCGCGACTTCGCCGAGGCCATTGCCGGCGTGGAGAACAAATAGACCTTCCCATCCGTCCCCGATGGGACTATGCGAAAGCCAGACGAACGGACGTGACATGATGGCAGACGACATGAAGACCGGCCTGCCGGCCGCCCCCAAGGAACATGCCGGCCTCAAGCTGGTGCTGGAGCTCGGGCCGCTGCTCGTCTTCTTCTTCGCCAATTCCTATGGCGAGCGGCTGGCGGCATGGTTTCCCATCCTGGCCGAGCTCGGCGGCCCGATCTTCATCGCCACGGGCCTGTTCATGGCGGCGACGGTGATCTCGCTCGTCGTCTCCAAGCTCGTGATCGGCAAGCTGCCGCTCATGCCGCTCGTGTCGGGTGTCGTCGTGTTGTCCTTCGGCGCGCTGTCGATCTGGTTGCAGAACGACACCTTCATCAAGATGAAGCCGACGATCATCAACACGATGTTCGGCGTGGCGCTGCTCGGCGGACTGTTCTTCGGCAAGTCGCTTCTCGGCTATGTCTTCAATTCCGCCTTCCAGCTCGACCAGGAGGGCTGGAACAAGCTGACGCTGCGCTGGGGGCTGTTCTTCCTCGTGCTCGCGATCCTTAACGAAGTCGTCTGGCGCAATTTCTCCACCGATTTCTGGGTGGCTTTCAAGGTCTGGGGCACGATGCCGATCACCGTGCTCTTCACGCTGTCGCAGATGCCCCTGATCATGAAGCATTCCATCGAGGCCGGGGAAGAGTGACCGCGATCCCGGTCCCGCAGCCCTCCGGCAATCGCGGCCTCCGGACCGGCCTCGTCGCCCTCGTGGCGATCATTGCCCTGCAAGTCCTGGCCGAGCGGCTGATGGGCCGCATCTGGATCTGCGCCTGCGGCCATGTGGATCTGTGGGAAGGCGGAGCCAACACCTCCGACAATTCCCAGCATATCGCGGACTGGTACACGCCGAGCCACATCATCCACGGCTTCCTGTTCTACTGGCTCGCCTGGCTGGTTTTCCGGCGGCGCTCGGTGGGCTTTAGGCTCGGCGTGGCCGCCGCGGTCGAGGCCGGCTGGGAAATCCTCGAAAACTCGCCGATCGTCATCGAGCGCTACCGCACCGCGACCATGGCGCTCAATTATTTCGGCGATTCGATCCTCAATTCGGCGATGGACACGATCTGGATGGCGGCCGGCTTCCTCGCCGCCTGGCGTCTTCCGGTCCGGGCGACGGTGGCGCTCGCGGTTTTCTTCGAATTGCTGACCGCCTATGTGATCCGGGACAATCTCACGCTCAATGTCGTGATGCTGGTCTGGCCGGTGCGGGCCATCCTCGACTGGCAGAGCGCGCTCTGATCAGGCCGGCTTCTGCTCCGCCGCGTGGCGGCCGAAATCCGGCTCCGCCGTGTCCTGCCCCGCCTCGATGATCGAGCGGCGGATCGCGCGGGTGCGGGTGAAGAGATCGAACAGCTTGTCGCCTTCCCCCCAGCGGATCGCCCGTTGCAGATAAGCGAGGTCCTCGGAGAAGCGCGCCAGCATTTCGAGGATCGCCTCCTTGTTGTGCAGGCAGACGTCACGCCACATGACCGGATCGGAGGCGGCGAGGCGGGTGAAGTCGCGGAAGCCGGAGGCCGAATATTTGATGACTTCCGATTCGGTGACCGTCTCGAGATCCTCGGCCGTGCCGACGATATTGTAGGCGATGATATGCGGCAGGTGCGAGACGATCGCCAGCACCTTGTCATGATGGGCGGCGTCCATTTCCTCGACCTTCGAACCGACGGCCTCCCAGAAGGCGCGGAGCCTGGCGACGGCGGCCGGATCGGCATCGGGCAGCGGCGTCAGGATCGTCCAGCGCCCCTCGAAAAGCGTCGCGAAACCGGCATCCGGGCCGGAATGTTCGGTACCCGCCACCGGGTGGCCGGGTATGAAATGCACCTCCGCCGGCATATGCGGCGCCATCTGGGCGACGACCGAGGATTTGGTCGAGCCGACATCGGAGACGATGGCGCCGGGCTTCAGGCCGGGCGCGATCTCGGCCGCCACCGCGCCGGAGGCGCCGACCGGAACCGAGACGATGACGAGATCGGCATCCCGGACCGCATCGACCGCCCTGTCGTGATAGGATGTGCCGAGCCCCAGTTCTCCGGCGCGCTTCAGCGTCGCCGGGCTGCGGGTCGAGATCGCCACTTCATCCGCCAGCCCCCGCGCCTTGACCGCATGGGCGATCGATGAGCCGATGAGACCGATGCCGATCAGGGCGATCTTCTTGAAATGCACGTCATTCATGAGAGAAGTCCGGAAGAAAACTCGACCGGAAGCCCATAGACCGGGGTGGAAAGGTTGTCGAGGGGCGATGTGACTTCCCCTCCCCTTGCGAGAAGCGGCTGGAACGGGCCTATTCGGATCTCGCGGATTGCCGCGTCGACGGCACGCCCTGCGGCGCCAGGACCGGCACGAAGACGCGGCGGGAAGCGCGGGCGAAGACCGGAAGGCCCTGGTAGAGCCGCTTCTGCGCCTCGACCACGATCACCCCGGAAAAGAGCGGCATCGCCTTCTTGCCGAACGGCTCCATCCATTGGCAGAGCTTGAGCATCCAGCGCTTGCGATAGGGCGGGAAGAACAAGGCCTCGGCGAAGGCGCCGGGGGTGAAATTGGCCTCGCGCAGCAATGTCGTGAGCTGGCCGCGCGAATAGGGACGACCGGCGCCGAAAGGCGTATGTTCGAGCCGGGCCCAGACGCCGCGCCGGTTCGGCACCACGACGACCAGCCGCCCGCCCGGCGCCAGCACCCGCCACAGTTCCTTCAGCGTCTCGCGCGGATTTTCGGCGAATTCGAGCGCATGGACGAGCAGGATGCGGTCGATCGAGGCGTCCGGCAGCGGCAGTTCCTCGTCGAAGACGAGCGCGGTGGCGGACAGCGCGCCCGGCGGCCAGTTCACCGCGCCCTGCCCCGCCGGCATGAAGGCGAAGGTGCGCTCGGCATCCTTCTGGAAAAGTTCGAGATAGGGCAGCGCGAAACCGAGCCCCACCAGCCGCTCGTCGGGCAGCTTCGGCCAGACGCTGGCGATCGCCCGCCCGATGGAGACGGTGGCGAGCTGTCCCAGCGTGGAGTGATAGAACTGCCTGAGATCGACGATATCGGTGCTCATGGGCGAAATGTAACGCGGGCGGGTTGGACTTCAAGGGCCATACCGGTAGAACTCTGTTCCGAAGACAGGAAGCGACCGGGAGATCGTCATGGCCAGGCTCGAAATCGAACTTTTCCGCGCGCGCAGCGACAATTTCGGCGTGCTCGTCCACGATCCCGAAAGCGGCAGGACCACTTCCATCGACGCGCCGGAGGAACAGCCGATCCTGGATGCGCTGGCGCGGCGCGGCTGGACATTGACCGACATCTTCACCACGCATCACCATCAGGACCATGTCGAGGCCAATCTCGCGCTCAAGCAGCGCTTCGGCGCGACCGTGACCGGGCCGGTCCATGAGGCCGACAGAATTCCCGGCATCGACCGGAGGGTGGGCGACGGCGACCGCTTCGATTTCGCCGGCCATGCCGTCGAGGTCATCGAAACGCCCGGCCATACCGCCGGTCATATCTGTTATCATCTGCCCGGCGACAGGCTGCTTTTTGCCGCCGACACCCTTTTCGCGCTCGGCTGCGGCCGGCTTTTCGAGCGGCCGGCGCGCGACATGTGGGCCTCGCTCTCGAAGCTGCTCGGGCTGCCCGACGACACCGAGGTCTATTTCGGCCACGAATATACGCTGTCCAACGCGAAATTCGCCGTCACCGTCGATCCGGGCGCCGCGCTCCGCGCGCGGGTGGAGCAGATCGAGGCGATGCTCGCCGCCGG
>JAGRLJ010000424.1 GCA_020441805.1 Rhizobiaceae bacterium
CAGAAAGACGGCCGGGACATCCGCATGCGGGTCGATGGCCAGCTCATCTTCAATTCGACGCTGCCAATGGTCGAGGCGGCCCTTGCCGGTTACGGCATCGCTTATGTGCCGGAAGATATCGTGGCGCCGCACATTGCCGGCGGCCAGTTGCAGGTCGTTCTCGACGAGTGGTCGCCGCCGTTTTCCGGCTATTATCTCTATTACCCCAGCCGGCGGCAGAATGCGCCCGCCTTCAAGATCGTCCTCGACGCCCTGCGGCATCGACAGGCTTGAAGATGTCCGGAGCCTAGCCGTCGATATTCGTCGGCAGCACGACGACGTCGTGAACCGTCACATTGCGGGGGCGGCTGAGAATGAACAGAACCGCCTCGGCCACTTCCCGGGGCTCGATGACTGCGCCGGCTTCCTTCACGGCCTGAAGGCGATCGGGTTCCCAGTCGGCGAGCAGCGCCGAGAGAACCGGGCCCGGAGAGACCTGCGCGACGCGAATGCCATGCTTGTTCACCTGGCGTCGGGTCGTCTGGGTAAAACATGTCATCGCCCATTTGGATGCCGAATAGACAGGTTCGTGCCTGATGGCCGCGCGCCCGGCGAGCGAGCTCGTGACGATGATGTCGCCGGTTCCACGCTCGATCATGTGGGGCAGGACGGCATGGACGTTCTTCATGACGGCATTGACGTTGAGATTCAGCATCCGGTCGATGGCTTCGGCGGTGGTGTCGACCAGATCGCCGCCGATATAGGTGCCCGCGTTGCAGTAAAGGATATCGATCTTGCCCGTCTTCGCGAGGATTTCGGGGATCATCGCCGCGCAGCTCTCCGCGTCGAGCAGATCGGTCACCTGTGCGATCGCCTTGCCGTCACTGTCCGCCGCCAATTCGTCGAGCGACGCCTTGTTGCGATCGACCATGACTACCGTTGCGCCTTCGGCCATGAGGACCTTGGCCGTCGCCAGGCCGATGCCCGATGCCGCACCTGTGATCGCCGCGACCTTGCCGTCGAGAATGTTGGTCATGCGAAGTCTCCGTGATTCCGGTTTACAGTGTTTCCGCGCGGTTTCGAGGGACCGCCCGGCGAATTGGCGCAGGTCGTCGAAGACCGGTGCGACCTTATCGGCGCGCGCCCTGCGGCGAAGCTCCAGGAATTCCACCGTCGGGTAGTCCCCGATTTCCCGAGAAAGGCGATCGTGTTCGAATTGACGGAAAGGGCGGTAGTCATGGTTCGACCGCCTGAATGGTGATTTGTTCCAAGCACCGCATTCGCACCTCCACCGATCGGAGGAGCATAATCACGCTCATGGCGGAGAATCGTCAAGAAATTTTTTTCAGAGAATTATTTCAAAAATGGTTCCAACTAAATGGCGGCGGAACTTCGGCAGATTTCAAGGATCGCCTGTGCGGTCGCTGTATCGGTGACCAAGGCGTTGATCATGCCCGAGCGCACGGCTCCGACGATCCCGGCCGCCTTTTCGACGGTCGCGGCAACGCCGATGGACAGTTTGGCGTTCCGCAGCTGGTCCGCGGAAGCGGCGATCATTCCTTCCTGGCCCTCCCACTGGAGAAGGTTGCCGCTCCGGTCCACGTAATGACGAAGAACGTCGCCAACCGCCCCGCCGATCGCCTGCTCGTTGACCGTCGCGGCACTCGCCTCGGGCGGATTGATTGCGTGCGGTAGCCCGACACCGACGATCGCGCAGTCCAGCCGGTCCCAGAGACCCGTCGTCTGTTTGACGAAGTCGTCGTTGAGGAAGGCGTCCCGCAATTCGACCGACGAAAGATAGGGCGCGTGCAGGAAATGCGCGGTCCCTCCGAGTTGGTCGGCCGCCTGCCGCACGAACTCGTTGATCTGGAAGTGCGGCGCCGATTGGGGCAGCCCACCGTTCAAGGCCACGGCCCTGACATCGGGTATGCGGGGCAATCCGGCCTCGATCACCTCACGGACGGCGCGACCCCAGCCGATTCCAATCACCGCCCCCTTCGAAAGCTTCTGCTCCTTGAGGAGCTTACCCAATGGAGCGGCCAGCGCGCCGAGCACACCCGTCGACGGCGTGTCAACGACGGCTGCCGCCTTCAGTCCCAACGCGTGAATGAGCTGTTCGGTCACCTCATCGGGAAGCACCAGGTCCAGGACTTCGATCTTCACAATGCCGAGCGCTCTCGCCCTTGTGAGGAGACGGGACACAGTTGCAGTGGAAACGCCGAGTTTCCGGGCAATATCGACCTGGGGCATGTCGCTCTCGTAATGAAGCTTCGCGACCATATGGATGGTCGCGCGGGATGCCGTGTCCTGCGGAGTTTGCGGAAGCAGCTTGCAATTCCTTTCTGCAATGTGTTACACAGCCTCGAAAGTTACACCGAACCGGATCACAATTCAATCCAAACAACGAGCTTCGAGGGCAATCGCTTCCGGGGCACGAGTGGAGAAGTGCATTCAGTTCCTGATTTTGCGACCGAAAGCGGGATCACCTGAGAGGAGATGGGAATGACGACGATGACGACAGCGGAGCGCCGCGGCTATCATCAGATTTGCGACGCGAGCGGAGCCATGATGGTGATCGCATGCGACCAGCGCGGTGGTATGCGAACCGTCCTCGCGTCGACGCCCGAGGAGCAGGCGAAGATCAGCAACACCATGCTGGGCGAAACCAAGGCCGATATCACTCTCTACCTCGCCTCCAAGGCGGGATGTGTGCTCGTCGATCCGGTATGCGCCGTCCCCGGCCTGATCGATGACGGCATCCTTCCCCGCGATACGGCTCTTCTGATCGGTATCGACGCGTCCGGCTGGGAGACCTCTTCCGAGGGCTACCGCATCTCGAAGATGGTGGACGGGATCAACGCCCGCAAGGTCCGCGAGCTTGGCGCAACAGGTGGCAAGATCATGGTTTATCTCCGCATGGACACGCCCGCCGCCAATGTGAGGAATCTCGAGACGCTCAAGGCGAGCATCGAGGATTTCGCCAGGGAAGACCTCCTGCTCGTCGTCGAATTCCTAACCTATCAGCTCGAGGGTGAAAGCAAGGAGGATTACGAGGCGATATTCCCGTCGCTCATCGTCGAGGGATCGCGCGCCTGTCTCGAACTTGGCTCCAAGGTCCTGAAGATTCCGTATCCCGGCAGCGAGCAGGCCTGCGCCGACGTGACCGGGATCGCGGGCGGCGTTCCATGGGCGGTTCTCTCGGCGGGCGTCGACCACCAGACCTTCCTGCCGCAGGTTGAAGCGGCGATGAAGAACGGCGCGTCCGGCGTTATCGCGGGAAGGTCGCTCTGGAAGGATTGCATTTCACTCGACCGTGGTGTCTCCAGGGAGAAGCTGTCGACCGTGGCGGTATCCCGCCTCAACGACATCCAGACTATCATCCGACGCTATCGCGCCCAAAAGGCTGTCGCCTGAGGTTAGGACACACAATGTCTCCTGAAGATTTCGCAATCGGCGTCGATGTCGGCGGCACCAACATGCGGGTTGCGAGAATCTCTCCTTCGGGAGAACCTCTCAAGAAGCGGAACATCCCTGGAAGCCGTGATCCGTTCGCCGCCGTCGATCTCATCAAGAACCTGGTTCGGGACATGGGCGGCGCCCGCGCCCGCGCGATCGGTGTCGGTATTCCCGGCCGCGTGGATGGCTGGACGGGTGCGATTTTTTCGGGAGGTTTCCTCAATCTGGCCGGCATCGACCTGAAAGGCGAGCTTGAAGCGGCCTTCGGCCGCCCCACCCTGGTCGCCAACGACTGCGGCATGGCACTGGTCGGCGAATCGAGGCGGGGAGCGGCAAGGGGCCTGAAAAACTCCGTCATGTTGACGATCGGCACGGGAATCGGCGGTGCCGTGATGGAAAGCGGCGCGATCGTGAACGGCAGGCGCTGCGCCGGACAGCTCGGGCATCTGGTTGTCAATATCGGAGGGCATCCGTGTCCATGTGGCCAGCGCGGATGCGTCGAGACCGAGTCGTCGGGAACGGCGCTGCGGCGCCATCTGGACGAGGCCGGCTACGGTCGGGAAATCCGCTTCGAGCATCTGCTGCGCGAGGCGGAAGCGGGCGACGCACGCGCTATCGGCGTGATGTGCGCATGGGGCGGACCGTTGCGGGCGGCCATCAACACCTTATCGGCGGCGTTCGACCCGAATGTCGTCGTGCTGGGTGGCGGTATGGGACAGGCGGCGATCCGTTCCCTCGATTTCCTGCCGGAGCTGAAGACATGGTATGATGTCGATGTCCGACTTGCCGAACTCGGTGACGACGCCGGCGTGATCGGCTGCGGTCTCGCAGCCCTGGACCTGATTTCAGGTTCTCTCCGGGACAAAAAGCGCCTAGTCATGGTCAACGGAGTGCCAGCGTCGGGCAAGAGCGGGCTTTCGCGCGCACTCTCCAGGAAGACCGGATAGCCTGTCCTGTCGCTCGACACCGTGAAGAATCCCTTTCTGGAAGTCATCCAGGGGGTGGATCGAAACTTCAACCGCGTTCTGGGCCGCGCCAGCTACAAATCGATCTTCTCGATCATTGAGGAGTCGGCGCCGGGTTCGACCTTCATTGTCGACGCATGGTTCGGATTTCAGTCCATGGACATCCTCCGGGACCACGTGGCCCGTGCGGCTATCACCGATGTCGTCGAGCTCTGGTGCCACGCCCCGCCCGAGACGGTCGGCGAACGCTACGGGAACCGCGCCGGAAAGCGCCTCCCCGGACATCCCGGCCTTGCTTATGTCGCGGAACTCATCGAACTCGCGAGGGAGGCGCAGCCCTGCGGTATCGGCCCTGTCCTCCACGTCGATACGACGGGTCCCGTCGAGATGGAACAGGTTCTCGATTGGATCAGGACGTCGTTCGAACACAAATCCGGCGCGGTCGCGAACTGATCCACCCCGGTGCGATGGAGCAGGGCTTGAAACGCATCGTGCGTTTCTTCGGCGGCAGTGCCCGCCGCTCGCGGAAAAGGCCAGACCATGCGCATCGCCGTCAGCGTCCGACAGAGACAAATCTCTACCAGATCGTATAGCCGCAATCGACGGGGATCACGGTGCCTGTCATGGCGCTCGACGCGTCGCTGGCAAGGAACAGAACCGCGGAGGCGATCTCGTCCGGCCGCGCCACCCGGCGCATCGGCGTGAAGTCCATCCAGATCGGCATGCGCGCCGGATCGTCGAAGCTGGTGTTTGACATCGGCGTGTCAACATAGGTGGGAGCCACGCAATTGACGCGCACGCCCCGCTCGGCCCATTCGCCGCCGAGGCTCCTGGTGAGGTGATGCACGGCCGCCTTGGCCGAATTATAGTGGGCTTGCCGCTGAGGCTTGTTCGAGATCAGGCCCGAGATCGAGCCCAGCGTCACGATCGACCCCCTGCCTCGGTCGAGCATGTGTCTCCCGAACTCGCGGCATGACCAGTAGACGCCGTTGAGATCGACGTCGATGAGACGTCTCCAGATGTCGTTCGCGATGTTTTCGCCCGGAGTGTCCGGCCAGGCGATGCCGGCGTTGGCGACGAGGATATCGACCGATCCATGGTGTTCGTTGGCCGCGTTCGCCGCCGCGGCGACATCGTCCGGGCGCGTGACGTCGAGGCGCATGGTGTCGGCTTCGTATCCCTTACCCGCCAGGTGGACGCGACCGCTCTCGAGGAGTTCGTCGCTGATATCGGAGATGACGACGCGCGCGCCGGCTTCGAAGAGAGCCTCCGCCGCGGCCAGGCCGATCCCGCGGCCGCCGCCTGTGATGAAGGCTGTCTGACCCTTCAGGTTCATTTTCTCGAGATACATGAATGACTCCGTGTCTTAGATGGGATAGGCGGCGAGCGGATGCCGGCTCAGCGCGGGAAGCGCGGTTCCGTCTCCCGAGAAAACATGGCACGCCGTTGCGACCGCCGAAAGACGGACCTGGTCATGGAGGCGGATGGTGCTGCCGCCGCTGACCTGGGCGATGACGATTGTCTCGAGGCTGAGTTCGACATGAAGGAAAGTTTCGCTGCCGAGCCGTTCGACCACGATGACCGTTCCCGACAGTGGACCGCTATCATCCACCCGCAGGTGTTCGGGCCGCACACCCAGTTCGACGCCTTCGCCATTCGCGGCGGTCTGCGCGGCCACGGGGACCGTCATCCGAACGCCGCCCGGAAGAAGGATCTCCACACCCCCGGCGGATGCCGACCCGATCCGTGCCTTGATGAAATTCATCTTGGGGCTGCCGATGAAGCCGCCGACGAAACGGTTGACCGGATGGTGGTAGAGCTCCATCGGGCTGCCGACCTGCTCAATCCTGCCGTCCTTCAGCACGACGATCTTGTCGGCCAGCGTCATAGCCTCGACCTGATCATGCGTCACGTAGATCATCGTGGAACCCAGCCGCTCGTGTAGCCGGGCGAGTTCGATGCGGGTCTGGACACGAAGGGCGGCGTCGAGATTCGAAAGAGGCTCGTCGAAAAGAAAGATCGAAGGCTCGCGGATGATCGCCCGCCCGATGGCGACACGCTGGCGCTGTCCGCCTGACAGGGCGCGCGGTTTGCGGTCGAGATAGGGTCCAAGTTCGAGCAGGGTGGCGACCTTTTCGACGCGGGCGTTTCGTTCGGCCGCTGGAATCTTCTGAAGCTTGAGCGCGAAGCCCATGTTCTCGCGCACGGTCATGTGGGGATAGAGCGCGTAGCTCTGGAAGACCATGGCGAGGCCGCGCTCGTCGGGCGGGACGTCGTTGACACGTTTGCCGGCGATGACGAGATCGCCCGAGGTGATCTCCTCCAGGCCCGCGATCAGGCGCAGCAGGGTCGACTTTCCGCAGCCCGACGGGCCGACGAAAACGCAGAATTCCCGTTCTTTGATTTCGAGGTCGATCCCCTTGATGATCTCAAGGGCTCCGAACGACTTCGTGACATTCTTCAAACTAAGGTTTGCCATGAGGGGATAGTCCTTGAAATTGGGAGGCGCGTTACTTCACGGTGTCCCGGATCAACGCCTTCGAG
>JAGRLJ010000077.1:0-849 GCA_020441805.1 Rhizobiaceae bacterium
GATCGGACCAGACCCATGTCTGGAAGGCGGTCTTGATCTTGGTGAGCTTTTCCTTCGCCGCCTCGGTGTCGACGACATTGAGAACGCGGCGCTCACTGTCCCCGTCTTTCACCGTATCGAAGATCTGCGGAATCCGGCTGTTGAGGGCATCGGCGAGCAACTCGCCGGCATGGCGGCGCTTGGTGCCCCAATCGGACGTGCCCTCGGCGCGATAGGCAAGCATGCGGGCATCGACCGTCCAGGACGCAAGTTCCGGCATGTGGCGGATGCGGATATCGGTCCCCATCGTCTCCTTGACGAAATCGACGACATCGGATGCGGGAATCCATGGCGCGCCAAGCCGCGCGGTGATCTCCGAGGGGCTGAGATCGGCCGGCTGCACGGCTTCGAGCGCCTCGACATTGCGGCTGTAGGCCGGGTCGAGCTCGGCGGCAGCCTCGGCGATCGCCAGCTTGTCGCGCACGGGACCGGAGAGGTAGGCATCCGATGTCTGCCACGACCCATCCGCCGGATCGCGATAGATGGCGCTGCCCAACTCCCCAATGACGGTTTCGCCGTCTTCGTGGAGCAGCTCGGCGATATGGTCGATATCGACATGACCGCGCTCGTTGAGCACGACCGCAAGCGCGTCGGCGGCACTGGTGATCACGGGCGGCGATGGCGGGGCGATCACCCGCTCGGAAAAGATTGGGCCGGGTTTGGCCGTGTCAGTATCGAGGTCGTAATTCTCGATAGAGGCGACCAGCCAGCAATCCGGATCGTCGAGGAAAGGCTGCAGGTTCGGGCGGCGATGCGTTTCGCGGGTCTCCCCCGTCGCCTCGTTCTCCGTGATCGACACCCTGGTGTGAT
>JAGRLJ010000077.1:910-2713 GCA_020441805.1 Rhizobiaceae bacterium
GGCTGATCGGTCTCCTGGGCCTTGAGGACCGCGCGCACAGCATCTCGCACCGGGATCAGCTTCCGGACGATGTTAATCTGCTTTTCGGAGAAGCCTTCTCCGGACCGGCCCTTGCGGACGGGTACCGGCGCGAGCGTGCCGTCGAGCACCTGCATCAGGCCCCTGGAGGCGTCGAAGACAAAGCTGCCCTCGCGCACATGTGCATCCTCGGTTCTGACGATATCCGTCAGGCTCGCCCCGAGTTCGAGATCGACATCGATCGCGTCGGGCTCGCCGTCATAGAGCGCGTCCGGAAGGGAGAGGATGGCTGCATCGAGATCGACCTTGAGGTCGCTGCCACTGGGCAGGCACGTATAGGTCTCGCCGAAGGGGCCGGATGTGGTCGCGTGGCGGCCAAGGACATGATCGGGGTGGTCGGCGAACCAGCGGTTAACGCGGATGGCGTCGCTGTCCTCGCTCACGGGAACGACCTCGGCAAGATCGAGCCAGTTCGCGTCGCCCTGCGGCTCGCCCGGCTTGCGCTTGCGGAAGAACAGGATGTCGACCACGACATCGGTGCCGGCGTCCTGCCAGAAACTGCCTTCGGGCAGACGGATCGCGGCGATCAGATCGGCGGATTTGGCGATATGCTCGCGGGCGGCGGCGTCCGCCTTGTCCATCGTCCCCGACGACGTGACGAAGTCGGCCAACGCGCCGGGTTTCAGGAGGTCGACGGACCGGGCAATGAAATAATCATGCAGCCGCAGACCCATCGACCGGTAGGCGCGATCGGACCTTACGGTCCGGTTAGAAAACGGCGGATTGCCGATGGCCAGATCGAAATGCCCCGGCAAATCGGTGCGCGCGAAATCGCCCTCGATGATGCGGGCGACCGGCTGCAGGAGGCGAGCGATCCGCGCGGTGACCGGGTCGAGTTCGACGCCGGTGAAAAAAGACGCATCGTGGAATGCCTCCGGCATCAGGGCCGGAAACAGCCCCGTCCCGATGCCCGGTTCGAGGACGCGGCCGCCGCGCCAGCCGAGCCGTTCAAGCCCTTTCCAGATCGCCCGGATAATGAACTCCGGCGTGAAATGAGCATATTGCGTGCAGCGGGCGAGCGAGGCGTAGTCGGCCTCGTTCACAGATGCCTGCAGCTCTTCGCCAAGGTCTTCCCACCCCTTGCGGAATCCCTCCTCGCCGGGCCGGGTGAAGATTGTGTTGGCGAGATCGGAGGCGCCGAAGCCGGTGAACCGGATGAGACGCGCCTGTTCCTCGGGCGTCGCAGGCCGGTCCTCGGCCGCGATCGCCGCGGACAGGGCGATGGCGTCGATGTTATCGCGGGCGCGGGCCTTCCAGCCCCTGGCCAATGAACGGCTTCCGGAAAGATGGAAGTTGCTGCCGCGCTCGGGCGCTTCTTCGGCGGTTTGTCGATTAGCGGGCTGCTGGCTCTTGGACCGCCTGGCCGGTGGTGCTGGCGGCGGAACGTCCTTGTCGGGTTCGATTGCCGGACTTTCGGAAAAGGCGGTAACGCCAAGGCCGAGCCCGGACGACAAGGCGTTCTGCGAACTTCCGAACATATCGTGGGTGAAAGGACCGTGGTCTGACATAGTGATGTCTCCTGTGCTGTGGGCGCACGACGCCGCGCCGCCGGGAGAGCCGGCAACGTCTGAGAGGTGCGGAATTGAAAAAGGTGCTAGCGGGTGATCAGCGAGAACGAGATGTCGTTCTCGGTGAGCTGGATGCCGAGATGAGTGATACCGAAGCTCCGGTTGAAGCTTGGGACCAGCAGATCGGCATCGATGAACTCGATGCCGTCATCGCCGC
>JAGRLJ010000425.1 GCA_020441805.1 Rhizobiaceae bacterium
TCTACCAACTGAGCTAATCGCCCTCTTCCCGGAGGTGCCGCGCATGTAATCCGAACGGGCGACGAGCGCAAGGCGAAAAATGCGGGGACTGCCGGAGCGAGGTCAATTCCATTTCGGCGGCCGGTCATTTTCATCGGGATTGGGCGCGGGGTCCTCATCGGGCAGCCGCTCGGGTTCGGGCTCCTTGACGGGTGGGACGATATCGGGCGGCATTGGCGGGACGGGAACCGGCTGGCCGGGCAACGGCGTGGGTTCGATTGGCATCATCAGTTCTCCTTCCAGCGAGACAACATGCCGCCGGGCGCAATGGTTCCCCTCCGGCGAAGAATCCGGCACAATGCGGACGGAATATTTGACTTTCCCTGTGATGCGGCGCAGCACGCCCCGATGCGCCGCATCGATGCCGGTCTTGCGCGGCCTCCGGAACGAAAGGAGCGGCGCGGCATTATCGGGCGGGTAAGCGCGCATTAATCGGCAAGAGCTATTTTGCAACAGGCGTTCCAGGGGATCGGCAGGTCGCATGAAGGTGCTTTCGGTTACATCGGAGGTCTATCCGTTCGTCAAGACCGGCGGTCTTGCCGACGTGACGGGAGCCCTTCCGAAATCGCTCCAGAGATTCGGCATCCGCACGATCACGATGGTGCCGGGCTATCCGGCGCTTCTTCCCGCCGCCCGCG
This sequence comes from Rhizobiaceae bacterium, assembly GCA_020441805.1. GTDB lineage: Bacteria > Pseudomonadota > Alphaproteobacteria > Rhizobiales > Rhizobiaceae > Rhizobium_E. The sequence goes on from JAGRLJ010000425.1 coordinate 678, forward strand.
CCGGCGCGCCGCTCGTCGTCTTCGACGAAATCCTCGGTGAAAGCGCGTCGTTGCGCCATATCCAGACGGACGACCAGATCCTGTTCGTCCTCGATATTCCAAGCCTCTACGAGCGGCCCGGCGGGCCTTATCTCGACGAGAACGGTCACGATTTCCCCGATAACTGGAAACGATTCGCGGCGCTGTCGCTCGCCGCGGCGCGGGTGGCCGACGGAGTCCTGCCCGGCTGGGCGCCCGATGTCGTCCACACCCATGACTGGCAGGCGGCGCTGACATCGGTCTATATGCGATCGATGGGCAATGGCCGGCCGGTCGTGGTGACCATTCACAACCTTGCCTTCCAGGGCCAGTTTCCTGCGGGATTGTTTCCCTACCTGCATCTGCCGGTCAGCGCTTTTTCGCTCGATTGCATGGAATATTACGGCGACATGTGCTTCCTCAAGGGCGGCCTCATGACCGCGAACGCGATCACGACCGTGAGCCCCACCTATGCGCGGGAGATCCTCACGCCCCGGTTCGGAATGGGGATGGAGGGCGTGCTCGCACTGCGGCGCGACCGGCTGAAGGGCATCCTCAACGGCATCGACGAGGATATCTGGAATCCCGCCGACGACCCCTACCTGCCGGGCCGCTTCGACACCGCCGCGCCGGAGGGCCGCCGCAGCAACCGCGCGGCGCTGACGCGCCAATTCGGGCTGGACGAGGACGAGGGCCCGATCCTGTCGGCCGTCACCCGGCTGACATGGCAGAAGGGCATGGACATGCTGGCCGACGTCGCCGAGGAAATCGTCTATCGCGGCGCCAGGCTCGTCGTCTGCGGCCAGGGCGATGCGGCGATACGGGATCTCCTGCTCGACGCGGCGGCCCGGTTTCCGGGACGAATCGCGGTCCATGTCGGCTATGACGAGCCTATCGCCCATCTCATCCATGGCGGATCGGATGCGGTGATCCAGCCTTCGCGCTTCGAGCCCTGCGGACTGACGCAGCTTTACGGACTACGCTATGGCAGCGTGCCGATCGTCTCGCGCACGGGCGGGCTCGCCGAAACGGTGATCGACGCCAACGACGCGGCGATGGGCGCCGGCGTCGCCACCGGGTTCCAGTTCCATCCCGTCACGACCGAGGGCCTGCGCCACGCCATCCGCCGGGCGATCGAGGTCTTCCAATATCCGGACCAATGGCAGAGGCTTCAAAGCCAGGGCATGGCCGCGCGCTTTTCCTGGGAGAGAAGCGCCGGTCTCTATGCCCGCCTTTATCGCGAGCTTCTCGACGAAGCGGAAAGTGGCGGCGAGGACCTGCGCAGCCGCGCGGCGGGCTGAACCGTCGGATCATTCCCGCTATATCGGGAACCTTTCCCGGCCCGATCCGTTTATGCCTTATCTGTGAGCGTGTGCCGTCAGCACTTTCACGCCTCAAAACGAGAAAGGGATAACATGCCGCACCTCGATTCGTTCCCGATCGATCCGCCACCGCCGGACATACCGGCGACCGTCGATGCCGCGCTTCCGGCCGACGCCCATGTCGTGGTCCCCGACGAAGTCGACATTCCGTTGCCGCGTGCGACGGCGGAGCAGATCGCCGTGCCCGCCTCGATCAACGGGCGCGATCTATCGGCCGGGCAGCCCTAAAGCCTCCGTGATGGCGCTTTCGAGATCCGACGGCCGGCATGGCTTGGACAGCCAGACCGCATCGCCGAACGTCGTTTCATGCGCGGCCTCCCGCCGGGAATGCCCGGAATAGACGACGAACGGTTTTCCAGCGGCGCGAAGCCGCCGGGCAACGGGGCCGGTCGAGCCATCGCGCATGACGAGATCGAGAATCACCAGATGCGGCGCGCCGCGTTCGAGCCAGTCGAGCGCCTCTGAGACCGAGGCGACATGATCGACGGCGGGAAAACCGGCCGCATGCAGCATTCCCTCGAGATCCATGGCAATGAGCGGCTCGTTCTCCACCACGAGAATGACGTCTGTTCTATCGGCTGTCACGGCGGATCTCCCTACCGAAGCCAATCTAGCGACCGACCGACATGAAATCTCGCTTGGTACGCAACCGCACCAAGCGCCGTTGCCCGCTTGCGGGCCGGAGGTCGCGACCCTAATCAGACGGAGACGGGAGACGATGACCGGAAACGCACTTTTCCTCCATGGGAAACCGAAGGATTCCAACACTCTCGCCGGGCTGGGAGTCGTTGTGGCAGATCGGGAAAAGATTCGAAACAGGTTGCTGTCGCGCCTTTCAGAGGATGCGTTCCAGCTGATAGCAGCCGAACTTGAACCGATCGAACTGCCGCGTGCATTCGAATTCTCCAATCCCGACACGCCGGCGGATCATGCCTATTTCATTGAAGCGGGCATCGGCTCCATCGTGGCGATCACACCCGAAGGCCAGCGTTCCGAGGTCGGCATATTCGGGCCGGACGGCATGTCCCCGGCAAGCCTCGTGCTCGACACGACCGCGACGCCCTACTCGATCTTCATGCAGATCCCCGGCCACGGCCTGAGGATCCGATCCGAAACCCTCAGGCGGATCGCGCTTCGGAACGAGAACCTCCGGCATCTCCTGTCGCGCTATGCCTATGTGCTTTCGGTGCAGACGTCCTATACGGGCCTGTCCAATTCGGTGCATCATATCGACGAGCGCCTCGCGCGCTGGATCCTGATGTGCCACGACCGGACCTCGGGAGACCGGATCGCGCTGACGCACGAATTCCTCTCCGTCATGCTCGCCGTCCGGCGCTCCAGCGTGACGACGGCCCTGCATGTGCTGGAAGGCAAGCATCTGGTCTATTCCGAGCGCAACCTCATCACCGTTCGCGACCGGCGCGCGCTCGAACTCTTCGCGGGCGATGCCTATGGCGTGCCGGAACGGGAATATGAACGGCTTCTCGGGCCGATGCGCTGATGGCGGCGCTCTATCGAAAACGAATGACACTCCGAAAAGCGACGCGATCCAGGATCGTGCCCCGGATATCGATGATCTCGAATATCTGGCTGTCGATCGCCTCGCCGGCCCGCGGCATATCGGCGAGCAGATGCCGCGCGGACTGCTCGGCATCCGCGCATGCCGCGGCAAGATCCAATTCCGTCCGTCGGGACCGCCCATGCGCCCGTTCTGGGATCGGATATGAAAACAATAGCGCGGCACGAGGACGTTCCGGGCGGCGATCAGGATCGCTTTCGCTTCTCTCTCGCTCCAGCCGGCACCGTGCGGTTCATACTGTCGAGCGCCTCATCGAGCCCGTGCATGCCACGATCCGCGTCCGCCGACGCATCGTCCCGCCGCCGTTTCTCCGCTTTCTCCTCGTCGGCCCGTATGTGCCGCCCCGTTCATTGGCGTCCATTGGAACTCTCCCGTTCTCGATCTCGACATTGGACAATTCCCCGACAACGCAAAGGTTTCCAGCATGACGTGGCGCCCGATGGCCGGCATGGCCGGCGGCGAACGGAGACGATGCGCTTTTCCGGACCGGGAGAGGAGAACCCATACAGATCGGAATTGCCGCCTGCATTCTATTTGCCGTCCACGTCATCGCGATCCCGTCATCGGCCGACGATGTTATCCGGCAATGCCTCGGGGACAATGCCGATGAAGGACAAACCACCGAGACGCTCGCGACCTATTGCTCCCGCGCGAACGAAAAGATGATGCAGAACAATTATGGGCGCGACATCCACATTTCCGAATGGAAAAAGCTCAACCCGGACGGATAGGAAGCCTGCTCGAAGGAAGCGGGCTGGATCAGCCGTCCCGAACAGGATGATGTTTCTTTATGACAGCCTTGCCCTCGGCCCATCCACAATATGAGCGAGCTCTATAACCTCCCGGAACGCCTGGCGAACAGCGCGTGATACTCCGGGAATTTTTCGGGGAAGTCGCGGGGTTTGTATCCCTTTCATCCTTTTCCGGGCGGATGACCACCTCGGAAAGACACGACCGAGACATTGATCTTGCTAGATATTTTTGGCGATCCCTGCAGGGCTCGAACCTGCGACAACCTGCTTAGAAGGCAGGTGCTCTATCCAGCTGAGCTAAGGGACCGTCGCGACGGTGCGGGCTTCCGCCTCCGTCAATGCGTCCAGGGCTGTGTGCGAGTATACTTGAAATTGTCGGAATAGGACACGCTCTTCCGTGTCGCATCCTTCGGCTCGATCACCCTGTAGTCGATGCCTTCCCGCTTCGCATAGGCCTCCGCCAGCTCGCGGCTGTCGAAGACCAGCTTGAGCTGCTGGCGCATGTCGCCTGAACCGGTATAGCCCATGATCGAATCGATCACGCGTGGCCGCTCCTGGTCGAATTCCAGCACCCATTTATGGGTTTTCGCCTTGCCGGACTGCATGGCGGTCTTGGCGGGTCGGTAGATCTTAGCCGGCATGTCTCGCTTTCACCCCGAATCTTGCACGCTTGCGACGATCATAGTGCCACAAGATCGACATGGGGCAAATGACACGACGCCGATTCCGACGGTGGTCGGAGTGGAGAGATTCGAACTCCCGACCCTCTGGTCCCAAACCAGATGCGC